>NZ_CP027773.1:4767500-5136099 GCF_003019815.1 Variovorax sp. PMC12
ACTGTAGCTTTGTATTGGACTTTGAACAGATCTGTGTAGGATAGGTGGGAGGCTTTGAAGCAGGGTCGCTAGATCTTGTGGAGCCAACGTTGAAATACCACCCTGGTGTGTTTGAGGTTCTAACCTAGGTCCATTATCTGGATCGGGGACAGTGCATGGTAGGCAGTTTGACTGGGGCGGTCTCCTCCCAAAGCGTAACGGAGGAGTTCGAAGGTACGCTAGTTACGGTCGGACATCGTGACGATAGTGCAATGGCATAAGCGTGCTTAACTGCGAGACTGACAAGTCGAGCAGATGCGAAAGCAGGACATAGTGATCCGGTGGTTCTGTATGGAAGGGCCATCGCTCAACGGATAAAAGGTACTCTGGGGATAACAGGCTGATACCGCCCAAGAGTTCATATCGACGGCGGTGTTTGGCACCTCGATGTCGGCTCATCTCATCCTGGGGCTGTAGCCGGTCCCAAGGGTATGGCTGTTCGCCATTTAAAGAGGTACGTGAGCTGGGTTTAAAACGTCGTGAGACAGTTTGGTCCCTATCTTCCGTGGGCGCTGCAGATTTGAGGAAGCCTGCTCCTAGTACGAGAGGACCGGAGTGGACACACCTCTGGTGTATCGGTTGTCACGCCAGTGGCATTGCCGAGTAGCTAAGTGTGGAAGAGATAACCGCTGAAAGCATCTAAGCGGGAAACTCGTTTCAAGATGAGATCTGCCGGGGCCTTGAGCCCCCTGAAGAGTCGTTCAAGACCAGGACGTTGATAGGTCAGGTGTGGAAGCGCAGTAATGCGTTAAGCTAACTGATACTAATTGCTCGTGCGGCTTGACCCTATAACTTTGATCAAAATACAGATCAAGGTGTTATGCCAAGTTGACGCATTCAAAACAATTCGCCAAAAGCTGATTCCAAACTCTATGAATTCGTCCGGTTGATCTCCCGATCAACCAGACAACCCTTTATGCCTGATGACCATAGCGAGTTGGTACCACTCCTTCCCATCCCGAACAGGACAGTGAAACGACTCAGCGCCGATGATAGTGCGGGTTCCCGTGTGAAAGTAGGTCATCGTCAGGCTCTTACAGCCCAGAAAACCCCAGTCAGAAATGACTGGGGTTTTTTGCTTTGCGCGAGCAGACAAATACGCCCCATCTTTCAAAGATTGCGAATCGCGATCTTGTCTTTCTCCGCAGCTCCCGCCGCAATCAATTCCTGCAAGATATCAGCGGTAAGTTGATCGAATTCGACGCCTCCAAAGAACCGGGCATGAATCATGGCCAAGTACGGCGTACTGTGCAGCCACAGCCGCCATTCCTCGAGAGCCATAACCTGCATTTCCAGCAGCTTGAATTTCATCAGCACCTTGATCGCATGCCGCGCGTGCTTGACTGGATCGCGCAGCAATCCGTCGAGGCGCTTGCGTGCGACAGAAAGAGCTTTGCTGACGTCGTCGAAGATCGCACCGTGTCCTGGAATCACCCGCAAGGGCTCAAGCGATTCGATCAAGTCCAGCGTTGCCGCCATGTCCCCGAATGAAGGCTCGCCAGCAAGCTCAGGAAAAGCAATCCCGAATCCGTGTTCCCACAGCGCATCCGCGGAGATCAGCGTTCGCGATGCTGCATCGAACAAGATGATCGAGTGCGGATCGTGCCCAGGTGCCGCATGAACCTGCCACGGCCTGTCACCCAGCATGCACTCGGTGTCCGGTTGCAATAGTCCGCCGAAGCCGAACCGCGGGCAAGTCTGTCCCGTCGCCAAAAAACTCAGGCCGCTTTCGTCCCACCGCTCCACCAGCGCCGCCTCGCCAAGCGGTATCTCGATGCGAACCGATGGATAGCGTTCCTCCAGCGCCGAGTTGCCTCCGCAGTGATCGCTATGCAGATGCGTATTCAGGATGCGATCAAGCGCCCGATCTCCAAGCACCGACTCGACCAGTGCCACCGTCTGCTCCGCATGCGTGGCATATCCGGTGTCGACCACTGCTGTCTCGTGGGCGCCCAGGAACAAGATGTTGTTCGAAGAAAGCCATCCCCGCTCGAGCACGATTACGTTCGCCGGAAGACCGGCGCTTGCCGACGATTGGCTCATTCAGGCGCCCGCGCTGGCGCGAAGCTCCCGCCGCAGGATCTTCCCCACATTCGTCTTCGGCAGCGACTCCCGAAACTCGATGTGCTTGGGCCGCTTGTAGCCGGTGAGCTGCGAGTGGCAATACTGGAGCACCGCGTCCTCGGTCAATGCCGGGTCCCTTCGCACCACGAACACCTTGATCGCCTCTCCCTGCTTCTCGTCGGGTACACCCACAGCCGCGCATTCGACGACCCCGGGGCAGAGCGAAATCACGTTTTCCAGCTCGTTCGGAAACACGTTGAAGCCGCTCACCAGGATCATGTCTTTCTTGCGATCGACGATCCGGCTGTAGCCATCTTCCTGCATCACCGCGATATCGCCAGTCCGCATGAAGCCATCTGCCGTGAACGCCGCTGCGGTCTCGGCGGGCTGGTTGTAGTAGCCCACCATCACGTTGGGGCCCTTGATGCAGAGTTCGCCGGACTGCCCCACGGGGAGTGAATTGCCTTCGTCGTCCTTGATCGCGATCTCGATACTCGGCAGCGGCAGCCCGATCGTCCCAGTGAACTCGGTGTTTGACACGGGGTTGTTCGTCCCGATCGCGCAGGTCTCGCTCATTCCCCAGCCCTCGATCATCGGGCAGCCGGTGACCTCAAACCACTTGCGTGCCGTTCCTTCAGAGGCCGCCATGCCTCCCGCCTGCGAAACGAACAGCGTCGAGAAATCGAGCGTCTTGAATTCCGGATGCATCAACAGCGCATTGAACAGCGTGTTCACCGCGGGCAGCATGTGGAAGGGCCGCTTCTTCAGCACCGCAATGAACTTGTTGAAGTCGCGCGGGTTAGGGATCAGCGTCATGTGAGAGCCCTGCCGGATCGCCAGCAGGCACAGCGTCAGCGCGAAGATGTGATACAGCGGCAGGGCCGCGATGCTGTTGACCTTCGACAGGTCGCCGGCACGTTCGAGTGCCGGCGTGAACCAGGCTTCGGCCTGCAGTGTCGCGGCGACGATGTTGCGATGCGTCAGCACCGCGCCCTTCGACAAACCCGTCGTTCCGCCCGTGTACTGCAGGAATGCGACGGAGTCGAGCGTGCTGCGGTCGGGCCCCAGCGTGCGGCCGCGTCCCTCGGTGATCGCCTGCGTGAAAGCCGTGACCGAGCGCTCGTCGCTCAGGGGCAGCTTGTAGGCCGGCACGATCTTCGCCAGATGCCGCACCGCGATCGTGATCCACGCGCCGTACAGGCCGCCGAGCAGGTCGCCCATCGACGTCACGACCACATGCTTCACGGGCGTGCGCTCGATCACTTTTTCAAGCGTCGACGCGAAGTTCTCGAGAATGACGATGGCCGTCGCGCCCGAATCCTTCAGCTGATGCTCCAGCTCGCGCGCCGTGTACAGCGGATTGACGTTCACGCATGTGTAGCCCGCGCGCAGCACGCCGCACATCGTGACCGCGAATTGCGGAATATTGGGCAGCATGATCGCCACGCGCGCTCCCGGCTCGAGCCCGCGCGACTGCAGCCACGCGCCGAGCGCCTTCGACAGCGTGTCGAGTTCGCCAAAAGACATCCAACGCTCCATGCAGACCGAGAACGGCCGGTCGGCATAGCGGCCGAAGGCTTCCTCGAACATGTGGGGCAAGGACCGGTACTGCTCGGGATGAATCTCGTGCGGTACGCCGGCAGGATAGTTTTGTCGCGCGGATGTCTGCATGCAAGCTCCTTTGGCGCGGATTGTGGGAGGCAGTGCGCCTCCGCCGCCAGCGGGCTTGTCCTAGGGAACGGGCTTGCGCTGTCGCGCGCGCGATAGCCGCGCGGCGACCGAATGGCTCAGGCCTTGCCCGTCTCGCCTGGCAGCAGCACGCCGGCCTCGATGTCGGTGGCGACCTCGAGCGCTTCGTACAGCGGCGTGAAGTCGGGCGCCGTGAGGTCGAAGAGCTGCGCGAAGCTTTCGATCACGAAGTAGTTGGCCTGGTAGGTGTCGATCTTGTAGCGCGTGCGCATGGCGCGCAGCAGGTCGATCGGCAGCCTGAGCGGCTCTTCGCTGAGCACCGCGTGCTTCAGCTCGCCCACCGAGCTGAGGATGCCGGCGCCGTATGCGCGCAGGCCGTCCGGCTGGCGGATCAGCCCGAACTCCACCGTGTACCAATACAGCCGCGCGAGCTTTTCGCCGGCACCCAGCTCGTGCGCCTTGATGCCACCCGCGCCATAGCGCTGCACATAGTCGGCGAAGGTCGGGTCGAACAGCATCGGCACATGGCCGAACAGGTCGTGGAAAACGTCGGGTTCGACGATGTAGTCGAACTCCTCGGGCTTGCGGATCCAGTCGGTCACCGGAAACTTGCGGTTCGCGAGCAGCGTGAAGAACGGCAGCTCGGGAATCAGTCCCGGCACCGCCACGATCTCCCAGCCGGTTGCGCGATGCAGCCGCTCGTTGAGTTCTTCGAAGCGCGGGATGCGGTCCTTCACGCCCAGCGACGGCAGCGCCTTGATGAAGGCATCGCAGGCCAGCCCCGGCAATTGCGCGGCCTGCCGCTCGTAGAGCCGCTTGTAGGTGTCATGGTCGGCGGCCGTGTAGCTCGCCCAGTCCTGCGGGCAGGTGTAGTCGGCCAGCACGGTGCCGCCGCGCGAGTAGTCGCCGCGCGGCGGGCGGTCCGAGGCGCCATACACGGCGGGGGTGACAACTGCTGCGGCGGGGGAGTCCATGGAAAACGATCTCGGAGAAGAAGGGTTACTTGAGCCAGCGGTCCATCGTGCGCTGGAAGTCGCCGCCGGCCTGCTGCAGGTGCAGCCACTGGTCGACGTACGATTTGAATGCCACGTCGTCGCGCGGCAGCATCCAGGCCATCTCGCCGTACTGCAGCGGCTTGTCGGGATTGATCGCGCACAGGCCCGGCTTGAGCTTCTGCTGCGTGATGGCCTCGGCCGCCTCGGTGACGAACACATCGGCGCGGTTCGCGAGGATCTCGTCGAAGATCGTCACGTTCTCGCCGTGCAGCGTGAGTTTGGCCTGCTTGAAATTGGCGCGGGCGAAGCGTTCGTTGCTGCCGCCCGGATTGAAGATGACACGCACCGACGGCTTGTCGATGTCGGCCACGCTCTGGTACTTGGCCACGTCGGCGCAGCGTGCGATGGGCGTCTTGCCGTTGACCATGTAGGGCGCGCTGAAGAAGGCGCGCTTTTGCCGGTCGGTGGTGACCGAGACGCCACCCACCGCGATGTCGCACTTGCCGGCGGCAAGGTCGGGCAGCAGGTTGGCCCAGGTGGTCTTGATCCACTCCGGCTTTGCGCCGAGGCTGGCGCTGAAGCCCGTCATGAGGTCGACGTCGATGCCCTCGAAGGCCCCGTCGGCCTTCTGGAAGCTGAAGGGCTTGTAGTCGCCCGGCGTGCAGATGCGCAGCACGGCGGCCTTTTGCACCGCGTCCAGGTGCGAGCCGGCCATCGGCGTTGCCGCCGGCGGCATGGCGCAGCCTGAAAGAACGGCGGCAGCCGCCGCGATGAAGGTCAGGCCGATCGAAAACGTGCTGCGCATGCCGGGCTCCTGGAGCAATGAAGAAGCGCTTATTTTGCGGCGCTCAGCACGCCGCGGCGCATCTGGTCGAGCTCGATGCTCTCGAACAGCGCCTTGAAGTTGCCGTTGCCGAAGCCGTCGTCGCCCTTGCGCTGGATGAATTCGAAGAAGATCGGGCCGAGCTGGTTCTCGCTGAAGATCTGCAGCAGCAGGGCGTCCTTCTTGCCGTCGATCAGGATCTTGCGCTTGTGCAGCTCTTCCACGCTCTCGCCGTGGCCGGGGATGCGCTTGTCGACCAGCTCGTAGTACGTGTCGATGGTGTCCAGCAGCGTGACGCCGTTGGCGCGCAGCGCGTCGACGGTGGCGTAGAGGTCGTCCGAGCCCATGGCGATGTGCTGGATGCCTTCGCCCTTGTACATGTCCAGGTACTCTTGGATCTGGCCGGCCTGCTCCTTGCCCTCTTCGTTGATCGGGATGCGGATCTTGCCGCAGGGGCTGGTCATGGCCTTGCTCTTCACGCCCGTCACCTGGCCTTCGATGTCGAAGTACTTGATCTCGCGGAAGTTGAAGAGCTTCTCGTAGAAGCCGGCCCAGACGTTCATGCGGCCGCGATACACGTTGTGCGTCAGGTGGTCGATGTAGGTCAGACCGTTGCCGAACGGCGAGAGCGCCTGCTCGGGCGCGACGCCGGGCAGCGCCTCGAAGTCGACGTCGTAGAAGCCGATGTTGCCGATGTCGCCGGGCTTCGCGCCGTTCTTGCCGGGCCAGCGGTCCACCAGGTAGATCAGGCTGTCGCCGATGCCCTTGATGGCGGGAATGTTCAGTTCGCCCGGGCCGGCCTTGTCGGCAAAGCCCCAGGCGCCGAGTGCGGTGGCGCGTTCGTAGGCTTGCTTGGCGTCCTGCACGCGGAAGGCGATGGCGCACACGCTCGGGCCGTGCTCGCGCGCGAACTTCTGCGCAAACGAGTCGGGCTCGGCGTTCAGGATGAAATTGATGGTGCCCTGGCGATACAGCAGCACATTCTTGTGGCGGTGCTTGGCCACGGCCTTGAAACCCATGCGCTCGAACACCTTGCCCATGGCGACCGGATCGGGTGCCGCGTACTCGATGAATTCGAAGCCGTCGGTGCCCATGGGGTTCTCCCAGGGCGTGAAGGCGGGTGCGTCGGCTTGGCTCATGCGTGGTCTCCGAAAAGGTGTGGGGTATTCAATGAAAAGGCGCGAAATCGGCCAGTCATGCAATGTAGGGTGGATGGCTCTCAGGTTTTCTGCGTTTCCGGGCGCTTGCGATGGCCTTCGCGCAGTAAAACTGCAAAAATATGGAAATGGAAGCATTGGACAAGATTGACAGGCTCATTCTGCGCACGCTGCAAGCAGACGGGCGCGCAACTTACGATCAACTCGCGGAACAGGTGAGCCTGTCGCCCAGCGCCGTGCTGCGGCGGGTCAAGCGGCTGGAGGAAAGCCGGGTCATCGACCGCTATGTCGCCCTGGTGCAGCCGGAAGCCATCGGCCTGGGGCTGACCGCCTACCTCAACGTGCGGCTCGAAAAGCACACCGAGACGCACAAGCGCAACCCCATGGACCTGTTTCGCGCCAGCGTACAGACCTGGCCCGAGGTGGTCGAGTGCGCCGCGCTCACCGGCGACATGGACTACCTGCTGCGCGTGGTGGTGGCCGACATGGCCCACTACAGCCGTTTCATCATGGACACGCTGCTCAAGCACCCCAGTGTCGAAGACTGCAAGACCAGCTTCGTGCTGGACCGCGTCAAGGCCACGACGGCCGTTCCCGTCTGACGACCTCAGACAGGCGGGTTGCATGCACGCCACGCGTCTCGGCACTGATTCACGGACCGTGTCCCGCAATTGACCCTGGCGGCTTGATGATTAAGGGAAAACCCTTACATTTGAGCCATGCTCACCGCCAAGACCCTTCTCAAGGCGTCTCTCGGCCTTGGCTCTTTCCTGAAAGCGCCGATGGTTGAGGCGCAACCACGCGCTGCCAGCGCGCCTCAACCCGTGATGGTGCCGATCCGCTCGATCGGTCCCCGCGAACGCGAGCGCATCGCGCGCCACCTGCTCGAACTCTCCCCGCACGACCGCTACCTGCGCTTCGGCTACGCGGCGGCCGACGAGCAGGTCCAGCGCTACGTCGACAGCCTCGATTTCGAGCGCGACGAACTCTTCGGCATCTACAACCGCCGCCTCGACCTGATCGCGATGGCGCACCTGGCCTTCGCCCCCGGCGACCAGCACAGCGATTGCGCCGAATTCGGCGTGTCGGTCTCGGCGCATGCGCGCGGCCGGGGCTATGGCGCCCGCTTGTTCGAGCGTGCCGTGGTCGTGGCCCGCAACGAAGGCGTGGGCATGCTCTTCATCCATGCGCTGAGCGAAAACGCCGCCATGCTGAAGATCGCCCGCAACGCCGGCGCCACCGTGGTGCGCAGCGGCTCCGAGGCCGAGGCCCACCTGGAACTGCCCAGCGCCACCTTCGACAGCCGCATGAGCGAGATCGCGCTAGAGCACTACGCCGCCGTCGACTTCGCCCTCAAGAGCCGCGCCAAGCAGTTCTGGGCCTTCCTGGCCGGCCTGCAGGAAATGCGCAGCGGCATGCGCGAAGCCCGCAAGAAATCCGCCCCCTGAGCCCGTCCGGCGGTTCCCGTACGGCCTATGCCGGCCGTACGGTGGAGCGTGTCACACGCAATCCGGTATCCTTGCCCTTCCTCAACTCCGCCCTCCCGCAGTGGCCGAACCTCACCCTGAACGCGCTCCCGTAGAACGGGAAGACAAGCGCGGCTTTCTCCAGAAGCTCGCCGAATTCATCCACCCCGGTCCCGACTCGCGCGACGAGCTGATCGAAACCCTGGCGGACGCCGAGGACAACGAGGTGATCGGCGCAGAGTCGCGCGTGATGCTCGAGGGCGTGCTGCGCATGGCCGACATGACGGCCGGCGACGTGATGGTCGCGGCGCCGCGCATGGACGTCATCAACATCGACGCCCCGTTCGACGCGCTGCTGCATCTCATCATCGACACCGCGCACTCGCGCTTCCCGGTGTACGAGGGCGAAAAAGAAAACATCATCGGCATCCTGCTCGCGAAGGACCTGCTCAAGCTGCAGCGCGCGCCGGGCCTGAACATCCGCGCGCTGCTGCGGCCGGCGACCTTCGTGCCCGAGAGCAAGGGCCTGAACGACCTGCTGCGCGAATTCCGCGGCAACCGCAACCACCTGGCCATCGTCATCGACGAATTCGGCCGCGTGGCCGGCCTCATCACCATCGAGGACGTGCTCGAGCAGATCGTCGGCGAGATCGAGGACGAGTTCGACATCGCCGAGGACGAAGGCGACATCTTCGGCCTGGCCGACCACACCTACCGCGTCTCCGGCGACACGCCCATCGAGCGCGTGGCCGAGGCATTCGGCATCGTCTTCAACGAAGAGCAGCTCAGCGAAGACTTCGACACCATCGGCGGGCTGATCGCGCACGAGATGGGCCACGTGCCCAAGCGCGGCGAGCACCACGCGATGGGCGGCTTCGACTTCGTGGTGCTGCACACCAAGGGCGGCGCGGTGCGCTGGTTCAAGGTGTCTCCGGCCCGCGGCAGCGACGCGGCCGACTGATGGCGCGCGCGCCGGCTTCCCCGCTCGCCAACCTGTTCCGCCTGCTCGGCTTCGGTGCGGCCGGCCTCGCCCAGGCGCTTTCGATGGCTTCGCCCGCCGGCGGCAAGCCGCTGTGGTGGCTGCAGCTGCTGTCGCTCGGCGCGCTGGTCTGGCTGCTCGACGGCTTGCGCGCGCAGGGAGCGGGCTGGCGCCGCGGCGGCCTGCACGGCTGGCTGTTCTCCACCGCGTGGCTCACCGGCAGCTTCTGGTGGCTCTTCATTTCGATGCACACCTACGGAGGCCTGCCCGCGCCGCTGGCGGCCATTGCCGTGCTTGCCCTGGCCGCCGCGCTGGGGCTCTACTACGCCGCGGCGGCGGCATGGTTCGTGGTGCGCGGCCCGAAAGGGCGTGTGACGGGCGCGCTGGTGTTCGCGGCGCTCTGGACACTCGCCGAACTCGTGCGCGGCAGCTGGTTCACCGGCTTTCCATGGGGCGCCGGCGGCTATGCGCACGTCGAGGGGCCGTTCGCGGCGCTCGCGCCGTGGGTGGGCGTCTACGGCATCGGGGCGGCGGCTGCGCTGGTGGCTGCGCTGGTCGCATTGCATCGCCCGGTTCGCATGGCCGACGCGGTGCCGGGCGTGGCGCTCCTCGCGCTGGTGTTCGCCGTGCCGCATCTCGTTCCGCCGCTTCGCGACGACGTGCGGGGCGCGGGCGGCGCGACCGGCAGCCTGAACGTCGCGCTCCTGCAGGGCAACATCCCGCAGGACGAGAAATTCATTCCGGGCGGCGGCATCGAGACCGCATTGCGCTGGTACGGCGAGCAACTGCGCGATGCCAAGGCTTCGCTCGTCGTCACTCCCGAGACCGCCTTGCCGCTGCTGCCGCAGCAACTGCCGCCCGGCTACCTCGACGCCATCCGGGCGCGCTACAGCCAGGGCAGCCAGGCCGCCATCGTCGGCTTGCCCATGACGGGGCTCGGCGGCCCGGGCACCTACAGCAACTCGGTGCTGGGCTTCCAGCCCGGCGCCTCGCAGGTCTACCAGTACAGCAAGCACCACCTGGTGCCGTTCGGCGAATTCATTCCCACGGGCTTTCGCTGGTTCATCCAGATGATGAACATTCCGCTCGGCGACTTCTCGCGCGGCGGCCTCGCACAGGCGCCCTTCGTCTGGCAGGGCCAGCGCATCGCGCCGAACATCTGCTACGAAGACTTGTTCGGCGACGAGATCGGCGCGAACTTCCGCGACGAGGCCAGCGCCCCGACCATCCTGCTCAACGTGAGCAACATCGCGTGGTTCGGCGACTCGGTGGCCATTGACGAGCACCTTTCCATCTCGCGCATGCGCGCGCTCGAATTCGCGCGGCCGATGGTGCGCTCCACCAACACCGGCGCCACCGTGGTGATCGACGCCGAAGGCCGCGTGACGCACGAACTGCCGCGCCTCACGCGCGGCGTGCTCGAAGCGAGCGTCGAAGGCCGGCGCGGCCTCACGCCGTATGCCCGCTGGGTGGCGCCCTTCGGGCTGTGGCCGCTGTGGATCCTGGCGATGGGCATCGTGGGCGCAGCCTTCGCGCTGCGCCGCCGCGGCCGTGATTGAGCGGCCTCAGGCGCCCCCCGCGCCCTTCACCGGCCAGTCGCGCAGCTTGCCGGGGTTCAGCAGCCCCATCGGGTCGAAGCGCTTCTTCACCGCGATGACCTCGGGCGGCAGCGGCCCGCCGGCCTTGCCGTCTTCCACGATGTTCACGTGCGGGTTGTTGATGTGCACGTTGTGCTCGCGGTGGATGCGCATGATCTCCTGCAGCCGCTCCTCGGTGCTGAAGCGCACCAGCTGCAGCCCGCTGCAGGTCATGAGGCCCGCCACGTTGCGGATGAACTCCAGGTGCATCATCACCTCGCCGTTCGCGCCCAGCAGCTTTTCCATCTCGATCACCTGCTCCACATGCCTGCCGGGCACGAAGCCGCTCTGCAGGTAGGTCAGCGTCGGATCGATCTTGAGCGCGTGCAGCGTCGTGTGGTTCCACGTGAACTCCATCAGCGTGCGGTTGCTCTTCTGCACCTCCGCCGCCGTCTTGCGGTAGCCCACGGTGCCGCCGTGCGCTTCGACCAGCTGCAGCAGCGCGGGCTCGCTCGATTCGGCCACCAGCGACAGCACCGTGTGGCAGCCCTTGGGCAGGTGCGCGGCGAGCTGCGCCAGATGGTCGGAGATGGGGGCGGCGAAAAAGCTCACGCCGCGCTTCACGATGCCCGGCGCGTGCGCGAGCTTGTAGGCGAAGTGCAGTGCGCGCTCGAAGTCGTCGAAGGTCACCAGGGTTTCGAGCCACGGATGCGCAGGCGCCAGGGCGATCTCCAGTTCCAGCACCAGGCCGTTGGTGCCCCACAGGTGGTGCATGCGCATGGCCTCGGCGCCGCGCAGTTCGACCACCTGCGGCTCGGCCTCGATGCTCATCGCGCGGATGCCGATCACGTTGCCCGGCGCGCCCAGCGGCCCGTAGTTGATGGACCCCACGCCGCCGAAGCCGCCGCCGAACAGGCCGCCCAGCGTCGCGCTGCGGTAGGTAGAGGGCACGCAGCGCATCTCCTGCCCCGTGGGCCTGGTCTGCTTTTCGAGCTCGCCCAGGCGGATGCCGGCCTGCGCGCGCGCCACGCCGGGGCGCACCCAGAGGCAGCTGTTGTAGCCCGTCATGTCGAGCACCACGCCGCCGGCCAGCGGCGTGGTCTGGCCGTAGTTGCCGGTGCCGCTGCCGCGGATGGTGATGGGCACGCCGCGGCGCGCGCAGGCACCGACCACGGCGCGGATCTCTTCCTCGGTGCGCGGGCGCACGACCACGTCGGCGCGCTTGTCCTTGAGCTGGCGCACCAGCACGGGGCTGAACCAGGAAAAGTCGGAGGACAGCCGCGTGACGCGGCTTTCGTCGGTGATCCAGTCGAGGTCGGGCAGTTCGAGCAGCAGTTGCTCGATGGCGGAAACGGGAGCATTCATGGTCAAGGTCAATCCTGGGAAAGTTCGCTCGCATGCCACGAGCCCAGCGCCACCTTGGTGAGCCAGGCCATCAGCACGAAGAGCGCGACGCCGGTGAGGGAAATGAGCAGCAGCGCGGCGAACATGCGCGGGATGTTCAGCTGGAAGCCCGCCTGCAGGATCTGGTAGGCCAGCCCTGCGCCGGAACCGCCCGTGCCCGCGACGAACTCCGCCACCACCGCGCCGATCAGCGCAAGGCCGCTGGAGATGCGCAGGCCGCCGAAGAAGTACGGCAGCGCGCTCGGAATGCGCAGGCGCACCAGCTGCTGCCAGCGCGTCGCGCGGTTGAGCTTGAAGTAGCTCTGCAGGTCGGGGTCGATGCTGCGCAGGCCCAGCGTGGTGTTGCTGATGATCGGGAACAGCGCCACCAGCGCCGCGCACACCGTCATGGCGGCCACGGGGTTCTTCACCCAGATGATGATCAGCGGCGCCACCGCCACGATGGGCGTCACCTGCAGCAGCACCGCGTACGGAAAGAGCGCGGTCTCGATGCGCTTGCTCTGCACGAACAGGAACGAGATCAGCACGCCCGCCACCGTGGCCAGCAGGAACGACAGCACCGTGATCTTCAGCGTGACCAGCAGCGCGTTGCCCAGCGGCGTCCAGTCGGTCACCAGCGTCTGCATCATCAGATAGGGCGAGGGCACGAGGTAGGCCGGCAGCTCCATCGCCACCACCATCCACTGCCACAGCGCCACCAGCACCACGCCGATCAGCACCGGGTACAGCACGCGCTGTACGCGCGGCTGGCTCATCAGGGGAATGTTCTTCTTCATCGCGCGTGCTCCTCGTCGGTGCTGCTGGCGCGCAGCAGGCTGTCCTGCAGCTGCTTGGCGTGGCGTGCGAATTCGGGCGTCACCATGAAGTCGGCGCTGCGCGGGTACGGTTCGTCGATGTGGAACTGCTCAACCACGCGGCCCGGACGCGCGGCCATCATCACCACGCGGCTCGACAGGAACACGGCTTCGTGGATCGAGTGCGTCACGAAGATCACGGTGAGCTTCTTCTTGCGCCACAGCTCGAGCAGGTCGGCGTCGAGCTTGTGGCGCGTGATCTCGTCGAGCGCGCCGAAGGGCTCGTCCATCAGCAGCAGGTCGGGCTGCGTGACGAGGCCGCGCGCGATCGACACGCGCATCTGCATGCCGCCCGAGAGCGCACGCGGCAGCGCGTCGGCGAACTTCTCCAGCCCCACAAGCGCGAGCGACTCCATCACCCGCGCGTCGGCCTCCTTGCGCGGCACGCCGGCCAGGTCCAGCGGCAGCCGCACGTTGGTGCGCACGCTGGCCCACGGCATCAGCGTGGGCGACTGGAACACGAACGACATCTTGCGTGCGCTGTCGTGCAACTGGCCCACCGGCTTGCGCCACACCAGCAGCCGCCCGTCGCTGGGCTCGAGCATGCCCGCCACCATCTTCAGCAGCGTGCTCTTGCCGCAGCCCGAGGGGCCGAGCAGCGTGACGAATTCGCCCTCGGCGATCGACAGGTCCACCGGCAGCAGCGCCTGCGTGCCGTTGGGGTAGGTCTTCTCGGCCGAGAGCACTTCGACGGCGGGCACCGAAGGCGAGAGTTCCGGCGGTGGCGCCAGGGTGTGGGGTTCGATGCGGTTCATGCGGCGGGCCTTGGCAAGATCAGGGCAGGACCTTGGCGTCCTTCACGAACTCGGTCGTGTACGTCTTGGTCAGTTCCACCTTCGACGGGTCGAGCAGCTTCGCGCTCACGAGGAAGTCGTAGCTCGCCTTGGCGCGCGCATCGGTCATCACGCCGATACCCAGCTTGGAAGCATCGCCGCCGGTGATCATCCCCATTTCCTTGAGCTTGGCGACGCTGTAGGCCAGCTGGTCATCGGTCATGTTGGGGTTGTCCTTTTTGATCAGCGCGTTGGCGGGCGCCGGATCGGCGAGGTAGCTCTTCCAGCCTTCGGCCGAGGCCTTCACGAAGGCGGCGACCTGCTTGTTGCGGTCCTTCAGCGTCTTTTCCATGCACGACACGGTGGTGGCGTAGGCCGGGAAGCCGTGGTCGCTGAACATCAGCACCGTGCTCTTCACGCCGGCCTTCTGGATGGCGTAGGGCTCGGAGGTCAGGTAGCCCTGCTGCGCGGTGTTCTTGTCGGCCACGAAGGGCTGGATGTTGAAGGTGTAGGGGCGCGTCTGCTCGTCGGTGAAGCCGAACTTGGCCTTCAGCCAGGGCCAGTAGCCGCGCTGTGCCTGCGCGCCGATGAGCAGCGTCTTGCCCTTCAGGTCTTCGAACTTCTTCACGTCGTCGTGCGCGATCAGCACCTGCGGGTCCTTCTGGAAGAAGGCCGCCACGTTGACCACCGGCACGCCGCCTTCGCGCACCTGCATCATCTGGATGTCGCTCGAGCCCATGATGCAGTCGGCCTGGCCGGCGGCCATCATCTGCGTGATGTTGACCTGCGGGCCGCCCATCTTGATGGTCACGTCCAGGCCGTACTTCTTGTAGATGCCTTGCGCCACGGCCTGGTAGAAGCCGCCGTGCTCGGCCTGCGCGTACCAGTTGGTCATGTAGGTGAACTTGTCCTCGGCCTGCGCGGGCGCGGTGGCGAGGAAGGCGATGGCGGCGGCGCCGGCCAGGGACAGTGCGAAGGAGCGCATGGTGGGGACCTTTCGGAGGCTGGAGAGTTTTCGAGGAAAAAGAATGCGGTGAACGGGCCGATGCAAGAAGCAGGCTCAGGCGCCTTCGAACTGCTGCTGGATGAAGCCCTGCTGGTGCCCGCGCTCCCAGGTGGCTTCCTCGCGCACGACCCAGCGCAGCGCGTGGAGCTCCGTCAGCGCCTGCACCCAGCTGTCGGAGAGCGTTTCGAGAATGGCTTCGCCCTGTTCGCGCGTGGCCGTGGTCGGATCGCCGATGACGCCGCTCGGGCCGAAGTCGCGCGCGGTCCAGGCGCAGGCCGGGCGGCCGTCGGCCGACAGCAGCTTGATGGGAAAGGGCGGCGGGAAGTTGGCCACCGCGCGCTCCATGTGCACCGTCTCGGGCGCCAGCGCGAGCATCAGCGCGGTCTCGGAATGGCCGGCGTGCATCGCGAGCTTCTTCTCCTGCTCGCTCACCTGCTTGCTGGCCGCGCTCGGCAGGCGCGACACGCCGTGCGGCACCACCACGAAGTCGCCGTGGCGCAGGCGCAGTTCGCGCGCGGCCATCTCCAGCACCTGCGGCTGGCCGCCGTGGCCGTTGGCGAACAGCAGCTTGCGAAAGCCCGCGCGGTACACCGACTCGCCGATCTCGGTCACTGTCGCGAGCAGCGTGGTGCCGGTCAGCGTCATGGTGCCGGGAAAGTGCAGGTGCTCCTCCGACTTGCCGTAGGTGATGGGCGGCAGCGCGAAGGCGCGCACATCCGCCGGCAGCTTCTCGAGCGCCTTGCCCATCACGCCCGACGAGATGACGCTGTCGACCGAGCACGGCAGGTGCGGCCCGTGCTGCTCGATGGCGCCGCAGGGCAGCACGATGACGGTGTTCTCGCGGTCGGGCAGCGCGGCGATTTCGGTCCAGCTCAGGTAGGGCAGGAAGCGGTGGGGCGGGATGTAGCCGTGGAGCATGGGAGTCCTTGTGTTCTTTACTGGGTGAAGAAGGGCGTCGCGTCGCCGTGCGTCACCCGGCCGTCGCGCAGCACCACGCGGGTGGCGGTGCGCGAGGGCCAGCCGTGGCGGTCGGCCTGCGTGAACAGCACGAGATCGGCCCTGGCGCCGACCAGCGTGGGGCTGGATGCCGCCGGCGCGCGCTGCAGCCAGTCGCCGCGGCACAGCGTCTGCGACCAGCTGTCGAAGGGCTCGTCGAGCTGGGCCACCAGCGCGGCGGTGCCCAGCGCTTCCACCGGGTCGAAGCTGCCGAGCCGGCAGAAGGGGTCTTGCACGTTGTCGCTCGCAAACAGCAGCGGAATGCCGCGCTCGCGCGCTTCCTTCACCAGCGTGATGCCGCGCTGGCGCGGCGTGCGGCCGGTGACGGCGTCCTGCAGCAGCAGGTTGGTGGCGGGCAGCGACACCACGGTGATGGGCGCGCGCGCCACCGCGTCGAGCGTGGCGAAGGCCTGCGCCTCGGGCTGGACGGAGAGCGCGCAGATGTGGCCGCAGACCACGCGGCCTTCGTAGCCGATCTCGCGCAGGATGCGCGCCGTGGTCTGCAGCCCGACCGCTGCGGCGTTGAGCTCTTCGTCCACATGCAGGTCGATGTCGAGGTCGCAGGCCTGCGCCGCGACCAGCAGGTTGCGCAGCGCGTTCTCGCTCCAGTTGGTGGAGTGCACGAAGCCGCCGAGCAGCGCATGCGGCCCGGTGGCCTTCACCTGCTTGGCCAGCCGCATCGCCTGCGCCGCGTCTTCGAACAGCGGCAGCTTGATGAGGCTCACCTGCTCCAGCCGTACCTTGCCGGCCCATTCCTGCGCGAGTTCGGCCATCACCGGCCAGGCCATCGGCAGCGACTCGGGCTCCCACCAGTCGACGTGCGTGCGCACATGCGTGGTGCCGCATTCCCAGGCCCACTGCAGGCCGCGCGAGGCGCGCTCGCGCACGTCGGCGGATGTCCAGTGCACGCGGTCGGCGAGCATCGCGTCGATGGCGCCGAGCAGGCCGGGCCGCACCTCTTTCATGCGCGGCAGCGTGAAGGTCTTGTCGAGGTGCGTGTGCGCGTCGAGGAAGCCGGGCAGCGCCAGCCTGCCGGCGGCATCCCAGCCCGACGAGGCGGGCAGGTCGGCAGCGTGCATCGGCCGCACCGAATGCACGCGGCCCGCCTCGATCTCGATGCGCGCCAGCACCGGCACGCCCTCGTGCAGCGGCCAGTCCGCCGGCAGCAGCCAGCGCGGCAGCCGCAGGTTGTCGATGTGCGCGGGCGCGTTCATGCGAAGCGCGCCATCGCCTGGCCCACGCGCGCCATAAAGCGCTTGAGCTGGGGCTCGGTCGCGATGTTCATGTGGTAGTGGGCGTGGTAGTCCACCTTGGCCTTCTGGCCGGTGAGCCGCTTCATGTAGCGCGTCACGATCTTTCGTGGCGGGTCGCCCATGTACATCGCCATCCAGCGCGGACGGCCATAGGTGACCACGGCGCTGATGCGCTTGATGTGCGTGAGCATCGGCTTCACGTTGGCCGGGTCGCTGATGTCGAAGGCCACGCCGGGCATGAAAAGCCGGTCGAAGTAGCCCTTGAGCATCGCCGGCAGGCCGAAGCACCACGTGGGGAAGCAGAACACGATGCCCTCGGCCCACTGCAGCCGCTCCACGTAGGGCGCGAGCGGCAGCTGGTTGGACGGCATGTCGTGGTAGCCCAGTCGTTCCTCGCGGGACAGCACCGGGTTGAAGCCCTCGGCATAGAGGTCGCAGTCGTCCACCTCGTGCCCGGCGGCGCGCAGGTTCTTCAGCACCTCCTGGTGCAGGGCGGCATGGAAGCTGGTTTCGACCGGATGGCAATAGACGACGAGCACGCGCATGGTGTTTTTGACCGCTTAATCAGAGCAAGTGGTCAGGTTATGCAAGCGACGTGCCAGTCCAAATGCACCGGATTGGGTCGACGTGGTGGTCAACCCGCGCAACGACGGCCTCGGGACTCTTCTTTCTTCAGCTTGTATTTCGCAACAGAAGTCACAAAAGCCCGTGAATAACCGGCGGGGAGTGGCGGTCCCTTGTCGACTCTTTCCGTAACATCCGCCCACCCCTAATACAAATTGTCGTCAAAAGTCAACAATTAATTAATTGGGGGTCCTTGGACTCTCGGTTGCCTCCGTATCAACCCATCCGATGCACCGAGTGCTCTGTTTTGTTGACATCTGTAAGCATTTCTCATGAAAAACCCTTCTTTCCTCCTCGCAGCCGTTCTTGCAATCTCCACCACCAGCGCGGCGGTAGCGGCAACGAGCACCTCCACATTCCAGGTCCTCATCAACGTGAACAAGGCCTGCGTGGTCATCGCGGGTCCGACATCGAACATCGATTTCGGCTCGGTGGCTTCCTACGCCACCGGCCTGTCCGCCAGCAACAGCATCAGCGTGACCTGCTCCAAGTCGACGCCCTACAACGTCGGCCTGCTGCCCTCGAACAACAGCACCACCGGCGGGGGCGTGATGAGCCCCGTCGTGGCCGGCCCGGACACCGTTCCCTATCAGCTCCGTTCGGTGAGCGCGACGGGGCCCGTCTGGGGCAGCACTGCCACGGCCACCTCGGTTGGCAACGGTGTGGCCGGCACCGGCACCGGCGCTGCTCAAACGATCCCCGTGTGGGCTACGGTCGCGAATGCCAACGTGACCCCGGGTGCCTACATCGACACCGTGACCGTCCAGGTCAACTACTGATCGATCGATTGCCCGTGCCCCGCTTGCTGCGCCACACCTTCGTCCTCGCGCTTGTCCTGGCGCATGCAGTCGCCTCGGCGAGTGGACTGCAGGTTTCTCCGGTCACGCTGACGCTCCAGGCCACGCAGAACGCCGATGGCCTTTGGCTCAGCAATGCCGGCGACGGCGTGGTGCACGCCCAGGTGCGGGTCTATCACTGGTCACAAGAGAACGGTGCCGAAAAACTGACGCCCTCGCGCGAACTCCTTGTGAGCCCGCCGATGGTGCAGTTGGCCGCGTCCGAACGGCAGCTGATTCGTGTCATCCGCGCTGGCGTTCCTGCCAGCGCGGTCGAAAGCTCGTATCGGGTCATCATTGACGAGTTGCCGGTCGAGGTGAAGGAAAAGAAGGGCCTGCAACTGGTGCTGCGCTACTCGGTGCCCATCTTCATTGCGGCTGCGGGCGCACCACAGTCAACTGCTGCGCCCCGGCTCACATGGTCGCTGCGCGGCGAAGGCGGCCAGGCGGTGCTTGAAGTTGTCAACAGCGGCGGCATGCATGCACAGCTTGCCGACCTGGAGTTTGTCGATACCGTCGGCCGACGCACGGCGGTGCATGCCGGCTTGATGGGCTACGTCTTGCCGGGCGCGAGCATGCGTTGGCCCCTGAAGACTTCCGCAGAGGCCTTTGCCCTCGGCGGCGTTCTGGAAACAAAGATCAATGGCAATGCGACGCAGGAAAAGATGCCGCCGCTTCAACGCGTCCGCTGAGCGCCTGCTGCCACTGCTGCTTCTTTCCGGTCTGGTGTCATTCGCCGCTCAGGCCGGGAACGCTGCAGCCGGCTCGAGCTCGCGGGTGGTCGCACCCGCGGAGGGCGACCTCTCCGGACCGAGTGGCAGCGACCTCTTTCTGGAACTGAGCCTCAACGGCAATCCGCAGGGCCTCGTGCACTTCGCGCTGCGCGGGCAGGAACTGTGGGCCAGTGTCGCCACCCTGCGGCAGTTGGGCTTCGTGCTGCCGGCGGGCGTGTCCGATCCGGTGGGACTCGAGAGCCTCCCGGGGGTGCAGGTCAAGTACGACGTCGCAAGTCAGAGCGTTGCAATCAGTGCCACGGCCGATGTACTGCGCCTGCCAACGACCGTGGTCGACACATCGAAGATCATCGCGTCGAAGGCCAGCGCTTCGACTGGCTTGCTGCTCAACTACGACCTCTATGGCACGCAGGGGCGCGGCAACACGTCCAGCTTGAACGCGCTCACCGAACTGCGAGCTTTCAGCGCAAGCACGGTGTTCAGCAACACGATGATGTCGCGCTCAGCCCGCAGAGATGAAGAGGACTGGAAGCACGACTCGGTCCGGCTCGACACCACCTTGAGCACGTCGTACCCCGATGAAATGCTGACCCTTCGCGTGGGTGACACCACCACGGCCTCGCTGCCGTGGTCGCGCTCCACGCGGATCGCAGGCATCCAGCTTTCGCGCAATTTTGCGCTGCGGCCCTATCAAACCACCACGCCGTTGCCGGCGTTTTTGGGGTCGGCCACGCTGCCGTCGCAGGTGGAGCTGTATATCAACGGCATGCGCCAGTACACGGGCCAGGTACCGGCGGGGCCCTTCCAGCTCAACACGGTTCCGAGCATCAACGGCGCGGGCAATGCCCAGGTGGTGCTCACTGATGCCTTCGGCCGTGCCACGACGCTCGATTTCTCGCTGTACGACACGCAGCGGCTGCTTGAGGCAGGCCTGTCCGACTGGTCCGTCGATCTGGGCATGGTGCGCAAGAACTACGGCTTGCGCTCGTTCGACTACGGCAGCGATCCCGCCGCCACCGGCACCTGGCGCTACGGCGTGAACAAGAGTTTCACGGTGGAGGCGCACGGCGAGACCACCAAAGGGCTGCTCAAGGTTGGTGTTGGCGGCGCCTGGCTGCTCGGCCAAGGCGGCGTGCTTGCGGGTGCCGTGGCGCAGAGCAGCTACCGCGGAGAGAAGGGCTCACTGCTCAACCTGGGCTACAGCTGGCGCGACAACCATTTCAATTTCGCGCTCGAAGGCACGCGCACGCGCAGCGAATACCGCGACGTCGCATCCCTGTACGGCAGCGCGCCGCCACGCGGTTCGGGCCGGGCGTCGATCGGCTACACCACCAAAGACTTCGGCAGTTTCGGCCTCAGCTACCTTTACCTGCGCTATCCCGCGCAGGCGGCGGCGCGCATGGCGAGCGTGTACTGGTTCAGGTCGCTGGGACGCAGTGCCTCGGTGAATGTGAGCCTCAATCAGGACCTCGACCAACGCCGGGAGCGCAGCCTCTTCGTCGGCTTCACCTGGGCGCTGGACGGCAATGTCACGGTCAGCGCCGGGCTCCAGCGCGACCGCGACCGCACAGTCCATACCGCGGACGCGCAGAGTTCGATGCCAAGCGACGGCGGCATCGGCTGGCGCGCCGGCCTGCGCCAGGGCGGCGGCCAGAACGGCGGGCAGGCCGAGGTCGATTACCTGGGCCGCTACGGCCGCGCCATGGCCGGCATCAGCGTGCTCGGCGACAGCCGCTACGCCTATGCCGGTGCCACGGGCTCGATCGCGTTCATGGGCGGCCAGCCCTTTGCGGCCCGACGCATCGACGATGCCTTCGCAGTGGTTTCCACCGACGGCATTGCCGGCGTGCCGGTGAAGCTGGAGAACCGGGATATCGGCACCACCGACGGTCAGGGCATGCTCCTGGTGGCGCCGCTGAGGGCCTACCAGAACAACCAGTTGTCCATCGATCCGATGCAATTGCCTGCCGACGTAAGGATCGAGCGCGTGAAAACAGTCGCCACGCCAAGCGATCGTGCCGGCACGCTGGTGCGATTCGGCATCACGCCGGTCAGCGCGGCTGCGCTCCTGCTGGTGGACGAGGCGGGCAATCCCCTGCCGCTGGGCAGCCGCGTGCGCATCAATGGACAGGGCAGCGAGCCGGCCTTGGTCGGTTTCGACGGGGCGGTGTACCTCGAGTCGCTCGAGCCCCGCAACACGATCGATGTGCAGACGCCCGACGGCCATTGCCGGGCCAGCTTCGACCACCGAAAGAACGGTGCCGATATTCCGCAGATCGGGCCTTTGCGCTGTGCCAGGGAGGCCAAGACGCCATGATTCTTCTGACCCGTACTTTGCAGGCCCTGCGCCTGCCCTTGATCTGCATGATGCTCTGGGGGCTGCCGGCGGGCAGCGCCCAGGCCGCCGTCAGCTGCTCCGCGACGATGACGGGCCTGGCTTTCGGCACGGTCGATCTGGTCAGCGGCGGCACGCCAACGCCTGCCACCGCCACGCTGAGCTACACGTGCAACAACACTGGCAACGCCACCGAGTTCGTCCAGATCTGCTTCAACATTGGCGACGGCAATGAAGGCCTCACCAATTTCAATCCGCGCGTCATGAAGAGCGGCGCGGGTGATACCTTGAAGTTCCAGCTCTACCAAGGGACGAGCGGCACGATTTGGGGGTCGACTGGAAGCGGGGTGGTGCCGAACCCCTACACCGTCAACATGAGCATTCCTAGCCGGTCTTCCGCCGGAAACAGCGCCGCCATGCGCGGGGAATTGCTCGCCCTGCAGGGCACGGCGCCTCCGGGCTCGTACCAGGACAATTTCGCCGGAGTTCACACGTCGATCACGTTCACGACGAGCACATCCTCCGCGCCGTCGACGTGCGGTGGGCAGACGGGTGGGCAGTTCCCCTTCGTGGTCAACGCGACCATCGCCAAAAGTTGCCTGGTCACGGCCGATCCGCTGAACTTCGGTACCGTCGCGGGGCTTCCCGGCGCCGCCAATATCGACCAGGCCAGTGCGATCAACGTCACCTGCACGACACCCACGGCCTACACGGTCGCGCTGTCGCCATCCAATGGCGCGACGACCGGCGCCGGGGTCATGGCGCCGACGGGAGGCATGCCCGGCAACACGGACACGGTGGCCTACCGGCTCTACCGCGATGCCGGCCGCTCCAGCCCCTGGGGCAGTGTCACCGGCAGCAACACCGTCGCGGGCACCGGCTCCGGCCAGGCCCAGGCGCTGACCCTGTATGGCCGCGTACTCGGCGGCAGCGCCAACGTGCGGCCGGACAGCTACCGGGACGTCGTGACAGTCACCGTGACTTACTGAGTCGCGCCGACGGCCATCCCGGCGCAGGAAAGCCTGCTGGCAAATTGCAGGCAACGCGCGAAGAATGACGCCTGACCCCGTCTTCATTTTCCCGCGACTCTGCCGATAAACCAGGCAGGGCATCGATGCGATGCCTTCCACCCTGGTTGCGAGGATAGGAGTTTCAATGTCCAGAAACAGGCGCTCTGCAAGGGCAACTGCGCTGCGAGCCGCACCGCCGCTGGCCGCCGTCGGCATGCTGCTGCTCTTGCTGCCGCTGCAGTTCAGTTCGGCGGAGCCGATGCGCGACATGAACAGCAGCACGGGCCGGTTCAACCTGACAATGGTCGTTCTTCCGACCTTCAAGGTGCTCGAGGTCACGCCCGTGAAGGGCGGGCATGCGTACCGCGTCTGGACCAACATGAGGTCGGTGCTCATCAAGGGGCGCGAGTACCGCTTCGACAAGATCGGAGAAACGACGTTCGTGGTGGCCGGCACCGATGCCGATGGCCGCGACAGCCTCGACCCCGTCTGGCGCGGCGCGGTCGGTGCGATGGCGGCGACCGCTGCAGCCGGCGACGGCAGCAACGCGACGCGGGTGACAGTGACTTACTAGGCAACAAGCAAGGCGTCGGTCTTCCTCGGCAAGCCTGCTGCTCCTGCATTTCGTCTTTGCTGCCGATATCCGGAGATCGGGCGCCCATGCCGCGCCCAACCTCTCCTGATGCGAGTCAGGTGCCCATCGAGTTGCCAAGGAGCACTTTTCACTGAGTGCATCGGGCGCGTGGGCCCGTTCGGGAGAGGTAAGAAGAAAGGCTACGCCTTGATGCCGCAGCCGCCCAGCACGAACGCCACCAGTTCGCGCGCGATCGGTTCGCGGTCGATTGGTGCGTCGGGCGGCAGGCCGAGCATCACGCGCGTCTGGATCGCGTAGTCGGCGTAGCTCTGGGTCATGGCCCAGATGTGCATCAGCAGGATGCGCGCATCGAGCGGGCGCATCTGCCCGCGCGCGATCCAGCCGTTGATGACGTCGACCTTCTTCTGCGTCCACGCCCGCGCATTGGGCCAGTAGCGGTCGAGGTTGCGCCCGCCGTCGAGGATCTCGCGCGTGAAGATGCGCGACATCTCGGGGCTGTCGATGGCGTGGTCGAGCTTCTTGCGGATGTAGTCGCCCAGCACCGTGGCCGGGTCGCTCGCGTCCTCGAAGGAGAACACCACCTTCCACGCATGCAGCACCTGCATCAGCAGCTCTTCGTAGAGCTCTTCCTTGCCCGCGATGTAGTAGTGCAGCTGGGGCTTGGTCAGGCCCGCGCGCGCCGCGATGGCCTGGGTCGATGTGCCCTTGAGCCCGTGCAGGCTGAACTCCGCCACCGCTGCCGTGCGGATGGCCGCCATGATGCGTTCGCGGCCCGGGCGCGCGCGCGACAGCGGGCCGTCGGGCGCGGGCATTTCCTGGGCGGGAGTCACGGCGGTCGGGGCGGGGAGGGCGGCGGATTCGGCGTTCATGGCAAGGGTGGCAGCAGTGCGCGCGGTCGATGGTAATCCTTCGCGCATGGACGCATGCCATGCCGGCATGAGCGCGCAAGGCATGCCGGCATGGTTCATGTATCTTCCTCGCCGCCTCGAATAATTCATTTCAACCAAGGAGCTCTCCATGTATCTTTCCCCCCGTTTCAGGGCCTTCGCGGCCGGCGCGGCATTGCTGGCCGCCAGTGCGCTCGCGCAGGAACAGCAGGCGCTCCCCAATGTGGTGATCCTGGCGACCGGCGGCACCATCGCGGGCGCGGGCGCATCGGCCGTCAACAGCGCCACCTACGCGGCCGCCAAGGTCGGTGTCGAAAAGCTCATCGCAGGCCTGCCGGAGCTCTCCAAGGTGGCCAACGTGCGCGGCGAACAGGTGTTCCAGGTCGCATCGGAAAGCCTCACCAACGACAACCTGCTGACGCTGGCCAAGCGCGTGTCGGCGCTGTCGAAGCAGAGCGACGTGGACGGCATCGTCATCACGCACGGCACCGACACGCTCGAGGAAACCGCCTACTTCCTGACGCTCACCGTGCACACCAGCAAGCCTATCGTGGTGGTCGGCTCGATGCGTCCGGGCACCGCGCTGTCGGCCGACGGCGCGCTCAACCTGTACGACGCCGTGAGCGTGGCGGGCAGCAAGGACGCCATGGGCAAGGGCGTGCTGGTGACGATGAACGACAACATCGACAGCGGCCGCGACGTGAGCAAGAACGTCAACATCAAGACCAGCGCCTTCTCCAGCCAGTGGGGTCCGCTGGGCATGGTGGTCGAGGGCCGCAACTACTGGTTCCGCGCACCGGTCAAGCGCCACACCATGAACTCGGAGTTCAACATCGACAACATCAGCGCGCTGCCGCCGGTGGAAATCGCGATGGGCTACGAGGGCGTGTCGTCGATCGCCATCGACGCCATCGCCAAGAGCGGCGTCAAGGCGCTGATCCACGGCGGCACCGGCAACGGCTCGGTGGCCGACCGCATCGTGCCCAACCTGCAGAAGGCGCGCGCCGACGGCGTGATCGTGATCCGCAGCTCGCGCGTGCCCGACGGCTTCGTCATCCGCAACGCCGAGCAGCCCGACGACAAGTACGACTGGGTGGTGGCGCACGACCTGCGCCCGCAGAAGGCGCGCATCCTGGCCATGGTCGCCCTGACCAAGACCAGCGACACCAAGGAACTGCAGCGGATCTTCTGGGAGTACTGAGCCCGCGGGGCTCAGCGCGCGGTGCGGCTCTTGCGGTGCCGCGCGTACTCCAGGCTGCCCACGCACACGAGCAGCCAGGCGAAGCCGGTCAGCAGGCCGGCCGCCACGTCGCTTGCGAAATGCACCTGCAGGAAGATGCGGCTGCAGGCGATGGTGACGATGGCCCCGGCGGCGGCCATTGCACCCGGCACATGCCAGCGCGCAGGCAGCGTGCGCAACACCAGGTACAGCAGCATTCCGTAGCTCACGATCGCGCCGGCGCTGTGGCCGCTGGGAAAGCTGTAGCTCGTCTCCAGCGCCAGGCCGTGTCCGTGCAATGGACGGGCCCGCTCGAAGATGTGCTTGAGCGCCGGGTTCAGCACCACGATGCCCCCCAGCGCCAGCATCCAGCCCAGTGCCAGGCCGCGGTGCGCATGCCACCACAGCACGGCCGCCACCAGCAGGCACACCGGGCCGAGGAAGGCCGCGTCGCCCAGGTGCGTGATCCAGCTGAACGCCACCAGCGCCGCCCACGGCAAATGGGTGGCGATGGCATCGGTCAGCGCGTGGTCAGCCTGGCCGAGCACGCGGCCATCGGAAATGTTGGAGGCGATCCATGCGAACAGGCTCGACGCCAGCAGGATCAGCACGAAGCCCGAGGCGAGGCCGAGCGCGATGCGCGGCTCGCTGGGCTCTTCGGTGTCCTGCGCCTTGAAGTGGCGCTTCTGCAGCACGTGGCAGGCCGCGCCGGCACCGAGCACCGACAGCGCTAGAAGGCACAGGAACCAGGGCAGCGCGTGCGCGCCGAGCTGCTGGGCGGCGACGACAAGGGGGGAAAGAGGGGAGAGGGGTGCAAGAGAGGCTTCCGTCGACATGCGGCGCACCCTAAGGCCGCACCGCTTCACTGGCAAGAGAAAGCCCGAATACTTCAGCGCAGCCGAAGGCTTTGTCGCGCGCCACGTAGTCCCAGCGTTCCACCCGGCACGCGCGACGGCCATCGGCGATGTCCGCGCGCACCACGTTCACCGAGTTCGGATGCCCGGCGCGCACGCGCGACGACACGGCCGTGCCGGCCTGCACCGCCCATGCCGTGCGCGCGCAGCCCGAGAACGCGTCGTGCAGCGAACGAACGAACGGCAGGTGGATGTGCCCGCCCAGGATGAGGTCGGCCCCCGCCGCGGTCCAGCGCGCCACCGCCCGCTCGCGCCCATGCAGGCGGTTGCCCAGGTCCTGCGTGCGCGTGACCATCACCGGCTGGTGCGTCACCACCACGCGCACCTGCGAAGGCGCGGCCAAGGCCAGCCGCTGCGCCACGCGCTCGACCTGCGCGGGCGAGACCGCGCCGTCTTCGTGCCGGTACCAGCGCGTGGTGTTGACCGAGACCACCAGCCACTCGGGCGACTCGAACTCGGGCTCCAGGTCGTCGCCGAAGGCCTGGCTGTAGCGCGCGTAGGGCGACAGGACGCGCGCGGCCAGCTGGTACAGCGGAATGTCGTGGTTGCCCGGAACCGCGAGCACCGGCGCGCCAAGCCTGTCGGCGAAGGCGCGCGCCGCCGCGAACTGCGCCACGGTGGCGCGCTGCGTGATGTCGCCGGAGAACACCACCACCCCCGGCGACAGCGCGGCCGAAAGCCGCTCCAGCGCCTGAAGCACGTCAGGCTGCTCGGTGCCGAAGTGGGGGTCGGAGATCTGCAGCAGGCAACTCATCGGGGGCTCATTGGACGCTCATTCGCGCGCCGCTTCGAGTTCCGGCGCCGTCTGCGCCGGACGCACCAGCCACAGCCGCTCGGGCGACACGCGAAACAGCAGCGGCATGTCGGCCCAGCCGATCTCGCCGTCGGTCGCCACCTTCACGCGGCGTGCCCCCGCCTTGCCCGGCGAGCGGGGGGCCTTCACCGTGAGCGACTCGAATGGAAAGCTCAGCACCTCGTCGGCGTCGCCGAGCCGGCCGAGCGCGCCGCGCACCAGCAGGCCGGGCATCGACAGCGGCCCCACGGGCTTGAGCACGATGGCCGCCAGCTGGCCCTGCTCGGGCACGTCGGCCTCGGCAATGCCGACCTGGTGCAACTGCAGCGGGTTGTTGCCCACGAACAGCGTGGGCGTGCGGATGTCGCGCTCGTTGCCGCGCCAGGCCATGCGCAGGTTCCAGTGCCGGTGGCCGCGCAGCACCGACAGCAGGCCGGCGCCCAGGGCGATCCAGCGGCTGCGGCCGTAGCGCGCCTTGTAGGTCTCGCGCTCTTCCAGCAATTCGGCGTACAGGCCCATGCTGGCGTTGACCAGGAACACCCGGTCGTTCACCAGCCCGACCTGCACCGGCCGGGGCTGCTCGGTCAGCAGGATGTGCAGTGCCTGCGCCGTGTCGCGCGGAATTCCGTGGGTGCGGCTGAAGTAGTTGAAGGTGCCCTGCGGCAGCACGCCGAAGGCACAGCCGCTGCCCAGCGTGGCCTGCGCCACCGCGTTGATGGTGCCGTCGCCGCCCGCGGCCACCACCACGCCGCCCACGGCGCGGGCACGCTCGACGGCTTCGCGCGCGAGCGCCTGGACCCGGCGGGGCCCGTCGATCAGGAAGATGCGGTGCTTGCGCCCGGCGGCCGCGCAGCCTTCCTCGATGACCCGGCGGGCCTCGGCCGCGTCCTCGCTGCCGGAGCCGGCATTGAGCACGATGAACAGGGGGGAGTCGGGTCCGGTGTCTGGCGCTGGCATGTTTCTGGAAGGTGGGGCGGCGCGTGGCGGAGGCGGGCGGATTTGTACGGAGTGGGGTGTTGTCTCACCCGCCGCGCCACTGCGCGAGCAGGCGACTTCCCGAGCCGCTGTGGGAGAGTTGCCCTCCGAACGTAAAATCGCCCGCTTTCGCGGTGCTTCGCCGCGCTACCGTCCAATGTCCGGCCCCGCCGGCCAGCTTCATGTTGACCTTCCAGCAAATCATTCTCAAACTGCAGTCGTACTGGGCCGACAAGGGCTGTGCGCTGCTGCAACCGTACGACATGGAAGTGGGCGCGGGCACCTCGCACACCGCCACCTTCCTGCGCGCCCTCGGCCCTGAACCCTGGAAAGCCGCCTACGTGCAGCCCAGCCGCCGCCCCAAGGACGGCCGCTACGGCGAGAACCCGAACCGCCTGCAGCACTACTACCAGTACCAGGTCGTGCTGAAGCCCGCGCCTTCCAACATCCTCGAGCTCTACCTCGGCAGCCTCGAAGCCCTGGGCTTCGACCTGAAGAAGAACGACATCCGCTTCGTCGAGGACGACTGGGAGAACCCCACGCTCGGCGCCTGGGGCCTGGGCTGGGAAGTCTGGCTCAACGGCATGGAAGTGACGCAGTTCACCTATTTCCAGCAGGTCGGCGGCATCGACTGCAAGCCCATCACCGGCGAAATCACCTACGGCCTGGAGCGCCTGGCCATGTACCTGCAGGGCGTGGACAACGTCTACAACCTGACCTGGACCGACGGCCTGAGCTACGGCGATGTCTACAAGCAGAACGAGGTCGAGCAGTCGACCTACAACTTCGAGCACAGCGACGCCGAGTTCCTCTTCACCGCCTTCAACGCGCACGAGAAGCAGGCCAAGCACCTCATGACCGAGCAGCTCGCGCTGCCGGCCTACGAGCAGGTGCTCAAGGCCGCGCACAGCTTCAACCTGCTCGACGCGCGCGGCGCGATCAGCGTGACCGAACGCGCGGCCTACATCGGCCGCATCCGCAATCTGGCGCGCAGCGTCGCGCAGAGCTATTACGACAGCCGCGAGCGGCTCGGCTTTCCGATGGCCCCGCGCGAATGGGTCGCACAAATGCCACCGAAGAAGGCGGCCTGAGCCATGACGAGTCCCATGAAGAATTCCCTGCTGGTTGAACTGTTTGTCGAAGAACTGCCGCCCAAGGCGCTGAAGAAGCTCGGCGACGCCTTTGCGGGCGTGCTGCGAGACCAGCTCGTGGCGCAAGGCCTGGCCGAGGCCGGCTCGGTGCTCACGCCGTACGCCTCGCCGCGCCGCCTGGCCGCGCACCTCACGCACGTTGCCGAGCGCGCCGCCGACAAGGCTGTGTCGCAGAAGCTCATGCCCGTGGCCGTGGGCCTCGACGCCTCGGGCCAGGCCACGCCGGCGCTGCTCAAGCGCCTGGGCGCGCTGGGTGCCGACGCCTCGGCCGTGCCCGGCCTGAAGCGCGCGATGGACGGCAAGGCCGAAGCCCTGTTCTACGAAAGCACCGCCAAGGGCGCCACGCTGGCCGAAGGCCTGCAGAAGGCGCTGGCGGAAGCCATCGCCAAGCTGCCGATTCCCAAGGTCATGAGCTACCAGCTCGAAAGCGGCTGCGAGCTGCCGGGCTGGACCAGCGTGAGCTTCGTGCGCCCGGCGCACGGCCTGGTGGCGCTGCACGGCGACACCGTGGTGCCGATCGAGGCCCTGGGCCTGAAGGCCGGCCGCGACACCCACGGCCACCGCTTCGAGGCGGCGGTCGATCCGGTCGTGCTGCGCAACGCCGACAGCTATGCGCTGCAGCTGCAGGAAGAAGGCGCCGTCATCGCCAGCTTCGAGGCGCGCCGCGCCGAAATCGCGCGCCAGCTGGCCGCGGCGGCGGTGAAGGTCGGCGGCGGCTCGGTGCCCATCCACGACGACGCGCTGCTCGACGAAGTGACCGCGCTGGTCGAGCGCCCCAACGTGCTGGTCTGCAGCTTCGAGCGCGAGTTCCTCGAAGTGCCGCAGGAGTGCCTGATCCTCACGATGAAGGCCAACCAGAAGTACTTTCCGCTGCTCGACGCATCGAGCAGGCTCACCAACAAGTTCCTGGTGGTCAGCAACATCAGCCCGGACGACGCGAGCGCGGTCATCGGCGGCAACGAGCGCGTGGTGCGCCCGCGCCTGGCCGACGCCAAGTTCTTCTTCGACCAGGACCGCAAGAAGTCGCTGGCCTCGCGCGTCGAGTCGCTGGGCAAGGTGGTCTATCACAACAAGCTGGGCACGCAGGGCGAGCGCGTGGAGCGCGTGATGCGCATCGCGCGCGGCATCGCGGAAAAGCTGGGCGACCCGGCGCTGGCCGCGCAAGCCACCCAGGCCGCGCAACTGGCCAAGGCCGACCTCGTGACCGACATGGTCGGCGAGTTCCCCGAGCTGCAGGGCACCATGGGCCGCTACTACGCCAGGCACGACGGCCTCGACGCCGCGGTGGCCGACGCCATCGAGGACCACTACAAGCCGCGCTTTGCCGGCGACGAGCTGCCGCGCAACAGCGTGGGCCTGGTGGTCGCGCTGGCCGACAAGCTGGAAACGCTGGTCGGCATGTTCGGCATCGGCAACCTGCCCACCGGCGACCGCGACCCGTTCGCGCTGCGCCGCCATGCGCTCGGCGTGATCCGCATGCTGATCGAAAAAGACCTGCCGCTGGGCCTCGATGCGCTGCTGCAGGACGCCGCCGCGCAGTTCGGCGGCATTGCCGGCTTCGACAGCGGCCGCGCCACGGGCGAGCTGCAGGACTTCATCCTCGACCGCCTCGCCGGCAGCCTGCGCGAGCAGGGCGCCAGCGCGCAGGAGGTCGACGCCGTGCTGGCACCGCGCCCGCAGCGCCTGGGCGAAGTGCCCAAGCTGCTAGCGGCGGTGCGCGCCTTTGCCGCCCTGCCCGCCGCCGCCGCCCTGGCCGCCGCGAACAAGCGCATCGGCAACATCCTCAAGAAGGCCCCCGAGGCCGACGCGCACGTCAGCGAACTGCTGCTGCAGGAGCCCGCTGAGAAGGCGCTGCACGCAGCCATGGCGCAGGTGGTGCCCGCCGCCAACGCGCAGTTCGAAGCCGGCGACTACACCGCCTCGCTGCAGACGCTGGCCGCGCTGCGCGAGCCGGTCGACGCCTTCTTCGACGGCGTGATGGTCAATGCCGAGCAGGCAGACCTGCGGCTGAACCGCCTGGGCCTGCTGATGTCGCTGCACACCGCGATGAACCGCGTGGCGCAGCTCGAGCGGCTGGCCGTCTGAGTTCCCGCGCTCGATAATTCGCCCCATGAACCGGCAACAACAGATCGACGATTTCCTGCTCCAGGCGCACCGCCTGGCGGTATCGCGACTGCGAGCCGATCCGGGGCGGATCGCGGATGTTTCGGCAACGCTCGAACGATGGCAGGCGCTGGCCGGAGCGACCCGGTCCGACGCCTACTGGAACGAGTGGCGGGCCATGCTGGCGGCGGGTGTCGATGCCATCGAGGCCGCTACTTGCGGCACCGACGACCATGCAGTGGCGCTGCGCAATGTTTCTCCCGTCGGCGTCCTCATGACGCAGCGCGAACGCGGCGAACTCCTGCGTGCGGCGCGGCAAGGCGCACATGCAGCGTAGCGAAGCGGAACATGTGCTGCGCGCGGCGGCCGCGATTGCGCAGGAGCAGTCGTTTGTCGTAGTCGGCAGCCAGGCGCTGCTCTTCCGCGAACTCGATCTCTATCCGGCGCTGCATCCCGAGAAGTCGGACCTGATCGATGGCGCCATCGGCGCGTTGTCGAGCTTCGACGACACCTTCGGCTATCACGCGGACGGCGTGGGCCCGGAAACGGCGGTGATGCCGGGCGACTGGATGCAGCGCGCCAGCCTTCACTATGTCGGTGAACTGACGGTGGTGTGTCCGGAGTTGCACGACCTGGCGTTGTCCAAGTGTGTGGCGGGACGCGAGAAAGACGCCGATTTCGTGCGCGAGCTGCTCAGGCTCAAGCTGGTGTCGCCGGTGGTCCTGCGCGAGCGCGCTGCGTTGCTGGATGTGGCGAAATACCCGGTGGCGCAAATTGGCGACTGGATCGAACGGCGTCGCATCGAAGCGGGAGTGCATTCATGAAACTCGTCATCCTCGACCGCAACGGCACGATCAACGTGCACCGCGAAGACTTCGTCAAGAGCGACATCGAGTGGACGCCGCTGCCAGGTGCGCTGGAAGCCGTGGCACGGCTCAACCATGCGGGCTGGCACGTGGTGATCGCGTCCAACCAGTCGGGCCTGGGCCGGGGGCTCTTCGACATGGCCTCGCTCAACGCCATGCACGCCAAGATGCACAAGATGCTGGCGGCGGTGGGCGGCAGGATCGACGCGGTGTTCTATTGCCCGCACAGCCCCGACGAGGACTGCGACTGCCGCAAGCCGAAGCCGGGCCTGTTCCTGCAGATCGGCGACCGCTACGGCATCGATCTGAAGGGCGTGCCGACCGCGGGCGACAGCCTGCGCGATCTCCAGGCCGGCGCGGCCGCCGGCTGCGAGCCGCACCTCCTGCTCACGGGCATGGGCGCGGCCTGCCGCGGCGTCGATCCGCTGCCTTCCGAATACCCGGCGAACACGGTGGTCCACACCGATCTCGCCGCCTTTGTCGATTTTCTGCTCGCGCGCGAAGCGCGGGCCGCGTTGCAGGTGACTGTCTGATGGCGTTTTTCCGTTCCGTTCTCCACGCGCTGTGGATGCTCGTCACCGTGATTCCCTGGGGCATCATCATGTGCGTCAGCTCGCTCTGGAAGCGCGGCATTCCGCTCTACTGGATGGCGGAGCGCTGGCTCGGCTGGGCCATCGGCGGCGCGCGCGTGCTGCTGGGCATCAAGACGCGCGTGAGCGGCATGGAGAACCTGCCGACCGACAAGCTCGCCGGCGCGATCCTGCTGGTCAAGCACCAGTCCACGCTCGAGACTTTCCTGATGCCCACGCTGATGCCGCATCCGCTGGCCTACGTGTTCAAGAAAGAGCTGATCTACATCCCGTTCTTCGGCTGGGCGATGGCGCGGCTGGACATGATCCACATCGACCGCAGCCAGCGCGCGCAGGCCTTCAACAAGGTGGTGAACCAGGGCCGCAAGCTGCTGGCGCAAGGCATCTGGATCATCATGTTCCCCGAAGGCACGCGCATTCCGCGCGGCCAGAAGGGCACCTACAAGAGCGGCGGCACGCGGCTGGCCTGCGAGACCGGCGTGCCGGTGATTCCCATCGCCGTGACCTCGGCCAAGGTGTGGCCGCGCAAGGCCTTCATCAAGCGCCCGGGCGTGGTCGACGTGTCGATCGGTCCGGCCATCTCCAGCGTCGGCCGCAAGCCCGACGAGCTGATGCGCGAGGTCGAGGCCTGGATCGAGGCCGAGATGCGCCGCCTCGACCCCGAGGCCTATCGCGACAGCCCGCCGCAGCTGCAGCAAGAAGCGGCGAGCTGAACGAGAGAGAACCCGCCATGGGGGGCCTGCTGCAGTTCACGCTCGACCTGTTCGAAGGGCTGGGGAGCGAGTTCGCCCCGCGTGCGCCGGCGCCCAAGCCGCCGCGCCGCGCGAAGAAGCCTGCCGGCCCCGTGGCCGCGCCTCCCGCCATCGTGCCCGCCGCGCCGCCTGCGCCGCGCGACCTGGTGCCCGGCCCGCCGGCCGTGCCGCTGGCCGACACCCTGACGCTCGCCAGCTTCGCGCATCCGCAGGCCACGCGCGAACTGGTGCTCGGCTCTGCGCGGGTGGCCTATGAATTCAAGCGCGGCAACCGCAAGACCATCGGCTTCCTGGTCGGTGCCGAGGGGCTGTCGGTGCGCGCGCCGCGCTGGGTGGCGCTGCGCGATGTCGACGCGGCCATCCGCGAGAAGTCCGACTGGATCTTGCGCAAGCTGGCCGAGACGCAGCAGCGCCACGCGCGCGTCGAGGCCACGCGCATCGAGTGGCGCGACGGCGCGGAGTTTCCGTTCCTCGGCGAGCCGGTGGTGATCCGGCTCGACCCGAAGCACGGCTTTGCCAGCGTCGGCGGCACGCTCGACGAAAAGGTCGGCGACGGGCCGCGCGTTCTGCGCCTGGCGGTAGCGCAGAACGCCGAGCCTTCGCAGATCCGCGACGCGGCGCAGGCCTGGCTCACGCGGCAGGCGCGCAAGCTCTTCATCGAGCGGCTCGACCATTTCGCGCCGCTGCTGGGCGTGCGCTGGCAGAAGCTGTCGCTGTCGAACGCGGCAACGCGCTGGGGCAGCGCGAGCGCCGACGGGTCGATCCGGCTCAACTGGCGGCTCATTCATTTCCGCATGCCGGTGATCGACTACGTGGTCGCGCATGAACTGGCCCACCTGCGCGTGATGGACCATTCGCACCGCTTCTGGGAAACCGTCGAGAGCGTGGTGCCCGACTACGACCAGCTGCGCCGGCAGCTCAAGGACGAAGCGGTTCCCCGCTGGTCCTGAAACCTTTGGTTGAGTGTCAGCGCGCGTGGGTGACGCCGCCGTCCACCACCAGCGTCGAACCCATCACGTAGTCGCCCGCGCGAGACGCCAGGTAGATGGCAGCGCCCGCCATGTCTTCCGGCACACCGATGCGCCCGGCGGGAATGCGGCCCTTGACCTCGTCGCCGTGGTCGCGCGCATCCTTGTTCATGTCCGAAGCGAAGGCGCCGGGCGCGATCGCGCTCACCACGATGCGCTCCTGCGCCAGCCGCAGGGCCATGCGCCGCGTCAGCTGGATCAGGCCGGCCTTGCTGGCGGCGTACGAGTAGGTTTCCTGCGGATTGACGGAAATGCCGTCGATCGAGGCGATGTTGATCACCTTCGCCAGGTGGTCCGTGGCGGCCTTCTTGAGCATCGGCGTGAGCGCCTGGGTCAGGAAGAACGGTGTCTTGAGGTTCAGGTCCACCACCTTGTCCCACCCGCTTTCCGGAAACTCCGCGTAGGGCGCGCCCCAGGCCGCGCCCGCGTTGTTCACCAGGATGTCGAGCGTGCCTTCGTGCTTTGCATAGGCCTCGACCAGCTTCTGCGCGCCTTCCACCGTCGACACGTCCGCCGGCAGCGACACGCAGTGGCCGAAGGCCGACAGCTCCTTCGCCGTCTGGTCGCAGGCCGCGGCCTTGCGCGCCGAGATGTACACGCGCGCGCCCTGGGCCAGGTAGCCCTCGGCGATCATGCGGCCGATGCCGCGCGAGCCGCCGGTGATGAGTGCGGTGCGGCCCTTCAGCGAAAAGAGTTGGGTGGTGTCCATGGTGCGGTTGTCTCCTGAATGAAAGATTTTCAGGAAACGAGCTTAGTGCGCACCGCGCCCGGCCCGCGTCACCTTGGTGCCAGCGACAGGTTCCGGGGGCTGCTGAAGCGGCGCGGCTCGCCCGTGACCGGGTCGGTGAAGGCCACCGACTTGGCCAGCAGCTGCAGCGGCTTGTCGAAGTCGTCGGTGTTCTCGGGCAGCAGCACGGGGTAGATCGGGTCGTTGACGATCGGCATGCCCAGCGCCAGGCAATGCACGCGCAGCTGGTGCTTGCGGCCGGTGACGGGCGAGAGCTTGAGCAGCGCATGGCCGTCGCGCGCGGCCAGCAGCTCGATGTGCGTCTCGGAGTTGGGTTCGCCGGGCTCCTCGCGAACGCGCATGAAATGGTCGTCGTCGACCAGCCGGCTGCGGTAGGTGGCGGGCACCGACGAGACGCCCTCTTGCCAGGGCACCACCGCCTCGTAGTGCTTGTCGATGCGGCGCTCGGGGAACATCGCCTGGTAGGCGCCGCGTGTTTCCTGGCGCACCGAGAACAGCACCAGCCCCGAAGTGCTGCGGTCGATGCGGTGCAGCGGCACCAGGTCGTCGATCTTCAGCTTGCGCTTGAGCCGCACCAGCAGGCTTTCCTGCAGGTATTTGCCGGTGGGTGTGACCGGCACGAAGGGCGGCTTGTCGACCACCAGCAGCTGGTCGTCCTGGAACACCACCTGTTCCTCGAAAGGAATGTGCACCTCGTTGTCGAGCGAGCGGTAGTAGTACACGCGCAGCGGCGACTGGTAGCGGCGCTGCGCCGTCACCGGCACGTGGTGCTCGTCGATCACGTCGTTGGCCGCGATGCGTTCGAGCCAGGCCTCGCGCGTGATGGCGGGAAAGCGCTCGATCAGGAACTCGGCGATGGTCGGCCATGGACCGTGCGGCAGCCCGACGCAACTGGGCCCCACGCCGTCGCGCGTGGGCAGCGGCAGCTGCGGCGGACGGCGTCTCGTCATGGCGCGGCTGCCTGCCGCAGCAGCGGCAACGCCTCGGCAAGCGAAGGCCGCGCGGCGGGAACAGGCTGCAGGCAACGGTCCTTGAAGGCGCTCACCGAGGCCGGCACGGCATCGGTGCAGCGCTCGAGCAGCTCTTCGAGCAGGCAGCCGAAGGCGCGAATTTCGAGCGCCTGGAATGCACGTGCCTGCGCCTCGCCGAGCGCGCCGGTCATCCAGGCCGCGCCGAAGTCGCCGAGCCGGCCTTCGCCTTCGGGGCTGCGCAGGATGTTGTGCGCATACAGGTCGCCGTGAAGAATGCCGCGCGCATGCAGATGCTGCATGGCCGAGGCGATGTCCCGCGCGATGCGCAGGGCGACGGCCGCAGGCCAGCGTGCATCGTCGGCATAGACGTCGCGCGTGCACGATGCCAGGCTGGGCGGCCCCGCCAGCGTGGTGAAGCGCGGGTCGACCAGCCCCATCACCAGGCCTTCGGTGCCTTGCGGATGCCCGTCGATGCGGCTTTGCGCGGCGATCAGCGTGGGGTGCGCGCCCGCGCCGATGCAGGCGGCCATTTCGCTGTGCGGCCAGCCGTCGCTGGTGACGGCGCCCTTGAAGAGCTTGACCGCCACCTGTCGCGATGCGCCGAGCGTCGCCTGGTGGATCACGCCCGATGCGCCTTCGCCGAGCTTGCGGCCCAGCGTCAGTTCATGCCAGTCGACATGCGGTACCGACCTCGCTGCGATGGCGGCGTCTTCGGCTTGCGTGTCGAAGGGGTTGCCGGCGCAGGCGAGCCACGACAGGCGTGGCAGCGACGGCAGCCATTCGGGCAGCGTCTCGAAGCGGTTGGCCGAGATGCGCAGCAGCTCGAGCCGTTCGAGCCCGGCCATCGAAGGTGGCAGCGCACGCAGCAGGTTGCCCGCCAGCATCAGCTTCTGCATGCGCGTGCAGGCGCCGAGCGCATCGGGCAGCTCTTGAATGCGGTTGTCGGTGAGGATCAGCCAGCGCAGCGAAGGCGGCAGCGCGGCGGCCGGCACGCTGCGGATCCGGTTGGCCTTGAAGCCCACGATGTCGAGGCTGCGGCACCGGCCGACGGCTTCGGGCAGTTCGGTGAAGCGGTTGTCGGAGCAGAAGAGCACGCGCAGCCTGTGCAGGCGGTGCAGGTCGTCGGGCAGGGTGTCGAGCGCATTGCCCGACAGGTTCAGCACCTCGAGCGAATCGGCCAGGTCGAAAACCTCTCGCGGAAACTCGGTGAGTCCGCACGAGAGGTCGATTCTTGTTGCGCCTGCCAGCCGGCCCGCGCGCAGCTGAGCCAGCGTGTCGTCCATCCGGAGAGTCTAAGCCGTGGTGGCCTGGGGGCCGAAGCGGTAGATGCCGTCTTTGCCCAGCTCGCGCTTCACCTGGCCCGAGAACCACAGCAGGTGCAGGTGGGCCACGGTCTCGCCCATGGCGAAGGTCATCTGGTGCAGGTCGAGTTCGCGCTTGAACAGGATCGGCAGGCCTTCGGCCGCGGTGAGCGGGCGCGCCACGCAGGCTTCGAGCAGTTCGGCCAGTCGGTCGCGGTGGTGCTCCTGCAGCTGGTCGACACGGCGGTGGATGCCGGTGAAAGGCTTGCCGTGCGAAGGCAGGCCCAGCGTGTCGGCCGGCAGGGCCTTGAACCTGTCGATGCTGTCCAGGAACAGGCGCAGGGAATTGGCTTCGGGCTCGCCTGCGTGCACGCTCACGTTGGTGGAGATGCGCGGCAGCATCATGTCGCCGCCCAGCAGCAGCTTGAGCTCGTCGCAGTACAGCGAGATGTGCTCCGGCGCATGGCCGTAGCCGCTGATGCAGCGCCAGGCATGGCCGTCGATCATCACCGTGTCGCCGTCGAGCATGCGCACGAAGCTGTCCGGCACCGAGGGCACCATGTTCGCGTAGTAGTTGGTGCGCGCGCGGATCTTGGCGATGGATTCGGGGTCGGTCAGCCCGTGCGAGGCGAAGAAGCGCGCGGCCTGTTCGCCGCCTGCCAGGGTGTCGCCGGCGGTGCTGAGCACGCGCGCCACGTGGTAGTCGGTCGAGCTGATCCACAGCGGCACGTTCCAGCGCTGGCACAGCCAGTGCGCCAGGCCGATGTGGTCGGGGTGCATGTGGGTGACGATGACGCGCAGGATCGGCAGGCCCTGCAGCTGCGTCTCGAAGATCTGTTCCCACTGCGCGCGGGCCTCGTCGTGGGCGATGCAGCAGTCGACCACCGTCCAGCCGGCCACGCCGTCGATGGTGTCGCGCAGCAGCCAGAGGTTGATGTGGTCGAGCGCGAAGGGCAGCCGCATGCGGATCCAGCGCACGCCGGGCGCCACTTCCATGGCTTCGCCGGGCTGGGGCAGCGTGTCGCCCAGGGGATAGTGGAGTTCGCGTTCGAGGAGGTTCATGTAAGATTGACGTTTACGTAAACGTCATGGAATGAGGGCTCCATTGTAGGGATCGCGGGGGAAACCTGCTGTCGCCCCGGTAACCCTCCTTCCGGCGTCCCTTTCGCCTCCACCGTCGTCATGCCTGCGCAAACCTTCACCATCAGCCAGCTCGCGAAGGAATTCGACCTCACGACGCGGGCCATCCGCTTCTACGAGGACATGGGCCTGCTCACGCCCGAGCGCGCCGGCCTGCAGCGCATCTACAGCGCGCGCGACCGCGCCCGGCTCACGCTCACGCTGCGCGCCAAGCGCCTCGGCCTGAGCCTGACGGAGGCCAAGGACATCCTCGACATGTACGACAGCCCGCGCGACACGGTGCCGCAGCTGGAAAAGTTTCTCGGCGTGCTGGGCGCGCACCGTGCCCAGCTCGAGGCGCAGCTGGCCGAGCTGCAAGCCAACCTCGCGGAAGTACGCGAGCATGAGAAAAAGGGGCGCGCCACGCTGGCGAGGGCGCAAAAGGCTGCCAAAGCCTGAGAACACACGACTCATCGACAATAGCTGACTATGTCCGACACCGATAACCTCAACGACCTCTTCGCCCACAACCGTGCCTGGTCCGCCCAGATGGAGCGTGACCGCCCCGGCTTCTTCACCGGCCTGGTGAAGCAGCAGACGCCGCGCTACATGTGGATCGGCTGCTCCGACAGCCGCGTGCCCGCCAACCAGATCACCGGCCTGGAGCCGGGCGAAGTGTTCGTGCACCGCAACGTGGCCAACATCGTGGTGCACTCCGACCTGAACGCGCTCTCGGCGATCCAGTTCGCGGTCGAGCACCTGAAGGTCGAGCACATCATGGTGGTCGGCCACTACGGCTGCGCCGGCGTCAAGGCCGCGCTCAGCGGCAAGCGCATCGGCCTGGCCGACAACTGGATCCGCCACATCCAGGACGTGCGCGACCGCCACCACGTGATGCTCGAGAGCCTGCCCGACGAGGAAGCCCGCGTCGATGCGCTGTGCGAGCTCAACGTGGCCGAGCAGGTGGTCAACGTGGCCGTCAGCACCGTCATGGTCGATGCATGGGCGCGCGGCCAGAAGGTCCGCATCCACGGCTGGACCTTCGGCGTGCACGACGGCCTGCTGCAGGACCTCGGCCTGAGCGTGGACGGCACCCAGCCGCTCGACGCCATCTACAAGGCCGCGGTGCAGCGCATCCGCCACAAGTGGAGCAAGCCCGGGGCATCGGTGAAGTCGATCACGGCGGCGCAGCCCGAGGCCGACGGCACCACCGCGGCCACCTGAGCGGCGGCAGCGCCGTCGTCCTCCACCCCGTCCGTCCCGCCATGTTCCCGCAGCGTCTCGATTCGCCGCTGGCCTATGACATTGCGAAGGCGATGATGGACGGCTTCAACCGGCACTACCGGTTGTTCCGGGCCGAGTCGGCGCGCGCCAAGCACCGCTTCGAAACCGCCGACTGGCACGGCCAGCAGCGGGCGCAGCGCGAGCGCATCGAGTTCTACGACCTGCGCGTGAGCGAGGCCGTGGCCCGGCTCGAGAAGGAGTTCAAGGCCGGCGAGCAGCCCATGGACGTGTGGCACCAGGTCAAGCTGCACTACATCGGCCTGCTGGTGAACCACCACCAGCCCGAGCTGGCCGAGAGCTTCTTCAACTCGGTGACCACCAAGATCCTGCACCGCGCGTACTTCCAGAACGATTTCATCTTCGTGCGCCCGGCCATCAGCACCGAGTACATCGAGCCGCGCGGCGCGCCCACCTATCGGCCCTACTACCCGTCGCCCGACACGCTGGCCGACACCGTCGAGCAGATGCTCGACGACTTTTCCCTGCTCGGCAGCTTCGCCAACAAGCGGCGCGACGCACAGCGTGTGGCGCATGTCATCCTGAACCGTTTCCACCAGGTCAAGCTGCGCGCCAACTTCCAGCTGCAGGTGCTGTCGGGCCTGTTCTTCCGCAACAAGGGCGCCTACGTGGTCGGCAAGATCATGAACGGCTTCACCGAGATCCCGTTCTCGCTGCCCATACTGCACGACAGCCGCGGCAGGTTCTACATCGACGCAGCGCTGTTCGGCGAAGACGACCTGCAGATGCTCTTCAGCTTTGCGCGCGCGTACTTCATGGTCGACATGGAAGTGCCCTCGGCCTGGGTGCAGTTCCTGCGCTCGCTCATGCCGCGCAAGCCGCGCGCCGAGATCTACAACGCGCTCGGCCTCGCCAAGCAGGGCAAGACGCTGTTCTACCGCGACTTCCTCTCGCACCTGAACTACTCGAGCGACCGCTTCCGCATCGCGCCCGGCATCAAGGGCATGGTCATGCTGGTGTTCGACCTGCCGTCGTTCCCGTTCGTGTTCAAGGTCATCAAGGACTTCTATCCGCCGCAGAAGGACACCACGCGCGAGCAGATCAAGGGCAAGTACATGCTCGTGAAGCAGCACGACCGCGTGGGCCGCATGGCCGACACGCTGGAGTACAGCGACGTGGGTTTTCCGCTCGACCGCTTCGAACCCGGGCTGATCGAGGAGATCCGCAAGTTCGCGCCCAGCCAGCTCGAGATCGGCGACCGCGACGGCAACGGGGAAATGGAGCTGGTGCTCAAGCACGTGTACATCGAGCGGCGCATGATCCCGCTGAACATCTACCTGCAGGAAGCCTTCGACACGCTGGCCCATCCCGAGAGCCCGGCGCACGCCAGGCGCGCGAAAGAGCAGCTCGAGCATGCGGTGGTGGAGTACGGCAATGCCATCAAGGACATGGTGGCGGCCAACATCTTTCCCGGCGACATGCTGTGGAAGAACTTCGGCGTCACGCGCGGCGGCAAGGTGGTGTTCTACGACTACGACGAGATCGAATACGTCACCGACTGCAAGTTCCGCAAGGTGCCCGAGCCGCGCAACGAGGAAGAAGAAATGAGCGGCGAGGTCTGGTATTCGGTCGGCCCGAAAGACGTGTTCCCCGAAACCTTCGAGCCCTTCCTGCTGGGCAACAAGGACGTGCGCGAGGCCTTCATGGCCCACCACGCCGACCTGCTCGACGCCGCCTTCTGGCAGCACCACAAGGAACGCATCCAGGCCGGGCAGATGCTCGATGTGTTCCCCTACGAAGAGTCGCAGCGCTTCCAGCACGAAGGGCACGCGACGCACTTCTGACCCGTACGGCCGTTTTCGATTTCCGCTTTCACATCATTCCTGAAGGAGACCTCCACATGTCCGAATCCATCGTCATCGTCGGCCTTGCCCGCACCCCCATGGGCAGCTTCCAGGGCGACTTCTCGTCGCTCTCCGCGCACGACCTGGGCGGCGCCGCCATCAAGGCCGCCGTCGAGCGCGCGGGCATCGCGCCCGACAGCGTGGGCGAAGTGCTGTTCGGCAACTGCCTGATGGCCGGCCAGGGCCAAGCCCCGGCTCGCCAGGCGGCCTACAAGGGCGGCCTGCCCGACAGCGCGGGCGCGGTCACGCTCAGCAAGATGTGCGGCTCGGCCATGAAGGCCGCGATGCTGTCGCACGACCTGCTGCTGGCCGGCACGCACGACGTGATCGTCGCGGGCGGCATGGAAAGCATGACCAACGCGCCCTACCTCATGCTCAAGGGCCGCGGCGGCTACCGCATGGGCCACGACCGCATCTTCGACCACATGATGCTCGACGGCCTCGAAGACGCCTACCAGCCGGGCCGCTCGATGGGCACCTTCGGCGAGGACTGCGCGGCCAAGTACAAGTTCACGCGCGAGCAGCAGGACGCCTTCGCCATCGCCAGCGTCGAGCGCGCCAAGAAGGCCACCGAGACCGGCCTGTTCAAGGACGAGATCGTGCCCGTCACGGTCAAGGGCCGCGGCGGCGACACGGTGATCTCCGTCGACGAAGGCCCGGGCAAGGTCAAGCTCGACAAGATCCCCACGCTCAAGCCCGCGTTCAAGAAAGAGAACGGCACCATCACCGCCGCATCGAGCTCGTCCATCAACGACGGCGCCGCCGCGCTGGTGATGATGACGGAGTCGCATGCCAAGAAGATCGGCGCCAGGCCCATCGCCCGCATCGTCGGCCATGCCACGCACGCGCAGCAGCCCGAGTGGTTCTCCACCGCGCCCGTGGGCGCTGTCGCCAAGCTGTTCAAGAAGACCGGCTGGGCCGTGAAGGACGTGGACCTGTGGGAAGTGAACGAAGCCTTCGCCGTGGTGCCGATGGCGCTGATGCACGAGCTCGACGTGTCGCACGAGATCGTCAATGTGCACGGCGGCGCCTGCGCGCTGGGCCATCCGATCGGCGCCAGCGGCGCGCGCATCATGGTCACGCTCATTCACGCGCTGAAGGCGCGCGGCAAGCAGCGCGGCGTGGCCACGCTGTGCATCGGCGGCGGCGAAGGCACAGCCGTGGCACTCGAATTGCTATAAGAGCAGCGTCGGGAGCGTCCGAGCACGGGCGCTCCCGGCTTTTTTTCATTCAGACATTCAAATAAATGCGTAGAGCAGGAGATTTCATGCGCCCATCCATCCACCGTACCGCCATTGCCGCCTTGCTGGCCGCCGCTTTCCTGGCGCCCGCCGCCAGCTGGGCCCAGAAGCGCGACAACGTGCTGTTCCAGGCTGCCACCGACGAGCAGCCCGCGGTGATCAAGACGCTGGAGAAACTCGTCAACATCGAGACCGGCACCGGTGACGCCGAAGGCATCGCCGCCGCCGGCAACTACCTTGAGGGCGAACTCAAGAACCTGGGCTTCACCGTCACGCGCAGCAAGTCGGCCGGCATCGTGGTGGGCGACAACATCGTCGGCAAGATCAAGGGCCGCGGCGGCAAGAACCTGCTGCTGATGTCGCACATGGACACGGTGTACCTGAAGGGCATCCTCGCGAAGGCCCCGTTCCGCGTCGAGGGCGACAAGGCCTACGGCCCGGGCATCGCCGACGACAAGGGCGGCAACGCCGTCATCCTGCACACGCTCAAGCTGCTCAAGGAATACGGCGTGCGCGACTACGGCACCATCACCGTGCTGTTCAACACCGACGAGGAAAAAGGCTCCTTCGGCTCGCGCGACCTGATCCAGGAAGAAGCCAAGCTGGCCGACTACGTGCTCTCCTTCGAGCCCACCAGCGCTGGCGACGAGAAGCTGTCGCTCGGCACCTCGGGCATCGCCTATGTGCAGGTCAACATCACCGGCAAGGCATCGCATGCGGGCGCGGCGCCCGAGTTGGGCGTGAACGCGCTGGTCGAGGCCTCCGACCTGGTGCTGCGCACGATGAACATCGACGACAAGTCGAAGAACCTGCGCTTCAACTGGACCATCGCCAAGGCCGGCAACGTGTCGAACATCATCCCGGCCACCGCCACGCTGAACGCCGACGTGCGCTATGCCCGCAACGAAGACTTCGACGCCGCCATGAAGACGCTGGAAGAACGCGCGCAGCAGAAGAAGCTGCCGGAGGCCGACGTCAAGGTGATCGTCACGCGCGGCCGCCCGGCCTTCAATGCCGGTGAAGGCGGCAAGAAGCTGGTCGACAAGGCAGTGGCGTACTACAAGGAAGCCGGCGGCACGCTGGGCGTGGAAGAACGCACCGGCGGCGGCACCGACGCGGCCTATGCCGCGCTCTCCGGCAAGCCCGTGATCGAAAGCCTGGGCCTGCCCGGCTTCGGCTACCACAGCGACAAGGCCGAGTACGTGGACATCAGCGCCATCCCGCGCCGCCTGTACATGGCCGCCCGCCTGATCATGGACCTCGGCGCCGGAAAGTGAATGGTGCCCCCCGGCTTTTCACTCGCCTTGCTCGTGTAACTCCACCCCCCGAGGGGGAGGCGCGGTCCGCCTTGGGGCGGCCCGGCGGCGACCGCCTCTTCACATAGAAGGAACTGCCATGTTGTTGACAGCAGACCAGGAAGCCATCCGCGACGCGGTGCGCGATTTCTCTCAAGCCGAGCTGTGGCCCAACGCCCCCAAGTGGGACCGCGAGCACAGCTTTCCGAAGGAAGCGCACCACGGCCTCGCGGCGCTGGGTGCCTACGGCATCTGCGTGCCCGAGGAGCATGGCGGCGCCGGCCTCGACTACCTCACGCTGGCGCTGGTGCTGGAAGAAATCGCGGCCGGCGACGGCGGCACCAGCACCGCCATCAGCGTGACCAACTGCCCCGTCAACGCCATCCTCATGCGCTACGGCAACGCGCAGCAGAAGAAGCAGTGGCTCGAGCCGCTCGCGCAGGGGAAGATGCTCGGCGCCTTCTGCCTCACCGAGCCGCAGGCCGGCAGCGACGCGTCGAGCCTGCGCACCACGGCGCGCAAGGACGGCGACGCCTACGTGATCGACGGCGTCAAGCAGTTCATCACCAGCGGCAAGAACGGCCATGTGGCCGTCGTCATTGCCGTGACCGACAAGGGCGCGGGCAAGCGCGGCATGAGCGCGTTCCTGGTGCCGACCGACGCGCCCGGCTACAACGTCGCGCGGCTGGAAGACAAGCTGGGCCAGCACAGCAGCGACACCGCGCAGATCAACTTCGACGGCTGCCGCATCCCGGTGGAAAACCTCATCGGCGCCGAAGGCGAGGGCTACAAGATCGCCCTCGGCGCGCTCGAGGGCGGGCGCATCGGCATTGCAGCGCAGAGCGTGGGCATGGCGCGCAGCGCCTTCGACGTGGCGCTGGCCTATGCCAAGGAACGCCAGGCCTTCGGCGGTTCGATCTTCGACCAGCAGGCCGTTGGCTTCCGCCTTGCCGAATGCGCGACGCAGCTCGAAGCGGCGCGCCAGCTCATCTGGCATGCCGCCGCGCTGCGCGACGCCGGCCGGCCCTGCCTGAAGGAGGCGGCCATGGCGAAGCTCTTCGCCAGCGAGATGGCCGAGCGCGTGTGCAGCGCCGCCATCCAGACGCTGGGCGGCTACGGCTACGTGAACGACTTCCCGCTGGAGCGCATCTACCGCGACGTGCGCGTGTGCCAGATCTACGAAGGCACCTCGGACATCCAGAAGCTCTTGATTCAACGCGCGCTGGCGTGAACCGGCGCAGCGGACGGTGGTGGGGCTGGATTGCCACGGCATGCGTGCTGGCGGGGCTCGCGCTATGGGGCTTCGTCATCGAGCCGCGCTGGGTGGCCGTGCGTGTAGAACCCCTGGGCTCATCTGCATGGCAGGCGCCGCCGGGACTGAAGGTGGCGGTGGCGAGCGACTGGCACCTCACCGCGCGTTCGGCATGGCGCGTCAACGGCCTTGGGCGCGCCGCACGCGTCGTGGACGACATCAATGCAGCGCAGCCCGACATCGTGCTGCTGCCCGGCGACTTCCTGGCCGGCTCGGGTGGCGACGAGTCGCTGCCCATCGAAGACATGGCCGTGGTGTTCGGCCGCCTGAAGGCGCCGCACGGCGTGTATGCAGTGCTCGGCAACCACGATTGGTGGCATGACGGCCAGCGCATCGCCAAGGCACTGGCCGCGCAGGGCATCCGGGTGCTGGAAAACGCTTCGGTGCAAGTGCCCGGCCACGACCTCTGGGTGGTCGGTATCGGCGATCACTCGACCGGCCATTCGGACCCGATGCGCGCGCTGGCCGGCGTGCCGCCCGAGGCAGCGACACTGGTCATGATGCACGACCCCTTCAGCCTCGCGACCATGCCGCGCACAAGAGGCCTCGTGGTCGCGGGGCATACGCACGGCGGACAGGTCAGCGTGCCGGGCCATGGCGCACTGATCGTGCCCGGCGCGGCGCCGCGCGAATGGGCTTACGGCTGGATCTCGCACAAGGGCAGGCGCATGTACGTAACCAGCGGCCTCGGCGTGAGCATCCTGCCGGTGCGCTTCAACATGCGGCCCGAGTGGGTGATGTTCCGCTAGCCGGTTACCCATCCGTCAGCCTGTCATCGGTTTCGACGACAGACAACCGTGCGCCTCGAGCGCACCATGGCGGCCTCTCTTGTCGGAGGCCTTCGCCATGTCCATTTCAAAATCCGTTCCCGCCACCGCCCTGGCCCTGCTGTGCCTTGGCGCCCCCATCCTGCCGGCGCAGGCGCAGGCGCAGACCGCCGCCGCGCCCGACATCGCCGCGCTGACCGCGAGCGAAGCCGTGAAGCAGCTGTGCGCCGGTGCCGTCACCAGCGAGCAGCTGGTCACGGCCTACATCGCCCAGGCCAAGGCCCGGGCGAACCTCAATGCCTTCATCACGCTCGACGAAGCCGGCGCACTGAAGCAGGCGCGCGCCGCCGATGCGCTGCGCAAGCGCGGCGGCGCGTGCAAGCCGCTCGCGGGGCTGCCCGTGGCCATCAAGGACAACATCCAGGTGCAGGGCCTGCCCGCGACGGCCGGCACGCCTGCGCTCAAGGGCTTCGTGCCCGGCGCCGATGCACCTGTGGTGGCCAAGCTGCGCGCCGCCGGCGCGGTGGTGCTCGGCAAGACCAACATGCACGAGCTGGCCTTCGGCGTCACCGGCTACAACCCCGCGTTCCAGAGCGGGCCCGAGGTGGGCGTGCGCAATGCCTACGACGCGAGCCGTATCGCGGGCGGCTCTTCTTCGGGCAATGGCGCGGCGCTGGGCGCGCGCATGGTGCCGGCCGCCCTCGGCACCGACACCGGCGGCTCGGTGCGCATTCCGTGCGCTTTCAACGGCTGCGCGTCGCTGCGCCCGAGCATGGGCCGCTATCCGCAGCAGGGCATTGCGCCCATCTCGCACACGCGCGACACGGCCGGGCCGATGGCGCAGTCGATGGCCGACGTGGCACTGCTCGACGGCGTGATCGCCGGCGGCAAGCCGCTCCGGCCCGCCGACCTGAAGCGCGTGCGGCTCGGCGTGGTGCAGGCTTTCTACGCCAACCTCGACGCCGACACGCGCGCCGCCACCGACGCCGCGCTGGCCAAGCTGCGCGCGGCCGGCGTCACGCTGGTGGATGTGGAAATGCCGAAGCTGATGGAGCTCAACGGCGCGATCGGCTTTCCGCTCGCGCTCTACGAGGCGAACGACGACATGGCGGCCTACCTCGCGAAGTACCGCACCGGCATCGACATCGCGCAGCTCGCCGCCGGCATCGCCAGCCCCGACGTCAAGGGCACCTTCGACGCCTTCGTGATCCCGCGCAAGCTGCCCGCGCCCGCCGGCACGGTCGATGCGAAGCCGGTCTACGACAACGCGATGCGCGTTGCACGCCCCGCGCTGCAGAAGCTCTACCGCGACACCTTCGCCAGCAACAGGCTCGACGCGCTGGTGTTCCCGACCGTGCCGCGCGTGGCGCTGGCCGCGGCGCCCGAGGCCAGCAGCCCGGAGAACTTCGGCGCGCTGATCCAGAACACCGACCCGGGCAGCAACGCCGGCATTCCGGGCGTGCAGTTGCCGTCGGGCCTCGGCGCGACGACGGGCCTGCCCGTGGGGCTGGAACTCGACGGGCCGGCCGGCAGCGACCGCAAGCTGCTGGCCGTGGGGCTCGCCGTGGAACAGGTGCTCGGCCGGCTGCCCGCGCCCAAATAAGCAAGCAAGCCGGGGTGCGTGGTCAGCGCCCGGCCGGCGGCACGCTCCAGCCGGCCAGCGCCGCGCGGCGCTCGATGCCCAGCTTGTCGAAGATGCGCCGCAGGTAGGTGCGCACGGTGGGCACGCCCACCTCCATGCGCCGCGCGATCTCCTTGTCGGTGAGGCCTTCGCGCACGCAGCGCGCCACCTGCTGCTCGCGTGCGCTCAGCAGGGACCATGCAGCGTCTTGCGCTTGCCGTGGCGGGGGCAAGGCGATGGCCGCAGCCGCGCGCTGGGCCCGCTGCAGCGCCCCGGCGAACGCCGGCTCGATCAGGTCCAGCAGCGCTTTCTCGTGGTCGCCGAAATCGCCGCGTCCCTTGCGCCGCCAGATGCGCAGGTCGCCCAGCGCGCGCTCGCCCTCGAAGGCATGCAGGTTCATGCCCCAGTGCAGGCCGTCGCGCGAGAGAAAGTCGTTGAAGAACGGGGTGCGCATCAGGGCGCGCTGCGGCATCACCTCGGTCACGCGCGTGGCGCGGCGGCGCGATTGCAGCACGAAGGTGATCGGATCGTTGTGCTGGTGCCATTGCGCGTAGCTGTCGAGGTTGGCGGGCTCCATGTTGATCGCCACGCGCGCGCCGAAGCTGCGGCTGCCCGCATCCCACACGAACGAGGCGAACTGGTCCGCGCGCAGCAGGTCGAGCAGCGCCCGGCCCAGGCTTTCGCGAATATCGCGCTCGTTGCCGGCGGCGTCCTGCGCCAGCAGCGTGAAAACGCCGCGCAACGCCTGCTGTTCAGTGCCTGTGAGGTACATCGCGGTTCTTCCGGTGGAATCGCTGTGAAGCTAGCGTTTAGCAAGCGCCGCGCCAAGGGTGAATGCCCTCGGCGCGGCACCCCGGGGCTTGCCCTCTCGGCACCCGGCCCGCGAGGTGTTCCAATAGCGGTCTTCATGAGTGCCATCGATCCCACCACCGGACCTTGTCCCTGCGGCCGTACCGACCGCCGCGACAAGCCCATCGGCTACGCCCTGTGCTGTGGCCGCTATCTCGACGATTTCGAGAACACGCCGGCGCCGGACGCCGAATCGCTGATGCGTTCTCGCTACTCGGCCTTCGTGCTGGAGCGCGGCGAGTACCTGCTCGCCACCTGGGACGCGGCCAGGCGGCCGGCCTCCATCGAGTTCGAGCCGGGGGTCAAATGGCTGGGGCTGGACATCCGTTCGCGCTCCGTGCTCGACGCCGACCACGCCGAGGTCGAGTTCGTCGCCCGCCAGCGCAGCGCGGCCACCGGCGCCGCGACCCGGCTGCACGAGCGCAGCCGTTTCGTGCGCGAGGGCGCGCGCTGGTTCTATCTCGACGGCGACCTGCAGCAGCCCCTGGCTTGACGCGCCGCCCGGCGGCTCGCACAATCGGCCCCGCTCCGGGGTGCACGCATGTGGCGTGCTGAGATGGCAAAGCTGCCGACCCGCGAACTTGATCCGGGTCATACCGGCGTAAGAAGAGCTGCACTCCCTGACTCCGGTCCGTCACTCCCCCTTCCGTGACGGGCTTCCCGAAGTCCACCGAGCGATTGCGGAGCACCCTTTTCCTCAACAAGGAGTGCCTCCGATGAATGCCCCCGACAAGTTCACCTCGCTGCTTTCGCTCACGCGCGAGCCGTTTCCCGCTTCGCACAAGTGCGTGATTCCGGGCAGCCGTCCCGACCTGCAGGTGCCGGTGCGCGACGTGCTGCTGACCAACGGCGAGACCGTCTCGCTCTACGACACCTCCGGCCCCTACACCGACCCCAAGGTCGAGATCGACGTGCGCCGCGGCCTGCCCGACGTGCGCGGCGCCTGGGTCATCGAGCGCAATGACACTGAAAGTTACGAGGGCCGCTCGCACCACGCGCTGGACGACGGCGCCAAGAACGAAGACCGCGACGCCCAGCGTCTGGCCGAGCTGCGCGCCGGTGCCTCGGCGCTGCAGCGCCAGCCGCGCCGCGCAAAGTCGGGCGCCAACGTCACGCAGATGCACTACGCGCGCCGCGGCATCGTCACGCCCGAGATGGAGTACGTGGCCCTGCGCGAGAACGGCAAGCGCGAGTGGATGGCCCAGTACCTCGCCAACGAGGAGCGTGCGAAGCGCGTGGCGGGCAACCCCATGGGCGCGAGCATTCCGCGCATCATCACGCCCGAATTCGTGCGCGACGAGGTGGCGCGCGGCCGCGCCATCATTCCGGCCAACATCAACCACCCCGAAGTCGAGCCGATGGCCATCGGTCGCAACTTCAAGGTGAAGATCAACGCCAACATCGGCAACTCGGCCGTCACCTCGAGCATCGAGGAAGAGGTCGAGAAGCTGGTGTGGGCCATCCGCTGGGGCGCCGACAACGTGATGGACCTGTCGACCGGCAAGAACATCCACACCACGCGCGACTGGATCGTGCGCAACTCGCCGGTGCCCATCGGCACCGTGCCCATTTACCAGGCGCTGGAGAAGGTGGGCGGCGTGGCCGAAGACCTCACCTGGGAGATCTATCGCGACACGCTGATCGAGCAGGCGGAGCAGGGCGTCGACTACTTCACCATCCACGCCGGGCTGCGCCTGCCGTTCATCCACCTCACGGCCGACCGCATGACGGGCATCGTGTCGCGCGGCGGCTCGATCATGGCCAAGTGGTGCATCGCGCATCACAAGGAGAGCTTCCTCTACACGCACTTCGAGGACATCTGCGACATCATGAAGGCCTACGACGTGAGCTTCTCGCTCGGCGACGGCCTGCGCCCCGGCTCGGGCGCCGACGCCAACGACGAGGCGCAGTTCGCCGAGCTGCGCACGCTGGGCGAGCTCACGCAGATTGCCTGGAAGCACGACGTGCAGACCATGATCGAAGGCCCGGGCCACGTGCCGATGCACATGATCCAGTCGAACATGGACGAGCAGCTCAAGCATTGCCACGAGGCGCCGTTCTACACGCTGGGGCCGCTGACCATCGACATCGCGCCGGGCTACGACCACATTGCCAGCGCCATCGGCGCGGCCATGATCGGCTGGGCCGGCACCGCGATGCTCTGCTACGTGACGCCGAAGGAGCACCTGGGCCTGCCCGACCGCGACGATGTGAAGCAGGGGATCATTGCGTACAAGATCGCCGCGCATGCGGCCGATGTGGCCAAGGGCCACCCGGGCGCGCGCTCGCGCGACGATGCGCTGAGCAAGGCACGCTTCGAGTTCCGCTGGCAGGACCAGTTCAACCTGGGCCTGGACCCCGACACCGCGCGCGAATTCCACGACGAGACCCTGCCCAAGGACTCGAGCAAGGTGGCGCACTTCTGCTCCATGTGCGGCCCCAAGTTCTGCTCGATGAAGATCACGCAGGAAGTGCGCGAGTACGCCGCGAAGAAGGGCGTGGCCGAAGCCGAAGCCATGACCGAGGGCATGGAAGAGAAGTCGAAGGAGTTCATGGCGGGCGGCGGCGAGATCTACATCCCGATCAAGGCCGTGTCCTGAGCTTGCAGCGGGGTCGTTGCTACCATGGAGGCATGACCCCTTTTCCCTTTTCCGCGGTCCTGTTCGACTGCGACGGCGTTCTCGTCGATTCCGAACCCATCACCAACCGCGTGCTCGCCGAGATGCTCGGCGAGCTCGGCTGGCACCTCAGCACCGAGGAATCGATGAACACCTTCACCGGCAAGGCGGTGAAGGACGAGGCCGCGCTCATCGAGTCGAAGACCGGCGTGAAGATCACCGACGAGTGGCTGCGCAGCTTCCGAGCGCGGCGCAACGAAGCACTGGAGCGCGACCTCGTCGCGATTCCGAACGCGCCGGCCGCCATCCGCGCGATCCATGCGCGGCTCAAGGGCCGCATCGCCTGCGCCTCGGGCGCGGACCGCCACAAGGTCGAGCTGCAGCTGGCCAAGGTCGGCCTGCTGGACTGCTTCCAGGGCCGCATCTTCAGCGGCCATGAAATGCCGCGCTCCAAGCCGCATCCCGACGTGTACCTGGCGGCAGCCGAGGCGCTGGGCGTCGATCCGCGCCGCTGCGCGATCGTCGAGGACACCGTCACCGGCGCGATGGCCGGCGTGGCCGCGGGCGCGACCGTGTTTGGCTACAGCACCGGCGAATCGGGCCACAGCGGGCCGGGGCCGCTGCTGAGCGTGGGCGTGGTGCGCGTGTTCAGCGACATGGCCGAATTGCCCGCGCTGCTTTCAGGCTACGACCTGCAGGCGGCCTGAGTTTCTGGTGCAATGAAGGGCATCGACAGCCCTTCAGCACAGGAACATCGCCACATGACTTCCGAATACAAGACCGAGCAACCCGACCGCGCCGAGATCGATGCGCTCACCGGCCCCGCCGTGGTCGAGTTCGGCACCAACTGGTGCGGCATCTGCAAGGCCGCGCAGCCGAACATCGCGGAGGCCTTCGCCAAGTATCCGAACGTGCGCCGCATCAAGGTCGAAGACGGCAGCGGCCGGCCGCTGGGCCGTTCGTTCAACGTGCGGCTGTGGCCCACGCTGGTGTTCATGCGCGACGGCAAGGAAGTCGCGAAGCTGGTGCGGCCGGAAGACAGCCAATCCATTGCCGACGCGCTGGCGTCCATCACGCAGTCGACCTGACGACTCGGTGGGTTATGTCGATTCGGGGCGACGCTCACGCCGACGGGGTACCTTGCTCCGCGAATGTCCCCGGGGCTGCGCCCCTCCTCCTTTATTTCGCTGCGCAAGGCACCCCATCGTCGTGAGCGTTGGACAGAGCGCCGGTTGATCGGCCGAGCGCCAGCGGCGCGCCCCGTGCTCAGGGCGTCGGGTGCTCCCCGCAGCGAAATAAAGGAGGAGGCCGCAGGCCGGGGGACATTCGCGGAGGGGAGTACCCGATGCCCTGAGCACACACCCCGAAGCAACAACGGCGCCCAAACGCGCCCCCGCTACAACCCCAACTGCCGAAAGTCCCTCGGCGCATGCCCCGTCCACTGCAGGAACGCGCGTGAAAAGCTCTTCTCGTTGCGGAACCCCACCGCCAGCGCCACCTGCTTGATCGGCCGGGTGGTGCGCCGCAGCAGCTCCACGGACAGCTCATGGCGCACCTCGTTCTTCAGCGTCTGCAGCGACGTGCCTTCCTCGTGCAGCTGCCGGTGCAGCGTGCGGCCCGACACGTTCAGCAGCCCCGCCAGCGCCTCGGCCGTGGTCGCTTCGCTGGCGCGCGATCGCAGCAACTCGCGCACGCGCTGCCCCAGCAGACGGTCGCGCCGGTACTGCAGGATGGTCAGCGGCAGTGCGCGCTTGAGCATGGCGCGCAAAGCGCGCTCGTCGCGCTGCAGCGGCAGGGCGAGGTAGCGCTCATCGAAGCTGATGCTCGCCTGCGGCGCGTCGAAGCGCACCTCCGGCGTGAACATCGGCGCATAGGCGTCGCTGTGCGGTGGAGCGGCAAACGGAAAGCCCGCGCTGCGCAGCGAGATGCGCGAATCGATCGCCCAGCACATGTAGCCGTGCATGAAGCGCAGGCTCGTCACCAGGCAGAACTCGCGGAAGGCCTCGTCCAGCGGGCGGTTCTCGGTGATGCGCAGGGTGGCCACGCCGCCCGCCACATCCAGCGCCAGGCCGATGTCCTCGGTCAGCAGGCGGTGGTGGCGGCACCAGCGCTTGATGGCCACGCCCAGGTCGGGCGAGCTGAGCGAGGCACGGCACAGCATGCCGTAGCTGCCCCAGGGCAGGCGCCGCGAGAACCAGCCCAGGGCCTCGTCGTCCAGCTCCTGCATGGCGTGTTCCGACAGCGCCTCGAACTGCGCGGCCGTCACCCGCGCGCCCGGCCGGGCCAGCTCGCGCGGCGTGATCTGTGCCGCCTTCAAGGCCTCGGCCGGGTCCATGCCGTAGCGCTCGTAGCCCTGCACGATGGCTCTCACGAAGGCCATCGGCGTGACGGCGCGGGCGGGTCTGAGGAAGGACGGGGACGACATGGCTTTGCGGATCGGTCGTGGCGCAATTTGCAACCATTGTGGCGCCAATTGAGGCGTGCCCAGGCGTAAGCTGCGATCTTTCAAGCGCCATCCAGCGCGGGTAGCACTGCGCGCCGACCCCTTCAGAGGAGACAAGACACATGCACGATCCCGGCCTGAACTTCGACCTGGGCGAGACCATCGACTCGCTGCGCAGCGCGATCCAGGACTTCGCCGCCAACGAGATCGCCCCGCGCGCCGCCGACATCGACCGCGACAACCTGTTCCCGCACGACCTCTGGAAGAAGCTCGGCGACCTCGGCCTGCACGGCATGACGGTGAAGGAAGAGTTCGGCGGCACCGAGCTGGGCTACCTGGCGCATATCGTGGCCATGGAAGAAGTCTCGCGCGCCTCGGCCTCGGTGGGCCTGTCTTACGGCGCGCACTCCAACCTGTGCGTGAACCAGATCCACCGCAACGGCAGCGATGCGCAGAAGAAGAAATACCTGCCCAAGCTGGTGAGCGGCGAACACGTGGGCGCGCTGGCCATGAGCGAGCCCAATGCCGGCTCCGACGTGGTGAGCATGAAGCTCAAGGCCGAGAAGAAGAACGGCTACTACGTGCTCAACGGCGGCAAGATGTGGATCACCAACGGCGGCGACGCCGACACGCTGGTCATCTACGCCAAGACCGAACCCGAGATGGGCGCGCGCGGCATGACGGCCTTCATCGTCGAGAAAGGCTTCAAGGGCTTCTCGGCCGGCAACAAGCTCGACAAGCTCGGCATGCGCGGCTCCAACACCTTCCCGCTGTTCTTCGACAACTGCGAAGTGCCCGAAGAGAACGTGCTGGGCGGCGAAGGCATGGGCGCCAAGGTGCTGATGAGCGGCCTCGACTACGAGCGCGCGGTGCTCTCGGGCGGCCCGCTGGGCATCATGGCCGCCTGCATGGACGCGGTGCTGCCCTTCATCCACGACCGCAAGCAGTTCGGCCAGAGCATCGGCGAGTTCCAGCTGATGCAGGGCAAGCTGGCGGACATGTATTCGACCTGGCAGGCCACCCGCGCCTATGTGTATGCCGTTGGCAAGGCCTGCGACCGCAACGACCATGCGCGCACCTTCCGCAAGGACGCGGCCGGCGCCATCCTGTACTCGGCCGAGAAGGCGACGTGGATGGCCGGCGAGGCGATCCAGGCGCTGGGCGGCGTGGGCTACACGAAGGAGTTCCCGGTGGAGCGGCTGTGGCGCGATGCGAAGCTCTACGAGATCGGCGCGGGCACGAGCGAGATCCGGCGCATGCTGATCGGCCGCGAGCTTTTCGCTGAAACGGCATAAGCTGTTTTTCTCCCTCCCCTTCCGGGGGAGGGCAGGGGTGGGGGCAAGCGGCGTTCGATGAGGCCTGAGGCTGAACAAGCGCCGCTTGCCCCCATCCCAGCCTTCCCCCAGAGGGGGAAGGAGCAAGACAAGGAGACAAGGAAGGAAATGAACATGACTGCAGCACTGACCGAGAGCTACGGCAAGGGCGCCACCGACGTCCCCCTCATCGAACAACCCATCGGCGACTTCTTCGACGACATGGTCGACAGGCAGCCCGACCGCGAAGCGCTCATCAGCCGCCACGAAGGCCAGCGCTTCACCTACCGCGAACTGCAGGCCGAATCCAACAGGCTCGCCAGCGCGCTGCTCGGCCTGGGGCTGAAGACCGGCGACCGCGTCGGCATCTGGTCGCACAACAACGTGCCGTGGGTGCTGATGCAGATCGCCACCGCCAAGGTCGGTCTGATCCTCGTCAACATCAACCCCGCCTACCGCACTTCGGAGCTCGAGTACGCGCTCAACAAGGTCGGCTGCAAGGCGCTGGTGACGATGGCGCAGTTCAAGACAAGCGACTACCTGGGCATGCTGCGCGAGCTGGGCCCCGCGCGACTGCCGCTGCTGCAGCACATCTTCTGGATCGACAGGCCCGGCCAGGGCGATGAACAGCCCGGCATGCGGCGCTTCAGCGAACTGCTGGCCAGCGGCGATGCGGCCGATCCGCGCATCGCGCAGATCCAGAAGACGCTGAAGGCCACCGACCCGATCAACATCCAGTTCACCAGCGGCACCACCGGCTTTCCCAAGGGCGCGACGCTCACGCACCGCAACATCCTGAACAACGGCTTCTTCATCGGCGAATGCATGAAGCTGTCGCCCGTCGACAAGCTGTGCATTCCGGTGCCGCTGTACCACTGCTTCGGCATGGTGCTGGGCAACCTGGCCTGCCTCACGCACGGCTCGGCCATCGTGTACCCGAACGACGGGTTCGATCCGCTCACCGTGCTTGAGACGGTGCAGGCCGAGAAGTGCACCGGCCTGCATGGCGTGCCCACCATGTTCATCGCCGAGCTCGACCATCCGCGCTTCAAGGAGTTCGACCTCTCCACGCTGCGCACCGGCATCATGGCCGGCTCGCCGTGCCCGATCGAGGTGATGAAGCGCGTGGTCAGCCAGATGCACCTGAGCGAGATCACCATCGCCTACGGCATGACCGAGACCAGCCCCGTGAGCTGCCAGAGCAGCACCGACACGCCGCTGGACCGCCGCGTGTCCACCGTGGGCACGGTGCAGCCGCACCTCGAGGTGAAGATCGTCGACCCCGAGACCGGCGCGATCATGCCGCCCGGACAGTCGGGCGAGCTGTGCACGCGCGGCTACTCGGTGATGCACGGCTACTGGGACGACGAGCCCAGGACGCGCGAAGCCATCGACCCCGAACACTGGATGCACACCGGCGACCTCGCCACCATGGACGCCGAGGGCTACGTCAACATCGTCGGGCGCATCAAGGACCTGGTGATCCGCGGCGGCGAGAACATCTACCCGCGCGAGATCGAGGAGTTCCTCTACCGCCACCCCAAGGTGCAGGACGTGCAGGTGGTCGGCCTGCCCGACAGGAAGTACGGCGAAGAGCTGTGCGCGTGGATCATCGTCAAGCCCGGCCAGAGCGCCACCGACGAGGAGATCCGCGACTTCTGCAAGGGCCAGATCGCGCACTACAAGGTGCCCAGGTACATCCATTTCGTCACCGAATTCCCGATGACCGTCACCGGCAAGATCCAGAAATTCAAGATCCGCGAAGCCATGACAGAGCAACTCGGCCTCAGCCAAGAAAAAACCGCATGAGCAAACTCGAAACCAAACTGAACGCCCGCTCGGCCGACTTCCAGGCCAATGCCGCCGCCATGCGCGCGCTGGTCGACGACCTGCGCCAGCAGTTCGCCAAAGTGGAGCAGGGCGGCGGCGAGGCCGCGCGCGCCAAGCACACCGCGCGCGGCAAGCTGCTGCCGCGCGACCGCGTGGCGGAACTGCTCGACCCGGGCACGCCCTTCCTCGAAATCGCGCCGCTGGCCGCGCATGCGATGTACCTCGACGCCAAGGGGGCCGAGTCGGCACCGGGCGCGGGCATCATCGCGGGCATCGGCCGGGTGAACGGCGTCGACTGCATGATCGTCTGCAACGACGCCACGGTGAAGGGCGGCACCTACTACCCGATGACGGTGAAGAAGCACCTGCGCGCGCAAGAAATCGCCGAGCAGAACCGCCTGCCCTGCATCTACCTGGTCGACTCGGGCGGCGCCAACCTGCCGAACCAGGACGAGGTGTTTCCCGACCGCGACCACTTCGGCCGCATCTTCTACAACCAGGCCAACATGAGTGCGCAGGGCATTCCGCAGATCGCGGTGGTCATGGGCTCGTGCACGGCCGGCGGCGCGTATGTGCCGGCCATGAGCGACGAGTCGATCATCGTGAAGAACCAGGGCACCATCTTCCTGGGCGGCCCGCCGCTGGTGAAGGCGGCCACGGGCGAAGTGGTCACGGCCGAAGACCTGGGCGGCGGCGACGTGCACACGCGCCTGTCGGGCGTGGTCGACCACCTCGCGCAGAACGACCTGCATGCGCTGGCGCTTGCGCGCACGGCGGTGGCGAACCTCAATGCGAAGAATGCGGGCGCCGAGGCCGCGGACGGCAAGGCGGTGCGCGCGCCCGAGTTCCCGCGCGAGGAACTGTACGGCGTGATCCCCACCGACACGCGCAAGCCCTTCGACGTGCGGGAGATCATCGCGCGCATCGTCGACGGCAGCGAGTTCCACGAGTTCAAGGCGCGCTTCGGTGCCACGCTGGTCTGCGGCTTTGCCGAGATCGAGGGCATGCCGGTGGGCATCATCGCGAACAACGGCATCCTTTTCAGCGAGTCGGCGCAGAAGGGCGCGCACTTCATCGAGCTGTGCTGCCACCGCAAGATCCCGCTGGTGTTCCTTCAGAACATCACCGGCTTCATGGTGGGCCGCAAGTACGAGAACGAAGGCATCGCGCGCCACGGCGCCAAGATGGTGACGGCCGTGGCCACCGCCAACGTGCCCAAGTTCACCATCATCATCGGCGGCAGCTTCGGCGCCGGCAACTACGGCATGTGCGGCCGCGCATACAGCCCGCGCTTCCTCTGGATGTGGCCCAACGCGCGCATCAGCGTGATGGGCGGCGAGCAGGCCGCGAGCGTGCTGGCCACCGTGAAGCGCGACGGCATCGAACTCAAGGGCGGCAGCTGGAGCAAGGAAGAGGAAGAAGCCTTCAAGGCGCCTATCCGCCAGCAGTACGAGGACCAGGGCCACCCCTACTACGCCACCGCGCGGCTGTGGGACGACGGCATCATCGATCCGGCGGACACGCGCCGCGTGCTGGCGCTGGGCCTGGCGGCCGCGCGCAACGCGCCGGTGCCCGAGCCGAAGTTCGGCATCTTCCGGATGTAAGAGGCGCCCGAGGAATCCTTCATGACGTTGCGCAAGCTCGCGTTCATTGCCACCGCTCTGTTGTGCTGCGCGCTCGGCGCGCAGGCCCAGGACGTGGCGCGCCGCGACGTCGAGATTCCGATGACCGTCAAGGGCTTCTTCGGCGAGTCGCACGTCAAGCTCGCGGCCACCGAATACAAGCCCGAGGGCGACGGGCCGTTTCCGGTGCTGGTGATCAACCACGGCACGCCGCGTTCGCCTTCCGACTTCGCGAAGATGCAGGACCGCTATGCACGGCAGGCCCAGATGTTCGCGCGCCACGGCTTCCTGGTCATCAACCCGATGCGCCGCGGCTACGGCAAGTCCGACGGGCCGTGGGCCGAGAACTACTTCAGCTGCAGCAACCCCGACTACGTGCGCGCCGGCCTGGAGAGCGCCAAGGACATCGGCGCCGCGCTCGACTACGCCCGCGCGCTGCCGTATGCCGACGCGCAGCGCATCGTGCTGCTGGGCAAGTCGGCCGGCGGCTTCGGCGTGCTGGCACTGTCGAGCCTGAACCCGGCCGGCGTGATCGGCACCATCAATTTCGCGGGCGGACGCGGCTCGCGCGGACCGGACGACGTGTGCAACGAGGCCAGCCTGGTGGACGCCTTCGGCCGCTATGCCTCGACCACGAAGGTGCCGATGCTGTGGGTCTATTCGCAGAACGACCATTTCTTCGGCCCCGCATTGGCGAGCCGGCTGCTGGACGCCTACAAGGCCAGGGGCGTGGACGTGCGCTTCGAGGCCGTGCCGCCCTACGGCGACGACGGCCACGCCTTCTTCGAAGGTCGGGACAACGCGGCCATCTGGGTGCCGATGGTGGATCAGTTCCTTGCGAAGCTGGGGCTGCCACAGCGCCTTCAATGAACAAACGACAAGAGACATGAGCGAATACACCAAACTGCAACTGCGCATCGACGGCGCCATCGCCCGCATCTGGCTCGACCAGCCCGACGCGCGCAACGCCTTCGACGACGTCGTCATCGCCGAGCTGACGCAGGCCTTCACCGAGGCCGGCGCATTGCCGCAGGTCAAGGCCATCGTGCTCGGCGCCAACGGCCCGGCCTTCTGCGCGGGCGCGAATCTCAACTGGATGCGCCGCATGGCCGACTACACGCGCGACGAGAACATCGCCGACGCGGGCAAGCTGGCCGCCATGCTGCGCACGATTGCCGAGTGCCCCAAGCCCACCGTCGCGCGCGTGCAGGGCGACGTGTACGCGGGCGGCATGGGGCTGGTCGCCGCATGCGACATGGCCGTGAGCGTGGACACCGCCTGGTACTGCCTGAGCGAGGTGAAGATCGGCCTGGTGCCCGCGACCATCAGCCCGTATGTGCTGCGCGCGATGGGCACCCGCGCTTCTCAGCGCTACTTCCTCACGGCCGAGCGCTTCACCGCCGCCGAGGCGCACCGCATCGGCTTCGTGCATGAAGTGGTGGCCGCCGACGCGCTCGATGCCAAGGTCGACGAACTGCTGAAGGCGCTGACCGGGGCCAGCCCTGCGGCCGTGCGCGCCTGCAAGCAGCTGATTGCCGACGTGGACGGCCGAGAGATCGACGATGCGCTGATCGCGAAAACCGTCGAGGGCATTGCCGACATCCGCGCGAGCAACGAAGGCCGCGAGGGCGTGCAGGCCTTCCTGCAGAAGCGCAAGCCCTCGTGGCTGGAAACGGGCAAGGCCTGAGCACCATGGCGCACGACGCACTCGTCGAACGCATGGATGCGTGGCTGGCCGCGCATCGCGCGGACTACCACGCGGTGCTGCAGCCCGGCGTGAGCGATGCCGGCCTCGACGCATTCGAAGCGAAGTTCTCGCTGAAGCTGCCGGAGGCTTTTCGTGCGCTCTACCGCTGGCGCAACGGCCAGCCGGACAGCAGCTTCGACAGCCTGCAGGGCAACCGCATGTTCAGCGCGCTCGAGGACATCGCCGACACCAAGGAGATGCTCGACGACATGATCGGCACCGACTTCGAGGACCCCGCCACCTGGCGGCGCGGCTGGGTGCCGTTTCTGTCGAACGGCGGCGGCAGCTACCTGTGCGTCGACATCGATGCCGAGGGCGGCGGGCAGCCGGGGCAGCTCATCGCCTTCTGGAAAGCCGACGAAGACCGCCCCGTCGAACATGCGTCGGTCGAGTCATGGCTCGCGGACCTCGTGGCTTCCATGGAAGCCGGCACCATCGAATTCGACTGACAGAGAGCCGCCGCCATGAACACCAGCCTCGACATGCCCCAGCTCATCGCACTGGCCGCCGCCATCGGCTGGGCCAGCGGCGTGCGGCTCTACCTGGTCGTGCTGCTGACGGGCATCGTCGGCTACTTCGGCTGGGTTCCGTTGCCGAGCGGCCTGCAGTTGCTGGCGCACCCGGTGGTCATTGCAGCCAGCGGCTTCATGGTGTTCATCGAATTCTTCGCCGACAAGATTCCCGGCCTCGATTCGCTGTGGGACGTGGTGCACACCGCCATCCGCATCCCGGCCGGTGCCGCGCTCGCTGCCAGCGTGTTCGGCACCGACCACGGCGTGATGGCCATCGTCGCGGCGCTGCTGGGCGGCGGCTTCGCTGCCACGGCGCACGCGGCCAAGGCCACCACGCGCGCGGCCATCAACACCTCGCCCGAGCCGTTCTCGAACGTGGGCGCCTCGCTGGTCGAGGACTCCATGGTGCCTGCCGGGCTGTGGCTGGCGGTGGCGCACCCTTTCGTCTTTCTCGTGCTGTTCGTGCTGGTGCTTGTGCTGAGCGTGTGGCTCATCCGCAAGAGCTGGCGTTTCCTCAAGGCGCTGTTCGCCCGCGTGGCCCGCATCTTCAGCGGCCGACCCGATCCGGGCGTGGTGCCCGCGTTTCAACTGAAAAAGAATCCTCCGGGAGACACTCCGAATGTTTAAGAAGATCCTCATTGCGAACCGTGGCGAGATCGCCTGCCGCGTCGCGGCAACTGCGCGCCGCATGGCCATTCGCACGGTCGCCGTGTATTCCGATGCCGACGCGCATGCCAACCACGTGCGTGCCTGCGACGAGTCGGTGCACCTCGGCGGCAGCGCGCCTAAAGACAGCTACCTGCGCTGGGAAAAGATCCTCGAAGCCGCCAAGGCCACGGGCGCCGAGGCGGTGCACCCGGGCTACGGCTTCCTGAGCGAGAACGAAGAGTTCGCGCAAGCCTGCGCCGACGCCGGCCTGGTCTTCATCGGCCCGCCGCCCTCGGCCATCAAGGCCATGGGACTGAAGGCCGAATCGAAGCAACTGATGGAGAAAGCCGGCGTGCCGCTGGTGCCCGGCTACCACGGCCACGACCAGGACCCGCAACTGCTGCAGCGCGAGGCCGACCGCATCGGCTACCCGGTGCTCATCAAGGCGAGCGCGGGCGGCGGCGGCAAGGGCATGCGCGCGGTCGACAAGGCGGAGGACTTCGCTGCCGCGCTCGCATCGTGCCAGCGCGAAGCCATCAACAGCTTCGGCGACGACGCGGTGCTGATCGAGAAATACGTGCAGCGCCCGCGCCACATCGAGATCCAGGTGTTCGGCGACACGCACGGCAACTACGTCTACCTGTTCGAGCGCGACTGCTCGGTGCAGCGCCGCCATCAGAAGGTGCTGGAAGAAGCTCCCGCGCCTGGCATGACCGAGGCCATGCGCAAGCAGATGGGCGATGCCGCTGTGGCGGCCGCGCGCGCCGTGAACTACGTGGGCGCGGGCACGGTGGAGTTCATCGTCGAGCAGCGTGAAGGCGGGGAGATGAACTTCTTCTTCATGGAGATGAACACGCGTCTTCAAGTCGAGCACCCGGTGACCGAAGCCATCACAGGCCTCGACCTCGTCGAATGGCAACTGCGCGTGGCCTCGGGCGAGGCATTGCCCGCGAAGCAGGCCGACCTGAAGATCCACGGCCACGCCATCGAGGCGCGCATCTGCGCCGAGAACCCCGACAACAACTTCCTGCCCGCCACCGGCACCCTGCGCGTGTACCGCAAGCCTCAGGCGACGGCCTTCCAACGCATGGCCCTGACCGGCGCGAGCGCCGGGGTGCGCATCGACGACGGCGTGCGCGAGGGCGGCGAGATCTCGCCGTTCTACGACTCGATGATCGCCAAGCTCATCGTGCACGGCGCCACGCGCGACGAAGCACTGGCGCGGCTCGACGCCGCGCTGGCGCAGGTGCAGATCGTGGGCGTGCAGACCAACGTGCAGTTCCTGCGCGGCATCCTGGCGACCGAATCGTTCTCCAGGGCCAACCTCGACACCGCGCTGATCGAACGCGAGCGCGCGGTGCTGTTCGACCGCGAGACGCTGGGCCTGCCGCTGGCCGCCGCCGCCGCCATCACGCGCACGCTGGTCACCGAATGGCCTGGCAAGATGCCCGACCCCTTTGCCCGCCGCGACGGCTGGCGCTCGCTGGGCGAGTACCGGCGTCATTTCGACTTCGAGTTCCGCGGTGCGGCGCAGGCCGCCGTGCTCACCTACAAGCGCGACGGCGGCCTGTGGCTGGAAGCCGGCGGCACCGAGGGTCCGCTGGTGATCGGCCAGTTCCCGTCGGGCGAATTCGAGGTCGAGTTCGCCGGCATGCGCCAGACGCTCGACGTGCACCTCGACGGCGCCACCGCCCACGTCTTCGCATCGAAGGGCGCGACGAAGATCACCACCATCGACCGCCTCGCCCACGCTGGCGACGCCCAGGCCGAAGGCGGCCGGCTCACCGCGCCCATGCCGGGCAAGGTGGTGTCGTTCGCCGTCAAGGCCGGCGACAAGGTCAGCCGCGGCCAGCCGCTCGCGGTGATGGAAGCCATGAAAATGGAGCACACCATCGCGGCACCGGCCGACGGCACCGTGGAGGAACTGATGTTCGCCCCCGGCGAGCAGGTGGCCGAAGGCGACGAATTGTTGCGAATGGCCGCCGCAACGGTTTAACCCCGTTCCGGGCGCTGGCCCGTATCAGCTGCGGTAGTCATTCTTTCAAAGGGATTTTCATGACCGCTCGCAGGCCCTTCGCTTCTTTCTTCCTCGCCCGCCATCGCTCAGGGCTCGCCCTGCTGGCCCTGGCCGCCGCCCTGTCGCTGGCCGGCTGCGGCCGCAACAACGGGCATGACGAATCGCTCGCCCGGCCGGCACCTCCGCCCGCACCCATGCAGGCCGCCGCCGGCTACGGCGGTGGCGTCGCGATGAAGGAGTCGCGCTCGCGAATGGCCGACACGGCCGCGGAGCCGTCGGCGGCCGAGGCGTCGTCGGCGCAGGACTCGCCGCTGCAGCGCTTCCTCGCCGTGCGGCAGGACTTGAACGTCGAAGTGCCGGCGGAGCAACTGGCCGACGCATGGGGCAAGGTGCGCGACCTGTGCGGCACGCTCAAGTGCGAGCTGCTGTCGTCCTCGTTGCTGCGCGAGACGCCGCAGCAGCCCGGCAACGCCATGCTCGAGATGCGCGTGGAGCCCGCCGATGTCGAGAAGCTGCTCGGCGGCCTGGCCGGCGTGGCGAACGTGGTTTCGCACACCACCACCAGCGAGGACAAGACCGCCGAAGTGATCGACGTCGAGGCCCGCATCAAGAACCGCACCGAGTTCCGCGACAGCCTGCGCGTCATGCTGCGCGATACCGTCACCAAGCGCACCATGGCCGACCTGCTGGCGATCCAGCGCACGCTGTCGGACACGCAGGCCGAGCTCGACGCCATCGCCACGCAGCGCAAGGTGCTGGCGCAGGAAACCAGCAAGCAGCACATCCAGATCCAGTTCACGCCCAAGCGCGCGCTGGTGAGCAACGGCGACGGCTACAGCCCGATGCGGCAGGCGCTGCGCAACGCGGGCTCGGTGCTGGCGGAGAGCGTGGGCGCGCTCATCACCTTCGTCGCGGCGGTGCTGCCGTGGCTGGTGCTGGTGGTGCTGCCGCTGGGGTGGCTGGTGCGGGTGCTGTGGCGCCGTCGGCGGATCAAGGTGGCGTGAGGCCCGCGGTCGGGCCTGCCGTCAAACCCCAGGAGCCATTCCCGATGCAGCACCCCGATCCGGCAGGAGCGTTCGGCGGAGGTCGTGTTCTTCAGGCCGTCGAGCGCGCCGCTGTCCGCAGCGGCGCAGGCCTGCGCGAAGTCGCTGTTCGACGCGGTGGAGGCGCCGCTGCCCGCCGATGCGCAGAACCTGTTCGGGCAATGGTCGATCGCCGATGTGGACCTGGCGCTGATGCTGAACCGGCTGATGATGAACGGGGACGAAGTGCCGCAGCGGTTGGCCGCGTATGCGGCGCGGCAGTGGCAGCGGCCTTCGGTCCAGCGGTGGGTGAATCTGGCGCGCTGACCCGCGTCAGCCCACCACCACTTCGCTGATCTGCATCACCGGCGCGATGTCGGTGTAGTTCTTCACGTCGCCCATGATCTCCTTCATGTGCGGGCCGAAGGCCTTCTGGAAGGCTTCGACGGATTCGCTGAACACGTGGCACATGCCGACGTAGGTGGGCGGGGAGCCAGGCGCGCCGCCGGCCAGGCCCTTGTCGATGGTGTACGAGAGGCAGGCGTCGCCCATGCGGGCCTTGAGCATCGGCATGTGCTTGTCGCGGTAGTAGTCGTGGTCGAACCGCGCGCCGGGGGTGTGGGGGTACATCACGCTGACTTTGATCATGGGTGTCTGTCTCCTGATTGAAGCAAGGCGTTCGAGCATAGCCATCCGTGCGCGCCGCGTCAGCGGCTTCACTAAGATTCGGCCCCATGCGAATCACCGTCTACCTCACCGACAACCGCCCAGAACCCTGGATCGAAGGCCTCAAGGCCGAACTCCCCGATGCCGTCATCGAGCCCTGGAAGCCCGGCGCGCCGCAGGCCGACCATGCCGTGGTGTGGGCGCCGCCGCAGGAGCTCATCGACGAGCAGCCGCAGCTGCGCGGCATCTTCAACATCGGCGCGGGCGTCGATGCGCTGCTCAAGCTCAGGGTGCCGGCGCACACGCGCATCGTGCGGCTCGACGACGCGGGCATGTCGGTGCAGATGGCCGAGTACGTGTGCCACACGCTCATTCGCCACTTCCGCGAGTTCGACGCCTATGAGGCCGATGCGCGCGAAGGCAAGTGGAGCTATCGCAAGCCGAAGCTGCGGCGCGACTTCCCGGTCGGCATCATGGGCCTGGGCGTGCTCGGCGAGCGCGTGGCCAGGGCCGTGGCGCAGTTCGAATTCCCGGTGCTCGGCTGGAGCCGCTCGCCGAAGGACATCGACGGCGTGCAGGTGTTCAGCGGCGAAGCGCAGTTCGACGAGTTCCTGTCGTCCACGCGCGTGCTGGTCAACCTGCTGCCGCTGACCGAGGCCACGCGCGGCATCCTGAACCGCAAGACGCTCGGCAGGCTCAAGCCCGGGGGCTACCTGATCAGCATCGCGCGCGGCGGCCACCTGGTGGAAGACGACCTGATCCCGATGCTCGATGCAGGCGAGCTCGCGGGCGCCACACTCGACGTGTTCCAGGTCGAGCCGCTGCCCTCGGACCATGCCTTCTGGCGCCATCCGAAGATCACCGTGACGCCGCACGGCTCGGCGCGCACGCTGCGCGAGGAGTCCATTGCCCAGATCGCCGGGAAGATCCGCGCGATGGAGCAGGGCCTGCCGATCGCCGGCGTGGTCGATCCGGCGCGCGGCTACTGAAGGCGGTCGCCACCGCTTCCGGCGCTGGCGTGATTCGGCGCGGGCAGGGGAAACCCTGAAGCGCGAGTTTTTCACAAGCATGAAAATCTTTTCATGACTGTGAAAACTGCGTTTCGGGTGATCGAGATCGTCGAGCTATTCGCCCGGGAGAAGCAGCCGCTGGCGCTTTCGGAAATGGCGCGGCTGCTCGACATGCCGGTGTCCAGCTGCCTGGGGCTGATCCGTACCCTCGAAGAGCAGGGCTACATGTATGAAACCGGCCGTCGCCAGGGCTACTACCCGACCGGCCGGCTGCTGGCGATGGCGCAGGTCATCGCCGCCCACGACCCGGTGCTCGACCGGGTGAAGGCCACGCTGGAAGAACTGCGCGACGCGGCGCGCGAGACGGTGGTCTTCGGCAAATTCCGCGACGCGGGCCAGGTGGTGTACCTGGAGGTGCTGAGCGCACCGCAAGCCATCCGCTATTCCGCCGAGTCGGGCGAAACGCGCCCGGCCTATGCCAACTCGCTGGGCCGCGCGCTGCTGTCCACGCTCGAACCCGAGGCGCGCCGCAAGCTGCTGGACGGCATGGCGCTCGCGCCGCTGACCGAAGCCACGCTCACCACCGCCGAAGCCATCGAAGCCGAGCTGCAGCGCGGCGCCGCGCGCGGCTGGTACGGCAACCTCGGCGAAAGCATTCCGGACCTGATCGGCCTGGCCTGGCCGCTGCGCATCGGCGGCGAGGCCTACGCCATCTCGGTCGCGGGCCCGCGCTACCGCATGGAGCCGCGCATCGAAGACATCGCCGCGATGCTGCGCTCCGCCTGCCTCGCCATCGAACCCAAGACCGAGAACCCCCGATGACCACCTCCACCGCCCGCTACTTCGTCCGGGAAGCCGACATCGCCGGCTACCACCCCGCCAACCACACCGGCACGCTGAACAAGCGGCTGATCGGCCCCGAGACGGTGGGCGCGAGGCAGCTCGAGGTGCTGGTCGGCCACATCCAGAAGGGCAAGGGCGCGCTGCCGCATGCGCACCCTGGCATCGAACAGGTCTGCTACATGCTCGAAGGCCGCGCGGTCGCCGAGGTGGGCGGACAGCGGCAGGAGCTGCACCCTGGAGACAGCTGCTTTTTCCCGGCCGACGCGATGCACACCTTCACGGTGGTGAGCGACGAGCCGGTGCGCGTGCTGGTGATCTACAGCCCGCCGTACGAGGAATCGCCGGAGCGCGTGATCCGGCCCTGAAGCGACAACAACCCGGAGACAAGCAAATGCAGACAACGAAGAACGCGACCGAGAAATCGGTCGTGGTGGCAAGCCGCCGCCGTTTCATTTCCATCGGTGCCGCCACGGGCCTGGCCAGTGCGGCGCCCTGGGCCTTCGCGCAGGACGGCGGCTACCCGAAGCAGCCGATACGCATCGTCGTGCCCTTCGCGGCCGGCAGCGGCACCGACGCGGTGGCCCGCATCGCCGGGCAGATGCTCGGCGATGCGCTCAAGGGCTCGGTCATCGTCGACAACAGGGCGGGCGCAAACGGCGTCATCGCGGCCGAGTACGTCGCCAAGGCGGCGCCCGATGGCTACACGCTGTTCATGACCACCAACACCACGCACTCGGCCAACCCGAGCCTGATGAAGTCGCTGCCCTACGACCCGGTGAAAGACTTCGCGCCCGTCAGCCGCATGGGCAACCTGCCGTTCATGCTGGTGGTGAACAACGACCTGCCGGTGAAGAGCGTGGCCGAGCTGCTGGCCTGGGGCCGCGCGCATCCCGGCAAGCTGACTTACGCGAGCGGCAACAGCACCGGCATCGTCAGCGGCGCCACGCTGTCGCGCATGAGCGGCGTGCCGATGCTGCACGTGCCCTACAAGAGCACGCCGCCCGCGATTGCCGACCTGATCGGCGGGCAGGTGTCGATGATGGTGGTCGACCTCGCCGCGGGGCTGGCAACGGTGAAGGCCGGCAAGATGCGCGCGATTGCCGTCACCACGCAGGAGCGCACCAAGCTCTTTCCCGAGCTGCCGCCGCTGGCCGACACGCCGGAGCTGAAAGGCTTCGACATCACCTCGTGGAACGGCGTGTTCGCACCGGCCGGCACGCCGCGCGACATCGTGCTGAAGCTCAACAAGGTGCTGTCGGACATGGCGAACGGAGCGGTCTTCCGCGAGCGCGTGGCGAAGCTGGGCTTCGATGCCTTCGGCAGCACGCCGGAGGAGCTGGGGGCGTTCACGGTATCTGAATTGGCGAAGTGGAAGAAGCTGATCCAGGCCGCCGGCATTCAACCCGAATGAGCGAACTGAATTTCTCCCTCGCCCCAGAGGGGGAAGGAGCCAACGCAAAGACATGAGTACATCCGGACCTCTCCAAGGCATCCGCATCCTCGACCTCACGGCCGTGGTGATGGGCCCTTACGCCACCCAGACGCTCGGCGACCTCGGCGCCGACATCGTCAAGGTCGAGCCGCCCGGCGGCGACAACCTGCGCGCCGTGGGTCCGATGCGCCATGCGGGCATGGGCGCGATGGCGATGCACCTCAACCGCAACAAGCGCTCCATCGTGCTCGACCTCAAGCAGCCCGAGGGCCGCGAGGCCTGCTTGAAGCTGGCGGCGGGCTGCGATGCGCTGATCTACAACACGCGACCGCAGGCGATGGCGCGACTGGGGCTCGGCTACGAAGCCGTGGCGGCGGCCAACCCCAAGATCGTCTACCTCGGCGCCTTCGGCTACGGCGAGCAGGGCCCCTACGCGGGCAAGCCCGCGTACGACGACCTGATTCAAGGCGCGGCCGGCATCGCCTCGCTGTTCGCGCAGCAAAGCGGCGGCGAGCCGCGCTACGCGCCCGTCACGCTGGCCGACCGCGCCGTGGGTCTGCAGGCGGCCATCGCATTGCTGGCCGCCGTGCTGCATGCGCAGCGCACCGGCAAGGGCCAGGCGGTGGAGGTGCCGATGTTCGAGGCGCTCTCGCAGTTCGTCATGGGTGATCACCTCGGCGGCCGCAGCTTCGAGCCGCCGCTCGGCCCCACCGGCTACGCGCGCCTGCTCGCGCCGCACCGCAAGCCCTATGCGACCTCGGACGGGCACCTCAGCGTGCTGATCTACAACGACAAGCACTGGCAGGCCTTCTTCGACGTGATCGGCCGGCCCGAGCTGCGCGACTCGCCCATGTTCGGCACGCACACCGCGCGCGCCGCGAACATCGGCGCCGTGTACGCCTTCGTTGCCGAAGTGATGGCCACGCGCACCAGCGACGAATGGTTCGCCGCGCTGGCGGCGGCCGACATTCCGGTCGCGCGCCTGCACAGCACCGACAGCCTGCTCGACGACCCGCACCTGCGTGCCGTGGGCTTCTATCCCGAGTTCGACCATCCGAGCGAAGGGCGCATCCGCACCCTTGCGCCGGTCGGCCGCTACAGCGCCACGCCCACCGCCATACGCCGCCTTGCGCCGCGCATCGGCGAGCAGAGCGTGGAGCTGCTGCGCGAGGCGGGCTACGACGACGAGAGCATCGAAGCCATGCTGGCGCGCGGCGTCACGCTGCAACCGGAACCAACGAAAGACAGCGAATGAATTTTTCCCTGAACGATGACCAGCGCTCGCTGGTCGCGGCCATCGAGCGCCTGTGCGAAGACTTCCCGGCCGACTACTGGCGCGACCATGACGACCGCGCCGTGTTCCCGCACGAGTTCCACCGCGCCGTGGCCGAGAGCGGCTGGCTCGGCATCGCCATGCCCGAGGCACAGGGCGGCGCGGGCCTCGGCATCACCGAGGCGGCGCTGATGATGCGTGCCATCAGTGCGTCGGGCGCGGGCATGTCGGGCGCGTCGTCGGTGCACATGAACATCTTCGGGCTCAACCCGGTGGTGGTGTTCGGCACAGAGGAACAGCGCCAGCGCTTCCTGCCGCCGCTCATCGCCGGCACCGAGAAGGCCTGCTTCGCCGTGACCGAGCCCGATGCGGGGCTCGACACCACCAGCCTCAAGACGCAGGCGGTGCGCCAGCCCGATGGCGGCTACCTGCTGCACGGCCGCAAGATCTGGATCTCGACCGCGCAGGTGGCCGACCGCATGCTGATCCTCACGCGCACCACGCCGCTCGACCAGGTGAAGAAACCCACGCAGGGCCTCACGCTCTTCTACACGCCGCTGGACCGCAGCAAGGTCGAGGTGCGCGAGATCCACAAGCTCGGCCGCGCGGCGGTGGACTCCAACATGCTCTTCATCGACGGGCTCGCGGTGCCTGAAGAAGACCGCATCGGCGAGGAGGGCAGGGGCTTCGAATACATCCTGCACGGGCTCAACCCCGAGCGCATCCTCATCGCGGCGGAAGCCATCGGCATCGGCCGCGCGGCGTTGCGCATCGCCTCGCAGTACGCGCAGGAGCGGGTCGTGTTCGGCCGGCCCATCGGCCAGAACCAGGGCGTGGCGCATCCGCTGGCGCGTGCCTGGGCCAACGTGGAGGCGGCCGACCTGATGATGCTCAAGGCCGCCACGCTGTACGACGCGGGAGAGCCCTGCGGCGTCGAGGCCAACGCCGCCAAGTACCTCGCGGCCGAGGCTGCGCACGACGCCTGCCAGAACGCGGTGCTCACGCTCGGCGGCATGGGCTATGCCAAGGAATACCATGTGGAGCGGCTGCTGCGCGAGAGCTACATACCGCGCATCGCGCCGGTGAGCCCGCAGATGATCCTGAACTTCATCGCCGAGAAGGCGATGGGGCTGCCCAAGTCGTACTGAGCCGCGCGGCTGGCACCATTTGCAACCCCGCAGGCAGGCATTGCTACCTTCCGCGACTCGTGCGGCGAGCAGGGCATTTGCAGGTGTCGGACAATCGCAGGCGGTCTTCCATCCTCCCGCGATACAAGAGACATCCCATGAAACTCCCCGCCCAAGTCAAGATCATCGACGTCGGCCCGCGCGACGGCCTGCAGAACGAAAAGCAGCCGGTCTCGGCCGAAGTGAAGATCGGCCTCGTGCACCGCCTGCAGGACGCGGGCCTGAAGGAGATCGAGGTCACCAGCTTCGTGTCGCCCAAGTGGGTGCCGCAGATGGCCGACAACGCCGAGGTGATGCACGGCATCCGCCGCCAGCCCGGCGTGCGCTACTCGGTGCTCACGCCGAACATGAAGGGCTTCGAGGCCGCCATCGCCGCGCCGCGCGAAGAATGGCCCGACGAGATCGTGGTGTTCGGCGCCGCCAGCGAAGCCTTCAGCCAGAAGAACATCAACTGCTCGATCGCCGAGAGCATCGAGCGCTTCGCGCCCGTGGTGGCCGCGGCGCTCGACAAGGGCATCCGCGTGCGCGGCGCCATGTCGTGCACCGTGGGCTGCCCCTATGAGGGCGAGATCGCGCCGGCCAAGGTCGGCCATCTCGCGCAGCTCATGAAGGGCATCGGCGTGCAGCGCGTGGACGTGGCCGACACCATCGGCGTGGGCACGCCGCGCAAGGTGCAGGCGGCCATGGAAGCCACGCTGGCGCACTTCGATGTCGACGCCGTTTCAGGGCACTTCCACGACACCTACGGGCAGGCGCTGGTCAATACGCTGGCGGCGCTCGAGCTGGGCGTGTGGAACTTCCAGTCGTCCTCGGCCGGGCTGGGCGGCTGCCCCTACGCCAAGGGCGCGACGGGCAACGTGGCGACGGAAGACGTGGTCTACATGCTGCACGGCATGGGCATCGAGACCGGCATCGACCTCGACCGGCTGATCGACGCGGGCTTGTACATCAGCGAGGCACTGGGCCGCGAGCCGAACTCGCGCGCGTCCAAGGCCATCCGCACCAAGCGGGCGGGTTGAAGCATGGACCTGAATGTCTGGCTCGCATTCCTGGTGGCGAGTTGCGTCATCGCGGTGTCGCCCGGTTCGGGCGCCGTGCTCAGCATGAGCCACGGCCTCAGCTACGGCGTGCGGCGCACCACCGCGACCATCGTCGGCCTGCAGCTGGGGCTGGCGGTGATCCTGCTGGTGGCCGGCCTCGGCGTGGGCGCGGTGCTCACCGCCTCGGCCACCGCGTTCACGGTGATCAAGGTGGTTGGCGCGTGCTACCTGCTGTGGCTGGGCTGGCGCCAGTGGCGCGCGCCCGTGGCGCCGGCGGCGAGTGCAGAAGGCGGCGAGGCCGCGCGCGAGCCCGACCTCACGGCGCCGCAGCGCGTGCTGCGCGGCTTTCTCACCAACGTGACCAACCCCAAGGGCATCGTCTTCATGGCCGCGGTGCTGCCGCAGTTCATCCAGCCGACGCGCCCGCTGTGGCTGCAGCTGCTGGTGCTGCTGGCCACGACGGTGATGGTCGACGTGACCGTGATGCACGGCTACGCCTGGCTGGCCGCGCGGCTGCAGGGCGTGCTGCGCAGCGTGCGTGCCCGGCGCGCGCAGAACCGCGTCTTCGGCGGCGTGCTCATGAGCATGGGCGCCTTCCTGTTCCTCTTCAAGCGAAGCGCCTGATAGATTCGAATCCCATGTGCGGCTCCGAACTCCACTCCCTCCCCGAAGGCGTCCAGCGCGTTTCCCGCGTGCTGCAGGACGCCGGCCATCCCCATTCGCCACGCATGCTCGATGACGCCTGCCGCACCGCGCAGCAGGCGGCCGACGCGCTCGGCATTTCCGTCGGGCAGATCGCCAAGAGCATCATCTTCCGCCGCAAGAGCGACGAGGCGGCGGTGCTGGTCATCACCTCCGGCGACAAGCGCGTGGACGAGAAGAAGGTCGATGCGCTGATCGGCAAGACCGGCCGCGCCGACGCCGACTTCGTGAAGGCGCGCACCGGCTTCACCATCGGCGGCGTGTCGCCCGTGGGCCACCTGACCAAGCCCGTGGTGCTGATCGACCGCGAGCTGTTCCGCTTCGAGGAAATCTGGGCCGCGGCCGGCCACCCGCATGCGGTGTTCCAGCTGCGCCCGCAAGACCTCGAGAAGCTCACCGGCGCGCCGGTGGCGGACGTGGTGTGAATTTCGGCGAGGCGCAGACGCTGGCCGAGCGCGCCGTGGCCGTGCAGGCCATGGCCGAAGACGTGCCCTCGCCTTGCTCGTCGGTGTGCCGCATGGACCGCCTGAGCGGCTTCTGCGAAGGCTGCCTGCGCACCATTCCCGAAATCGCGGGGTGGAGCAAGATGGAAGACGAGACGCGGCGCCATGTGTGGCGCGCGATAGAGTTGCGGGCGCTCGCCGGCATCTGGCGCGCCCCAGGAGACCACGCCGCATGAAGCACATCGACTTCTATCTCGACTTCATCTCGCCCTACGCGCACCTTGCGTTCGAGCACCTGCCGGAGGCGCTCGAAGGGCTGAGCTACAGCGTGGCCTACAAGCCGGTGCTGCTGGGCGCGCTGCTCAAGCAGCACGGCCAGCTCGGCCCGGCGGAGATTCCGTCCAAGCGCAGCTGGACCTACCGCCACGTGCTCTGGCTGGGCCACGCGCACGGCATCCCGATCGAGATGCCCGCCTCGCATCCCTACAACCCGCTGGCGCACCTGCGGCTCGCGCTGTCGACCGGCGACGACGGCACCGTCAGCCGGCTCGTGGCGGAGACCGTCTTCCGCCATGTGTGGCGCGGCGGCGAGGAAGCGGGCGACCCGGCCCGCCTTGCCGCGCTCACCGCGCAGCTCGAGCCCCTGCGCGACGCGAACAGCGACGAGAGCAAGGCCCTGCTCAAGCGCAACACCGAAGAGGCGCTGCAGCTGGGCGTGTTCGGCACGCCGGCCTACGTGGTCGATGGGCGCCTGTTCTGGGGCTTCGACGGGCTCGCCATGCTGCGCGCCTACTTGAGCGGCGACACATGGTTCGACGGCCCGCAATGGACCGCCGCCGACCAGCGCCCGTCCCTGCTGCGCAGCGGCAAGCAGGGCTGAGGACAAACCCGAGCAAGGGTCCGATTTCTTACAAGCTGAAACGCACGGCGCGGGTTTCACCCTAATCCGTAAGCGTCGATTCAGTTTCGCGAAAGCCTCGGGTCAGTCGCGCCTCCAAGAATGCCCCACGGTCCCCGGAATCGGTGGAACCGCATGGACGCATACACACAGGAGACGACCAAATGGCAGCCACACTAGATTCGCGGGGAGTGCCGCATCCGGCCCCCCGGCCCATGTCAGCGGAGGAGAAGAAGGTCATCTTCGCCTCGTCGCTCGGCACCGTGTTCGAGTGGTACGACTTCTATCTCTACGGCTCGCTGGCCGCGATCATCGCCAAGCAGTTCTTCAGCGGCCTCGATGCGGGCGCGGCCTTCATCTTCGCGCTGCTGGCGTTCGCGGCCGGCTTCCTGGTGCGTCCGTTCGGCGCCATCGTGTTCGGCCGCCTGGGCGACATGATCGGGCGCAAGTACACCTTCCTTGTCACGATCCTGATCATGGGCCTGTCGACCTTCATCGTCGGCCTGCTGCCCAGCTACGCGACCATCGGCGTCGCGGCGCCGGTGATCCTGATCGCGCTGCGCATGCTGCAGGGCCTGGCGCTCGGCGGCGAGTACGGCGGTGCCGCCACCTACGTGGCCGAGCACTCGCCGCACGGCAAGCGCGGCGCCTACACCTCGTGGATCCAGACGACGGCCACGCTCGGCCTGTTCCTGAGCCTGCTGGTGATCCTGGGCGTGCGAGAAGGCCTGGGCGAAGCGGTGTTCAACGACTGGGGCTGGCGCATTCCGTTCCTGGTGTCGATCCTGCTGCTGGGCATCTCGGTGTGGATCCGCCTGACGCTGTCGGAGTCGCCCGCCTTCCAGAAGATGAAGGCCGAGGGCAAGACCTCGAAGGCGCCGCTGGCCGAGTCCTTCGGCCAGTGGAAGAACCTGAAGATCGTGATCCTGGCGCTGGTGGGCCTGACGGCCGGCCAGGCGGTGGTCTGGTATTCGGGCCAGTTCTACGCGCTGTTCTTCCTGACGGCACAGCTGAAGGTCGACGCGACCACGGCCAACCTGATGATCGCCGCGGCACTGCTGCTGGGCACGCCCTTCTTCGTGATCTTCGGTACGCTGTCCGACAAGATCGGCCGCAAGCCGATCATCATGGCCGGCTGCCTGCTGGCCGTGGTCACCTACTTCCCGGTCTTCAAGATGCTGACCGAAGCCGCCAACCCCGACCTGGCCCGCGCACAGGCCACCGCCGGCGTGACGGTGACGGCCGACCCGGCGACCTGCTCGTTCCAGGGCAACCCGGTGGCCCGCGAGATCGACTTCAAGAGCTCGTGCGACATCGCCAAGCGCTACCTGGTGCAGAACTCGGTGAGCTATGAGAACGTGGCCGGCGCGCCGGGCTCCAAGGCCGTGGTGAAGATCGGCGACAAGACCGTCGAGGCGCCCATCGGCAACGTGGTGAACCTCAAGTTCGACGAGAACTCCGCCAAGGAAATCGCCGCCTTCAAGAAGGGCGTGGCCGAAGACCTGAAGATCGCGGGCTACCCGTCCAAGGCCGACCCCGCGAAGATGAACAAGGTGCTGACGGTGCTGCTGCTGTTCTGGCTGGTGCTGCTGGTGACGATGGTCTACGGCCCGATCGCCGCGATGCTGGTCGAGATGTTCCCCACGCGCATCCGCTACACCTCGATGAGCCTGCCGTACCACATCGGCAACGGCTGGTTCGGCGGCCTGCTGCCGACCACCGCGTTCGCCATCGTGGCTTCCACCGGCAACATGTACAACGGCCTCTGGTACCCGATCATCATCGCGGGCATCACGCTGGTGATCGGCACGCTGTTCATCCGCGAGACCAAGGACGTGGACATCTACGCCAACGACTGATTCCGCCGCAAGCAGGAGGGCGCAACGCCCTCCGTTCAACAAAGAGGCTTCATGCCACCCCGCATGAAGCCTTTTTCTTGAGCCCTTTCCCTTCATCCCCCCAGTTTTTCAGGAGACCAGACCCATGTGGAAGATCGTCGTCGGCTTCATCGCTTTTGCCGCACTTGCCCTGTTCGTGATTTCCAAGGCCGGCGACAAGGTCGACATGTCTGGCGAAAAGCACGGCGGCGACACGACCACGCACGAAGCCGCGCCGGCCGCCGCGCCGAAGTAGGTTCGCGGAGCTGGCTGGCTAGCGCTTGAAGCGGCCGTCGCTGATGATCGACAGGTCGGCGAAGTCGATGCCGCTGTGGTCCTGCGGCGAGTAGCTCACCTCCAGCCCGCCGCCCAGGTCGAAGCCCCTGATGCTTTCCAGCGCGGCCGTCACCTTGGCGCGCGTGGGCTTGGGGCCGGCGCGGCGCAGCGCCTCCACCAGCACCTTGGCCGACGCGAAGCCTTCCAGCGCGGCGGGCGACAGCTCCGCCTGGCCCTTGGCCTGCGCCAGCGTCAGCGCTTCCTTCACCATCGGCTGGCCCAGCGAGCGTTCGTTAGGGAACACCTGCGTCACGATCACGCCCTTGCTCGCATCGCCCAGTTGCTTGATGAAGCCCGACGACGCGTTGTTCGACAGCGTGACCACCTGCGCCGCCGAGCCGGCCGCGCGCAGCGCCTTGATGCCGTCCACCACGGCCACGCCCGAGCCGATCCACACCACGGCCTGCGCGTTGGCCTCCTTGATGGCCGGCACGATGGCCTTGTAGTCGGGCTTGTCGCGGTCCGCGGGAATGGTCGCGGTGGGCTTGGCCCCGCCCTTGGCGAAGCCTGCCATCGCGCCTTCCAGCGCGTCCTGCCCGAACGAGTCGGTCACGTACACCACCGCAATGCGCGTGAGGCCGATGGTCAGCAGGTGCTGCACCGCCTTTTCCGCCTCGCGCTGGTAGGTGGCGCGCACGTTGAACACATGCTTCTGCAGCGGCTTGTGCAGCACCATCGCGCCGGTCGAGGGGCCGATGAGCGCCACGTCGTACTTGTCGAGCCAGGGGATGATGGCCTGCGAATGCGGCGTGCCCCGGCTCATGAACAGCGCCAGCACTTTCCTGTCCTCGATCAGCGCGCGGGCGTTGTCGCCGGCGCGCTTCACGTCGAAGCCGTCGTCCATGCGCAACACCTCGATCTTCTCGCCGTGGATGCCGCCCTGCGCGTTGACCGCGTCGATCACCAGTTGCGCCCCGCCGATGGTCTCGTTCACGCTCGCGGCCACCGAGCCTGTCATGCCTGCGGTCTGGCCGATCAGTAGCTGGGCCGAGGCGCCGACGGCGCTGAAAGCCAGAAGGGCTGCGGCGCAAAGCGTGCGCGTCTTCGTCATGGAAACCTTTCGGAACAGGGCTGGGAAGCAGTGTGTGAATTGGCGTAAACAAACGTCGTATTTGTTTCCAGAAGTGTCTCGAACTCCATTCGGACAAACCCCTGCGCGGACACAGACCTTGTGACCCACCACGCAAGCCCGTCATGGACCACTCCCTAGAATGTTTGCCCCACCCCTCAAGGCATTCATGACACAGGGCTCCATCCGGATTCGCGGCGCGCGCCAGCACAATCTCCAGAACCTCGACCTCGACATCCGCACCGGCGAGATGACCGTGGTCACCGGGCCCAGCGGCTCGGGCAAGTCGAGCCTCGTGTTCGACACCCTCTATGCCGAAGGACAGCGGCGCTACGTGGAGACCTTCTCCGCCTACGCGCGCCAGTTCCTGGACCGCATGGACAAGCCGGCCGTCGACAAGGTGGAGGGCGTGCCGCCCGCCATCGCCATCGACCAGACCAACCCGGTGCGCTCCTCGCGTTCCACGGTCGGCACCATGACCGAGCTGAACGACCACCTGAAGCTGTTGTTCGCGCGCGCGGCCGACCTGTTCGACCGCGAGACCGCGCTGCCGGTGCGGCACGACTCGCCCGACAGCATCTATGCGCAGATCGTCGAGCGCGCGGCCGCCGCCGGCGACCCGCGCCTGGTCGTCACCTTCCCGGTCGAGCTTCCCGCGAGCACCACGGCGGAGGAAGTCACGCAGTGGCTGTCGGCCAGCGGCTTCACGCGCGTGCAGGCCGAGCGCGAAGTGGCCACGCCCACCGGCCCGCGCAAGGTGCTGGACGTGGTGGCGGACCGCTTCCGCGCCTCGAGCGCCGAGCGTTCGCGCGTGGTGGAGGCCATCGAGGTCGCGCTCAAGCGCGGCAGCGGGCGCGTCACCGTGCATGCCACGGGAGCCGAGGAAAACGCTGCAACCGATGTGTGGAAATTTTCGACCGGCCTGCACTGCCCCGAGAGCGACATCCGCTACGCCGACCCGATCCCGTCGATGTTCTCGTTCAACTCGGCCGTGGGCGCCTGCGACACCTGCCGCGGCTTCGGCCGCGTGATCGGCGTCGACCTGGGCCTGGTGATTCCGAACGACAAGCTCACGCTGCGCGCGGGCGCCATCAAGACCATCCAGACGCCCGCTTGGAAAGAAGCGCAGGACGACCTCATGCGCCACGCCGAGACGGCGGGCATTCCGCGCGACACGCCATGGAACAAGCTCACCGACGAGCAGAAGCACTGGGTGATCGAGGGCACGCCCAACTACAAGGAAGGCAACTGGAACAAGCAGTGGTACGGCGTGCGCCGCTTCTTCGCCTACCTGGAGAGCAAGGCCTACAAGATGCACATCCGCGTGCTCTTGTCCAAGTACCGCAGCTACACGCAGTGCCCGACCTGCAGCGGCGCACGGCTGAAGCTCGACAGCCTGATCTGGCGCATCGGCAGCAAGGAAGACGCCGACGCGGTGCTGCCGCCCGGGAAGCGCTTCATGCCGACCGGCGCGAAGTGGACGCGCGCGCAGCTGGAGGCGCTGCCGGGGCTGTGCCTGCATGACCTGATGCTGTTGCCCATCGAGAGGCTGCGCAGGTTCTTCGACCGCATGGGCAACGGCATGGCTTCCTCCCCCGCTGGGGGAGGGCAGGGGTGGGGGCACGGGGCCTCCGCAAAGGCCGTGGCCGTGGTGGAGGCCGAGAGCCCCCATCCCGACCTTCCCCCGGCGGGGGAAGGAGCAAGACAGGGCGAGGCGCAGGCGCTGAAGCTGCTGTTCGAAGAAATCACCACCCGCCTGCGCTACCTGCACGACGTCGGCATCGGCTACCTCACGCTGGACCGCCAGAGCCGCACGCTGAGCGGCGGCGAGGTGCAGCGCATCAACCTCACCACCGCGCTCGGCACTTCGCTGGTCAACACGCTGTTCGTGCTCGACGAGCCCAGCATCGGCCTGCATCCGCGCGACATGAACCGCATCACCGAAGCCATGCTGCGCCTGCGCGACGCGGGCAACACGCTGGTGGTGGTCGAGCATGACCCGGCCGTGATGCTGGCCGCCGACCGCGTGATCGACATGGGCCCCGGCCCCGGCGCGCGCGGCGGGCAGATCGTGTTCGACGGCACCACCGACCAGCTGCGCGACGCCGACACGCTCACGGGCCAGTACCTGGGCGGTCGCAAGAAGATCGGCATGGGCTTCAAGCGGCTGGTGAGCGAGAACACGCACCGGCTCATCCTCGAAGGCGTGCGCGAGCACAACCTGAAGGACGTGACGGTCGAGTTCCCGCTGGCGCGGCTGGTGTGCGTCACCGGCGTCAGCGGCTCGGGCAAGTCCACGCTCATACAGGACGTGCTGGCGCCCGCGCTCATGCGCCACTTCGGCAAGGCCACGGAAACGCCCGGCGCGCACGACCGCATGCTCGGTGCCGACCACCTCGGCGACGTGGTGTTCGTCGACCAGTCGCCCATCGGCAAGACCGCGCGTTCCAACCCCGCGAGCTACGTGGGCGCGTGGGACGCCATCCGCGAAATCTTCGCGACGGCGGCGCTGTCGCGCCAGCGCGGCTACACCGCGAGCAAGTTCAGCTTCAACTCCGGCGACGGGCGCTGCCCGACCTGCGGCGGCTCGGGCTTCGAGCACGTCGAGATGCAGTTCCTGTCCGACGTGTACCTGCGCTGCCCCGACTGCGACGGCAAGCGCTACCGCCCCGAGATCCTCGAAGTGCGCGTGGAGCGCAAGGGCAGGAGCTACAACGTGGCCGACGTGCTCGACCTCACCGTGGCGGAAGCGGCGGCGGTGTTCGAGGCCGACCGCGACGTGCTGCGCGTGCTGCAACCCATCTCCGACGTGGGCCTGGACTACGTCAAGCTGGGCCAGCCCGTGCCCACGCTTTCCGGCGGCGAGGCGCAGCGCCTGAAGCTCGCCGGCTTCCTGGCCGAGGCCGCGAAGAACGCGACCGCCAGCAAGCAGTCGGTGGCGCGCAAGGGCACGCTGTTCCTGTTCGACGAGCCGACCACCGGCCTGCACTTCGACGACATCGCGCGGCTGATGCGCGCGCTGCGCAAGCTGCTGGACGCGGGGCATTCGCTGATCGTGATCGAGCACAACCTCGACGTGATCCGCGCGAGCGACTGGCTCATCGACCTCGGCCCCGAAGGCGGCGAAGGCGGCGGCCAGGTGGTGGCCGAAGGCACGCCAGAGCAGCTGCGCGAGAACCGCGCCTCGCTCACCGGCGCCGCGCTGGCCGACTACGAGCTGGCCATCGGCCCCGATGCCTACAAGGTGGCCGAGCGCGCCGCGCGCCGCTACATCGCCAACGCGAAGACGGCGCCGGGCAGCAACGCCATCGAGATCGTCAACGCGCGCGAGCACAACCTGAAGAACCTGAGCGTGGACATTCCGCGCGGCAAGTTCAGCGTGGTGACCGGCGTGAGCGGCTCAGGCAAGTCGACGCTCGCGTTCGACATTCTCTTCAACGAAGGCCAGCGCCGGTACCTCGAGTCGCTCAACGCCTATGCGCGCAGCATCGTGCAGCCCGCCGGCCGGCCCGAGGTGGACGCGGTGTACGGCATTCCGCCGACCGTGGCCATCGAGCAGCGCCTGTCGCGCGGCGGCCGCAAGAGCACGGTGGGCACTACCACCGAGGTGTGGCACTTCCTGCGGCTGCTGTACGTCAAGCTGGGCATCCAGCACTGCATTCACGACGGCGCCGCCGTGCAGCCGCAGACGCCCGACAGCATCGCCGCGCAGCTGATGCGCAACTTCAAGGGCCAGCACATCGGCCTGCTCGCGCCGCTGGTGAGCAACCGCAAGGGCGTGTACACCGAGCTGGCCGACTGGGCGCGCCCGCGCGGCTTCACGCACCTGCGCGTGGACGGCGACTTCCTGCCGACCACCGGCTTCCCGCGCATCGACCGCTTCAAGGAACACAGCATCGAGCTGCCCGTGGCCAGCCTCGACGTGCTGCCGTCGAAGGAAACCGAGCTGCGCGAGGCGCTGACCAGGGCGCTCGAACACGGCAAGGGCGTGGTGCATGTGCTGAGCGAGCTCGACGGCCTGCGCGCAGCGATGATGGCGGGCGTGTCCGCCGCGGGCATCGGCCGCGTGAACGTGTTCTCCACGCTGCGCGCCTGCCCGGTGTGCAGCACCAGCTATGCCGAGCTCGATCCGCGCCTGTTCAGCTACAACAGCAAGCACGGCTGGTGCCCCGATTGCGTGGGCACCGGCGTCAAGCTCAGCAAGGACCAGCGCAAGGTGTTCGACGACTCCGTGCGCGACGACGACAACAAGGGCCGCGAGCAGACCTTCGCCGAACCCGAGGTCGAGGACCTGGCCGACGTGGTCTGCCCGACCTGCGAGGGCACGCGCCTGAACGCCACCGCCCGCGCCGTGGGCTTCGGCACCGCGGCCGACGGCACGGGCGGGATCGGCATCACCGAGCTTGCGCGCATGAGCGTGACCGAGGTGCGCCAATGGTTCGAAGGGCTGGCGCTCACGGGCCGCGAAGCCGAGATCGCGCGCGACCTGGTGCCCGAGATCAAGAGCCGGCTCGAGTTCCTCGAAGAAGTGGGCCTGGGCTACCTCACGCTCGACCGCGGCGCGCCCACGCTCTCCGGCGGCGAGGCGCAGCGCATCCGCCTGGCGGCGCAGCTGGGCAGCAACCTGCAGGGTGTGTGCTACGTGCTCGACGAGCCGACCATCGGCCTGCATGCGCGCGACAACCAGATCCTGCTGAACGCGCTGCACAAGCTGGGCGACAAGGGCAACACGCTGGTGGTGGTGGAGCACGACGAAGACACCATCCGCCGCGCCGACCACATCATCGACATCGGCCCGAGCGCGGGCAAGCGCGGCGGCCGTCTCGTGGCCGAAGGCTCGGTGGCCGACATCCAGAATGCCGGCGATTCGCAGACCGGCCGCTACCTGCGCGATGCCATCCGGCACCCGCTGCAGGCACGCCGCACGATTCCCTCGCCCGACCCGAAGGCCGAGGAGAGCGGCGATTGGCTCACCGTGCACGGCGCCGACCTGCACAACCTGCAGGACGTGACCGCCACGCTGCCGTTGCACCGCTTGGTGGTGGTCACCGGCGTCAGCGGCTCGGGCAAGTCGACGCTCGCGCGCGACGTGCTGCTGGCCAACGTGCAGGGCATCGTGGTGCAGCGCATGACGAAGGCGGGCCGCGACGCCGACGCCGCCGGCAAGCGCCCGGCATGGGCCGGCTGCAGGAAGGTCGACGGCTACGAGACCATCGACCGCGTGCTCGAGGTCGACCAGACGCCCATCGGCAAGACGCCGCGCAGCTGCCCGGCCACCTACATCGGCTTCTGGGACACCATCCGCAAGCTCTTTGCCGACACGCTCGAAGCCAAGGCGCGCGGCTACGGCCCGGCGCGCTTCAGCTTCAACACCGGCGAAGGCCGCTGCCCTGGCTGCGAGGGCGCGGGCGTGCGCACCATCGAGATGAGCTTCCTGCCCGACGTGAAAGTGCCCTGCGAGGTCTGCCACGGCGCGCGCTTCAACCCCGAGACGCTGGCCGTGAGCTGGCGCGGCAAGAGCATCGGCGACGTGCTGAAGATGGAAGTCGACGAGGCCGTCGAGTTCTTCGCGAGCATGCCCAACATCGCGCATCCGCTGCAGCTGCTGAAGGACGTGGGCCTGGGCTACCTCACGCTGGGGCAGCCCTCGCCCACGCTGTCGGGCGGGGAGGCGCAGCGCATCAAGCTGGTGACCGAACTCAGCAAGGTGCGCGACGACATCACCCGGCGCGGCCAGAAGCCGCCGCACACGCTGTACGTGCTCGACGAGCCGACCGTGGGCCTGCACATGGCCGACGTCGAGAAGCTGATCCACGTGCTGCACCGGCTGGTGAACGGCGGCCACAGCGTGGTGGTGATCGAGCACGACCTCGACCTGATCGCCGAGGCCGACTGGATCCTCGACCTGGGGCCGGAAGGCGGCAACGCGGGCGGGCGCATCGTCGCGGCGGCGCCGCCGGAAGAAGTGGTGCGCCTGGGTACCCACACCGGGGTGGCGCTGGCGCCTGTGCTGGCGCGCTGACCGCCGCCGCTCAGGCGGGGGCCTCCCAGCCGGCGGCCTCGCGCAATGCCTCCAGGCAGGCGGCCACCGCCGGCCTGTCGCTGTCCGAACCCTGCAGCACGCCCAGGCCCTCGAACTCGCCGCCGAGTTCGTAGGCTACTCGGGCGACCACGCCCCACTCCACGAAGGGCGCGATGATGCTGCGCGGCACCAGCGTCAGCACGCGGTGGTTGCGCAGCAACTCGAGCACCAGCGGCAGCGAGGTGCTGGAGATCGGGTGAAGCTGGGGCTTCGGTGCATCGGGCGTGTCGAACAGCGCATCGAAGACGCTGCGCACGCCGATGCCCCGGACAGGCTCCATCCAGCGCGCGGCGCGCAGATCGGCCAGCGTCGGCCGGGCATTGCGCACGAGCGGATGACGGCGACCCGCCACGATCCAGGGGGCGTCCGGCGCGAGCATCTCGAAGGTGCAGGGCGCGGGCAGTTCGGGCGGCCGGCGGCACAGCGCCATGTCGACGCGGCCCGACATCACGTCGGCCAGCAGTTGGTCGCCGGGCGCCTCCAGCACCTCGATGCGCAATGACGGGTGCCGCGTTGCAAACGCGGGCAGCACCCGGCACAGCAGGCCACCGACGCCGGCGGTGATCGCGCCCACGCGCAGCACGCCGCCGGCGCCTTCCGCCAGCGCATGCACCGTGTCAGCGGATGCGCGCAAGGCGCTCAGCGTGTTGCGCGCCATCGGCACCATGGCGTGGCCCGCGGGTGTGAGCCGCATGCCGCGCACGTGACGGTCGAACAGAGGGGTGCCGAGCAGGAACTCGATGTCGGCCAAGGCCTGCGTCGCCGCCGGCTGGCTGATACCTATTTGTTCGGCCGCGCGCCGCACGCTGCCCGAATCTGCGACCGACACCAGGAGCTGCAGGTGCCGCAAGCGTCCCTTCGTGACCAGCCGGGAATAGAGGACGGAGGAGGCTGGTGTCGCGGCGTGCATGCGGGCTCCGGGATATTGGATTTGCTTATACGAAGGGCCGCGAATTTATTGGATGCCGATCATGGGCGTCAACATAATCCGACAACTTTCGGCATACACGGATCACCAACCCATGAAACTCTCACGCCGCCGGTTTGCCGCCATCCCGGCTGCCCTGCTGGGCCAGCTCGCGCTTCCGGCCGCGGCGCAGGACAGCTATCCCCAGCGCCCGGTCAAGCTGATCGTGCCGTTTGCGCCCGGCGGCTCCACCGACATCGTGGCCCGCCTGGTGGCGGACAAGATGCAGTCCACGCTGGGCCAGCCGGTGGTCGTGGACAACCGGGCGGGCGGTGGCGGGATGATCGGCTCGGAAGCAGTGGCCCGCGCCGAAGCGGACGGCTACACCCTGGGCATCGGCACCGTGAGCACGCTGACGGTCAATCCGGTCATGCTGAAGGCCAACCGCGTCGATCCGCTGAAGGACCTCGCGCCGATCACCATGCTGGCGACCGTGCCCACGGTCCTCATGGTGCATCCTTCGTTCCCGGGGCGCAGTTTCGAGCAGGTGGTGGCCGAGGTGCGCGCCAGGCCCGACATCTACAACATCGGCTCGTCGGGCCCCGGTTCCATCAGCCACCTGCTGATCGAGGCGATGAATGCCGACCTCAAGTTCAGGCTGCGCCACGTCCCGTACCGCGGAATGGGGCCGGCCATGACGGCCGCGCTGGCGGGCGAGACCCAGGTGTCGATCGACCAGTACCCCTCGTCGGCCCCGCATATCAAGAGCGGCAAGCTGTTGCCTTTCGCCGTGGGCGCCTCGAAGCGGCTGCAGGCGTTGCCTTCCGTGCCCACGCTCAAGGAACTCGGCCAGCCGGATCTCAACCAGCTCGCGATGACCTGGTTCGGCCTGGTGGCGCCGGCGAAGACGCCGGCCGCCATCCAGAAGAGGCTGCACGAGGCCGCGGTGGCCGCGTTGCGCGATCCGGCGCTGATCGCGCGCCTGAACGAGATGGACGCGGACCCGGTCGGCGGTTCTGCCGACGCCTTCCGCTCGCAGATCGAAAGCGGGCTGGCGCGCAACCGCCGCATCATGCAGGCTGCGGGCATCAGTCCCGAGTGAGCGACGGCACCATGAACGTATTCAGCACGCGGTTCTCGCTCGCCGGCATCGCCGAGACCATCGAATCGCAGTCGCAGCGCCAGCATGCCGAGGTCGTCGCATGGCGGCGCCACATGCACCGCCACCCCGAACTCTCGTTCAAGGAGGTGGATACCGCCAACTTCCTCGAACGCGAGCTCACTGCCATCAAGGGCCTGGAAGTGAGCCGTCCCACGCCGACCAGCCTGCTCGCGCGGCTGGCCGGCGGCAGGAAAGGCCGCACGCTGGCGATGCGCGCGGACGTCGATGCGCTGCCGCTGCAGGATCGCAAGCGCTGCGACTATGCCTCGACGAGGCCCGACGTCATGCACGCCTGCGGCCACGACGGCCACGCTGCGATGCTGCTCGGCGCGGCGCGCATCCTGGCCGGCCTGCGCGCGCAGGTGCCGGGCGAGGTGCGCTTCTTCTTCCAGCATGCCGAGGAACAGCATCCGGGCGGCGCCCAGCAGATGGTGGACGCGGGCGTGATGCGGGGCGTAGACCAGGTGATCTCGGCGCACGTCATGTCGACGCTGGACACCGGCAGCATCGCCGTGCTCGACGGCCCGGCGCTGGCCAGCTCCGACCGCTTCGTGCTGCGCCTGCGCGGGCGCGGCGGCCATGCGGCCAACCCCGACCGCTGCATCGATCCGATCATGATCGGCGCCCAGATCGTCGGCAACCTGCAGGCCGTGGTCTCGCGCAACGCCGATCCGCACGAGGCGCTGATCCTGTCGATCACCCGCTTCGAAGGCGGCAGCGCCTTCAACGTGATTCCGGACACGGTGGAGCTGTGGGGCTCGGTGCGCTGTTTCAGCGAGCATGTGCGCGAACTGGTACCGGCCCTGGTCGAACGCATCGCCAACGGTGTGGCGGGCGCGCACGGCGCCTCCTGCGACCTGGAATACGTCCGCGGCTACAGCCCGGTGGTCAACGACCCGGCCGTGGCCGAACGCATGCGCGAGGTGGTGCGCCAGGGCGTTTCCACGGCGGCGCTGCAGCCGATCCGGCCGCTGCCGAACAGCGAGGACTTCGGCGCCTTCCTGAAGCATGCGCCGGGCGCCTATGTGTTCATCGGTGCGCGCAGCGCGGCCAAGGGCATCGTGCATCCGCATCACCATCCGAATTTCGACTTCGATGAAGACGCGCTGCTGCACGGCGTGCAGCTGTTCGCCAACGCGCCGTTCCATCTGAACGCATAGGCCTTTCGGGGGCCTCGCCAAGGTCGTGGAAAGCGGCGCACAATGGCTTCAACCCTTGGCGCAGGCGCATCCTGAATCAGCCATGGTGGAGACCATGTGAAGGGGTGAAGCGCCGTGCCGCGGGCCACGCAAGGAGCCATGTCATGACCCGCTTCATCGATGTTCACAGCCTGGTCCGCCTGGTGGACGAGACCGGCGTTCCGCAATTCCTCGAGGCCCTGGCCGACGCATTGCGCGACGACTTCCTGCGGTGGCGCGAGTTCGACAAGAAGGCGCGCGTGGCCAGCCATTCGCACCTCGGCGTGATCGAGCTGATGCCGGTGGCCGACGACGGCGCCTATGCCTTCAAGTACGTCAACGGGCATCCCCACAACACGCAGGTCGGGCTGCCGACGGTCATGGCCTTCGGCGTGCTGGCCGAGGTCGACACGGGCTACCCCATGCTGCTGTCGGAACTCACGCTCACCACCGCGCTGCGCACGGCCGCCACCTCGGCAATGGCCGCGAAGGCGCTGGCGCGGCCCGACTCGCGCAGCCTCGCGCTGATCGGCAACGGCTCGCAGAGCGAGTTCCAGGCACTGGCCTTCCATGCGCTGCTGGGCATCGAGCAGGTGCGCGTGTTCGACACCGACCCGCACGCCACCGACAAGCTGGTGCGCCATCTCTCGGCCTGCACGCCGCTGGAGATCGTGCGTGCGCGCTCCGTGGCCGATGCCGTGCGCGGCGCCGACATCGTCACCACCGCCACCGCCTACCAGGGACGCGCGACCGTGCTCACGCCCGACATGATCGAGCCCGGCATGCACATCAACGCCGTGGGCGGCGACTCGCCCGGCAAGACCGAGCTGCACCCCGACGTGCTGCGGCTGGCGCGCGTGTTCGTCGAGTACGAGCCGCAGACCCGCGTGGAGGGCGAGATCCAGCAGCTGGCGGCCGACTTCCCGGTGCACGAGCTGTGGCGCGTGCTGCTGGGCGAAGTGCCCGGCCGCGAGAGTCCGGGGCAGGTGACGCTGTTCGATTCGGTCGGCTTCGCGCTGGAGGACTACACCGCGCTGCGCTACATCCAGCGCATTGCCACCGAGCGCGGCATCGGCCAGCAGATTGCGCTGGTGCCCGAGCTGGACGACCCGAAGGACCTGTTCGGCCTCACGGCCTCTGGCCGGCGCCGGGCGGTGCTGCGGCGTGCGGCATGATGGGCGGCTTCACCACCGCAGATGCCGCTCTTCTTCATCCATGCTCACCATCTACAACGACCAGCACGTTCTCCACCAGGGCAAAGTCGAGATGTTCCGCGGCGAACTCGTGCCGTGCTTCGAGGTGCCCGCACGCGTCGACCATGTGAAGCATGAACTGGATCGCCGCGGCCTCGGCCCGCTGCAGGCGCCCGATGCGTTCGACGAATCGCTGCTGGCCAGGGTGCATGCGCCGCGCTATTTGGACTTCATCGCGCATGCCTGGGACGAGTGGGTGGCGCTGGACCCGGCCAACGCGTCGCGCGATGCGCTGCCGTCGTACTGGCCCACGCGCGGCATGCGCACCGACGTGCTGCCCAAGAGCTTTCCGGCGCGCATGGGGCTGTTCTCGTTCGACTCCGGCACGCCGCTGATGGCCGGCAGTTGGGCGGCGGCGCGGCATGGCGCCGCCTGTGCGTGGACTGCGGCGCGGCGCGTCATCGGCGGCGAGCGCGCGGCCTTTGCCCTCACGCGCCCGCCGGGCCACCATGCGGGCGCCGATTTCTTCGGCGGCTATTGCTTCATCAACAACGCCGCCGTCGCCGCGCAGGCGCTGCGCGATGCGGGCGTGGGGCGCGTGGCGGTGCTCGACGTGGACTACCACCACGGCAACGGCACGCAGGCCATCTTCTACGAGCGCGACGACGTGCACTTCGCCAGCCTGCATGGCGATCCGCTGACCGACTACCCGTACTACCTGGGCCATGCCGACGAGCGCGGCGCGGGCAGGGGCGAGGGCTTCAACCACAACCTGCCGCTGCCGCGGGGCACCGATTTCACGGCGTGGCGCGCGGCGCTGAAGGCCGCGCTCGGGCGCATCGCCGAAGTGAAGGCCGGCGCGCTCGTGGTCTCGCTCGGCGTCGACACCTTCGAGGGCGACCCCATCTCCGGCTTCAAGCTGAAGAGCGACGACTACCTGCGCATGGGCGAGGACCTGGCACGCGCCGGCCTGCCGACCGTGTTCGTGTTCGAGGGCGGCTATGCGGTGGCCGAGGTGGGCGTGAACGCGGTGAACGTGCTCGAAGGCTTCGGGCAGGCGTAGCCAGCCGGCTGGCTGACGCGCAGGCGACTCGGATCGCCCGATTCACCCCTCGCCAGGCGGGAAATCAGGGCAGTCCCGATTGCCTTCGCGCACCGGGCAAGGCCCAATCGGCGCTTTTCCAAGTCAGGATCCAGTCAGCCATGCTCCGCCGTTCATCATTCCTCTGTGCCGCTACGCTCGCCGCGTGCGGCCTCGTTTCTCCTCTGGCGGCTTTCGCACAGGGCTTTCCCACCAAGCCGGTCAAGCTGGTCATCGCCTTTCCGGCGGGCGGCCCGACCGACATCACCATGCGCCAGCTTGCCGACAACGCGAGCAAGATCCTCGGCCAGCCGGTGATCATCGACAACAAGCCCGGCGCCGGCGGCACGCTGCCCGCGCAGGCGCTGCAGACCGCGCAGCCCGACGGCTACACCGTCGCGCAGATCCCGCTGGGCGTGTTCCGCCTGGGCTACACCACCAAGATCAACTGGGACCCGCTGAAGGACATCACCTATGTGCTGAACGTCACCGGCTATGCCTTCGGCATCGTGGTGCCGGCCGACAGCCCCTTCAAGACCTGGGCCGACTTCGTCGCCTACGCCAAGGCCAACCCCGGCAAGCTCACCTACGGCTCCACCGGCACGCTGACCAGCCCGCACCTGACCACCGAAATCGTCGCGCAGAAGGCCGGCATCGAGCTGCAGCACGTGCCCTACAAGGGCAGCGCCGACCTGATGCTGGCGGTGGTCAGCGGCCAGCTGATGGCTGCCGCCGACAGCACGGGCTTCGCGCCGCAGGTGGAAGCCGGCAAGCTGCGCGTGCTCAACACCTGGGGCGAGAAGCGCCTGGCCAAGTTCCCCGACGCGCCTACGCTGAAGGAACTGGGCTACGACGTGGTGCAGAACTCGCCCTTCGGCATCGGCGCGCCCAAGGGCACGCCGTCCGAGGTGGTGAAGAAGCTGCACGACGCCTTCAAGCAGGCGATGGAAGAACCCAGCTACGTGGCGTCGCTGGGCCGCTACGACATGCTGCCGAACTACATGAGCTCGGCCACGTACACCAAGTTCGCGCAGGACACGGTGGTGCGGGAGAAGGCGGTGATCGAGAAGCTGGGGTTGGCGAAGGAAGTCAAGACGAACTGATCGCAAACAGCTCGTCCACCAGCCGCGCCGCCAGCTCCGGCTTCACCGGCTCACTCCCGAACACCAGCCTGAACACGATCGGCGCAATCAGGTGATCGATCACCTGCTGCGGCTCGGGCGCGCGCTCGCCGCGCGCATGCGCCTGCTCCACCAGCGTCAGCGCTTCCCTGCGGCGGTTGCGCAGGCAGTCGGTGTCCGAATCGCTGTTGGCCAGCGCGGCCGCGGCTTTCAGCAATGAGGTATTGCACGGCTTGGCCAGGTGCTCGATGAGTTCGCGCGCCCAGGCTTCCAGGTCCTGGCGCAGGGTGCCGGTGTCCGGCAGCGGGCGGTTCGGGTCCAGCCGATGGGTGGCCGTTTCGGCCAGCAGGCCCTGCAGGTCGCCCCAGCGGCGGTAGATGCTGGACGCGCTGACGCCCGCGCGCTCCGCCACGGCCGGCACGGTGACGCGCTCGCGGCCCTGCTCGGCCACCAGTTCTTCCAGCGCGGTACGCACCTGCGCCTGCACCTGCGCGCTGCGGCCGCCGGGACGCTTGTTGGGGAGGGTGACGTCGTTCATGTACGGACTTTAACGCAAAGATATTTGCTTTAGAAGATTCACAGGTCTAGAATCACAAAAGCAAAAAAAGTTGCATTAAGGATTCGACATGCCGTCCACCTGCCCCGAACTCGCAGCCGCCACCGCCGACATCGCCGCCCGCGCCAAGCCCCGGCGGCTACCTGCGAGCGTGGCGTTCCCGTTGCTGGCCGCCGTGCTGTTCGCCTTCTTCTTTGCGGCCGCGGCGCCATCGCCGCTGTTCGTGGTGTTCCAGCACGCCTGGCATTTCTCGTCGTCGTTGCTCACCGTGGCCTTCGCGATCTATGCCATCGCGCTGCTGATCTCGCTGCTGGTGGCGGGCTCGCTGTCCGACCACATCGGACGGCGGCCGGTGGTGCTCGGAGCGCTGGCGCTGCAGGCCGTGGCGATGGGGCTCTTCCTGCTGGCGCAGAGCATCGGCGGCCTGATCGTCGCGCGGGTGGTGCAGGGCGTGGCCACGGGCGTTGCGAGCGGCGCGCTGAGCGCGGCGGTGGTCGAGGCCGCACCGGCATCGCGCAAGCGGCTGGGCGCGCTGATCACCAGCGTGTCGCCGATGGCCGGCCTTGCGCTCGGCGCGCTGCTGACGGGCGTGGCGGTGAAGTTCTCGCTCCAGCCCGTGGCGCTGGTGTTCGGCGTGCTGGCAGCGGTGTTCGCGCTCGGCGCGGCAGTGGTGCTGTGGATGCCCGAGACGGTGACGCGCCGCCCCGGTGCCTGGGCCTCGCTGGTGCCGCGCGTGTCGATCCCGGCGCGCGCGCGCGCCGAGTTCGCGCGCGGCCTGCCGGTGTTCGTCGTGGTGTGGGCGCTCGGCGGGCTGTTTCTTTCGCTGGCGCCGTCGCTGATGCTGCATGTCTTCGACGTCGACAACGGCGTGGTCAACGGGCTCACGGTGGCGGTGCTGTCGGGTGTCGGCGCCATCGCGCCAACGCTGCTGGGCCGCCTTGCCGCGCCGCGGCCCGCCATCGTCGGCATGGCCAGCATCGCGGCTGGGCTGGTGCTGCTGCTCGCGTCGCTGGCCACGGGCTCGCTCGCTCTGTTCTTCGTCGGCACCGCCGTGGCGGGCGTGGGCTTCGGCGGCGCGTTCTCGGCGCTGGTGCAGGCGCTGGCGCCGCTGGCGCAGCCGCATGAGCGCGGCGAACTGTTCGCGGCCATCTTCGTGGTGAGCTATCTCGCGTTCAGCCTGCCGGCGATGCTGGCGGGCTTTCTCGTCAAGCCGCTCGGCCTGCTGGCGACGGTGGAAGGCTATGCCGCCGTGCTGCTGCTGATTGCCGCCTTCGGCGCATGGAATTACTGGGCGGTGCTGCGGAAGGCGCCCGGCGCCTGAGCCCCGGCGTCGGCTATGCGCGGCGCGCGGCCAGCACGGCGCGCGCCGCCTCGGCAAACCCCGTGCCGCGCTCTCCCTGCGTCACGTAGCGCGGCAGGTGCGCCAGCTGCGGCACGAAGCGCGCCACATTCGCCACCCCGATGCTGTGCGCGAAGGTGCGGAACATCAGCTGGTCGTTGGTGGAGTCGCCCACGTAGGCCCAGCGGTCCATCTCGTCGTCGAGCGTGCGGCTCCACAGCTCGCGCACGATCCAGCGCGCGCCTTCGAGCTTGTCGTTGTCGCCGTACCAGCCGTTGATGTGGATGCTGCTCACGGTGGCGTGCATGCCTTCGCCGCGCATCAGCGCCACCACCCGCGCCACGGTGGCGTCGTCGAGCTGGACGAACTCGCTGTGGTCGATGGCGATGTCGGTCTCGCGGCCCGGCGAGTCGGTGGCGCGCGCGGCGCCGGGTATCTCGCGCTCGATGCGCGCCAGCACGGCCTGCATCCGCGCGAAGTTGGCGGCGCGCGTGGCTGCGTCCTGCTGGTAGCGCTTCTCGACTTCGCCGCCCGCGGCCGGCAGCAGCGCCACCGCGCCGTTCTCGGCCACGATGGCATCCACCGGCCAGGCATTGACGAAGGGCAGGCTCCAGCCCACCGGCCGGCCCGTGATGGCAACCACCGCGAGGCCCGCGGCCTTGAGGTCGGCCAGCGCCTCAAGGGCGTCCGGCGTGATCGCGCCCTCGCTGGTCAGCGTGTCGTCGATGTCCGTGAACACGCCCGTCAGCGCGCCGCGCGCGGATGCCTCCCAACGTGTCAGAGGCATCAGGTGGTTCGGCAAAACGGGCAGTGAAGACGGCGCTGGCATGGCGTGCAGGAGGGGGCAGATGAGGATGAGAGGAGGCGTGATCGTAGCGGCGCTTTTCGTGTAGCATCCCGCCCCCGCCGCGCATCGAGCCCGGTGCGGCGCCCTTCATGCCCCACATCCTCGTCGACAACCTCCTCAAGACCTACCGCATCTCCGAGCGCGACCCCGGCGTGATGGGCGCGCTGCGCGGGCTCGTGCACCGCCGCCATCGCACGGTGGAGGCGTTGTCGGGCGTGTCGTTCTCGCTCGAGCGCGGCGAGCTGCTGGGCTTCATCGGGCCCAACGGCGCGGGCAAGTCGACCACCATCAAGATCCTTGCGGGCATCCTGCGGGCCGACGGCGGGCGCGTGGAGATCGACGGGCGCGACCCCTTCGCCGACCGCGAGCGGCACGTGGGGCGCATCGGCGTGGTCTTCGGCCAGCGCACGCAACTGTGGTGGGACCTGCCGGTGGGCGACGGCTTCGACCTGCTGCGCGACATCTACCGGGTCGACCCCGTGCGCTACCGCCGCACGCGCGACGAGCTGGTCGCGCTGCTGCACCTGGAGCGCGTGCTCGACCAGCCGGTGCGGCAGCTGTCGCTCGGCCAGCGCATGCGCGCGGAAATCGCGGCGGCGTTGCTGCACGAACCCGACATCCTGTTCCTCGACGAACCGACCATCGGGCTCGACGCGCCGTCGAAGCTGGCGGTGCGCGACTTCGTGCGCCGCGCCAACCGGGAGCGCGGCACCACCGTGCTGCTGACCACGCACGACATGCACGACATCGAGGCGCTGGCGCAGCGCGTGATCATCATCGGCCACGGCCGCGTGCTGGCCGACAGTCCGGTGGAAGCGCTGCGCGCGCAGGTGATGGCCGAGCGCCGGCTGGTGGTCGACTTTGCGCAGGACGCGGCGCTGCCCGCGCAGGTGGAAGGCGCCAGGGTGCATTCGCGCGACGGCCAGACGCTGGTGCTGGACTTCGACCCGGCGGTGACGACGGCGCCCGCGCTGATCGCCCGCATCGCGGCCGTGCATGCGGTGGAAGACATCCGCCTGGAGGGCCTGGCCATCGAGGCCGTCATCGCACGCTTCTACGCGATGCACGGAGCGGCCGAAGCGTGACGATGGCCCTGCGCGAACTCACGCGCCCTTATGTCGCGGCGTTCGCTTCGCGTTTCCTGCAGATGCTGCAGTACCGCACGGCCGCGCTCGCGGGTTTCGGCACGCAGTGCTGGTGGGGCGGCATCAAGGTGATGGTGCTGGCCGCCTTCTACAGCGGCGCGTCGATGGCCGGCACGCCGATGTCGTTGACGCAGGCGATCACCTACAGCTGGCTCTCGCAGGGCTTGCTGGTGCTGGTGCCGTGGCTCGGCGACCCTGAGGTGGCCCAGGCCGTGCGCACCGGCGCTGTGGCCTACGACCGCCTTCGGCCTGTCGATGCCTACGCCCTGTGGTTCGCGCGCAGCGCGGGCTGGATCGCGGCGCGCGTGTTGCCGCGCGTGGCGATGATGGCGGCCTTCGCTGGCATCGCGCTGCCGCTGGCCGGGCTGGGCGACTGGGCCTGGCAGCCGCCGGCGAGTTTTTCGGCCGCGGTGGCATTTCTGGCGTCAGCGGTGCTGGCGCTGCTGTTGTCCACGTCGATGGTCATGCTGCTCAACATCGCGGCGACCGCGGCGCTCAACGAGCGTGGCATCAACGCGCTGGCGGGGCCGGTGGTCATCGTGTTCTCTGGAAACCTGCTGCCGCTGGTGCTGTTGCCCGACGCATGGCAGACGGCGCTGCTGCTGCAGCCGTTCGCGGGCGTGGTCGACATTCCCGCGCGGATCTACTTCGGGCTGATGAGCGGCTGGCAGGCCATGGCTGGGCTAGTGCTGCAGTCGTTCTGGATCGTGGCGCTGGTCGTGTTCGGCCGCGTGGCGATGCAGCGGACGATGCGGCGGCTGGAGGTGCAGGGTGGTTGAGTTCTTGACTGTGTGTTCGATGCTTTCGGGGCGCAATCACGCCGGCTGGGTGCTCTGCTCCGCGAATGTCCCCCGGCCTGCGGCCTCCTCCTTTATTTCGCTGCGCAGAGCACCCAGCCGGCGTGATCGTTCAGAGCACTGGTTGATCGGCGAGCACGACGGCAGCGTCCACTGTGCGCAGGGCGCCGGGTGGCTCCCGCAGCGAAATAAAGGAGGAGCCCGAAGGGCGGGGGACATTCGCGGAGGGAGCTACCCGGTGGCCTGTGCACGCACCCACAGCACACGCAAAACAATTCGGAGCCACTGAACAAATGGGATCGCTCCGCCTCCTCATGAGGCTCATCGCAGCCTCCCTCAGCGGCCAGGCACGCTATCCAGCCTCCGCGCTGATGCTGACCACGGGACAGTTCCTGGGCACCGGCATCGAGGTCATCGCAGTGTGGGCACTGTTCCATCGCTTCGGTGAAGTGCAGGGCTGGCAGCTGGGCGAAGTGGCGCTGTTCTACGGGCTCGTGAACTGCATGTTCGCCGTGGCCGACGCGCTGGGGCGCGGCTTCGACACGCTCGGCACCGAGTTCCTGCGCACCGGCGCCTTCGACCGTCTGCTGCTGCGCCCGCGCCCCGTGGCGCTGCAACTGATGGGGCACGACTTCCGCATCAGCCGCGCGGGCCGGCTGCTGCAAGGCATTCTGGTGCTCGTGTTCGCGACGGTGCAGGCCGGCATCGCGTGGACGCCGGGCGCCGTGGGCATCGCGCTCTTCGCGCTGGCCGGCGGCGCGGCGCTGTTCCTCGGCATCCTGGTGCTGCAGGGCACGCTGTCGTTCTGGACCGTCGAAAGCCTGGAGATCGCCAACGTGCTGACCTACGGCGGCGTACAGGCGGCGCAATATCCGCTGGCGCTGTATGCGCAGTGGTTCCGGCGCGTGCTGACATTCATCGTGCCGCTCGCCTGCGTGGCGTACTACCCGGCGCTGGCGATCCTGGGCAAGCCCGATCCGCTCGGGGCGCCCGCGTGGATGGGGCTCGTGTCGCCGCTCGCGGGCTTCGTGTTCCTCGCGGCGGCTTTCGGCGTGTGGCGCTTCGGGTTGCGCCACTATGCTTCTACCGGGAGCTGATCCCGTCCGGGCGCTCAGCCCGCGCTCTGCAGCGCCAACCCCGCATGCTCGCGCAGCGGATGGAAGTGGATCTTCGGAAAGCGCTCCTGCGCCAGCCGCACGTCGTAAGGCGAGGTGCACAAAAACGCCAGCGTGTCCGCCGCGTCCTTGGCCATGCGCTGCGGATAGGCATTGACGAACTCGCGCAGCTCGGCCGGGGTGTCGGCGGTGATCCAGCGCGCGCCGGTGTACTGGCAGCCTTCGAGCCGCACGTCGGCGTCGTACTCGGCCTTGAGGCGGTGCTGCACCACTTCGAACTGCAGCTGGCCGACGGCGCCCAGCAGCATCGGGCCGCCGATCTCGGGGCGGAACACCTGGATGGCTCCCTCTTCGCCGAGCTGGGCCAGGCCCTGCTGGAGCTGCTTGGTACGCAGCGGGTTCTTCAGGATCACGGTCATGAACAGCTCGGGCGCGAAGAAGGGCAGGCCGGTGAACTGCAGGCTCGCGCCGTCGGTGATGGTGTCGCCCAGCTGCACGCCGCCGTGGGTGGTGAAGCCCACGATGTCACCGGCATAGGCCTCTTCGACCGCCTCGCGGCGCTGGCTCATGAAGGTCACGACGCTGGTGGGGCGCAGTTCCTTGGCGGTGCGCTGCACCTTGAGCTTCATGCCCGGCGTGTACTTGCCCGAGGCCATGCGCACGAAGGCGATGCGGTCGCGGTGGTTGGCGTCCATGTTGGCCTGCACCTTGAAGACAACGCCCGCGAAGTCCTTGTCCTCGGGCTGGATCTCTTTCACCACCGGCTGGCGGTTGACCATGGTGGTGCTGGTGCGCGACTGCGGCGAAGGCGCCAGGTCGACCAGCGCGTCGAGCACTTCCATCACGCCGAAGTTGTTCACGCCGGAGCCGAAGAAAACAGGCGTCTGCTTGCCGGCCAGGAAGGCTTCGCGGTCCCAGGTGGGCGATGCGCCGGTGGCCAGCTCCATGCTTTCCATGGCGGTCTCGAAGTCGGCGCCGAAGCGCTTGGCGAGCGTGTCGCGCTCGCTCAGCGGAATGGTCTCGAAGTCCTGCGGCAGCCGCTCGCTGCCCGACTCGAACACCGTCATGGCCTGCGTGCGCAGGTTCATGATCCCGCGGAAAGTCTTGCCCTGGCCCACGGGCCAGGTCATGGGCACGCAGGGCATGCCGAGTTCGCGCTCCACCTCGTCCAGGATGTCCAGCGGCTCGCGCACTTCGCGGTCCATCTTGTTGACGAAGGTGATGATGGGCGTGTCGCGCTGGCGGCAGACCTCGATCAGCCGCCGCGTCTGCGCTTCCACGCCGTTGGCCGCGTCGATCACCATCAGCGCCGAGTCGACGGCGGTGAGCACGCGGTAGGTGTCTTCCGAGAAGTCCTTGTGGCCGGGCGTGTCGAGCAGGTTGATGACGTGGTCGCGGTACAGCATCTGCATGACCGACGAGGCCACCGAGATGCCGCGCTGCTTTTCGATTTCCATCCAGTCGGAGGTGGCGTGGCGCGAGGCCTTGCGCGCCTTCACCGAGCCGGCGATCTGGATCGCGCCCGAGAAAAGCAGCAGCTTCTCGGTCAGCGTGGTCTTGCCGGCGTCAGGGTGGGAAATGATCGCGAAGGTGCGACGGCGGCGGGTTTCGGCAACAAAAGACAAGGTGGGCAATCGGGCAGGGGAATGCCGCGATTTTAGAAGGCCGGGGATTTCCGCCCGCCGGCCGGCGCAAAGCGCCCGCGAACGCCGGTGCTTCCTTACTTGCGCTGCAGCATCTTCGTGACCTCGTCCACGTTGGACTGGATGCGCTGGCGCACCACGTCGAACGCGTCGGCCTGCGACTTGGCGGCAAGGTTGGCCAGCTCCTTGATGTCGTCGATGGCGCGCTGGAACGACTGGCGCCCGAGCTCGTCGAGCCTGGCGAGGTTTTCCTTCGCACCCTTGCCCGGCATTTCCTTGGCGGCGGTCTGCCATTCGGTGATGGCGTGCTTGATCATCTCGGTCTGCCGCTGCACCACGGTCTGCAGGCCCTGGTAGGACTTCTCGTTGGCCTGCATCAGGGCCGCCAGGTCCTTGCGGCCGCTTTCCAGCAGCTTGCCGGCGCCACCGGTCAGGTTGAGGTCCTGCAGCCGGTCGGCCATGCCCTTCAGCGGATTGAGCATGTCCGCGGCAGTCGGCGCCGCCTTCTTCGCGCTGGCGGTGCTGTCGCTGCTGCTGCTGGTGGTGGTCTTCTTGGCGGCGGCTTTCTTGGCTGTGGCCATGGTGCGGAATCTCCTGTGACGGTGAACGGATGGATGGCGAGGACCGGCCGGACGGCAAAAGTCCATCGCCACGATACGCCGCACCGGCATGCCGCCACGAAAAAAATGCCTGCGGGATTTCCCTTGGATGGATTACATCGGAGGCGCGAAGCCGTTGCGGCCTGCGGTCACGCGCAGCGCCGTGGGCGTGCCGTTCTTTTCCTGCGCGTTCACCATCACCTTGGCGCCGGGCACCAGCAGCGCGTCGGTGCCGGGGCGGAAAGTGACCACCGGCACGTCGGGCGGCACGATGACGGTCTTCTCGCCGCCCTTGTAGGTCAGCCGCATCTGCTGGCCGCCGCGCACCGACTTCGGCGCCGCGGCCAGGTCGGCGACGGTGGCGTTGGTCATGGTGCTCTCGGGCAGCAGGTCCCAGGGGCGGTGGCCTTCGCCGGTGCCGCGCGCGGCCTCGGGGAACACCACCACTTCGATCGCCTTCTGCGTACCGTCGGCCTGCGGCATGGCGGCCGTGCCGACGAAGCTGCCGCGCTTGATGTCGGACAGCTTGATGCGGTAGACCTCCGACACCGGCATGTCGGCCGGCCGAGCGAGCGAGACGACCTCGCCGCCGCGGTCCTGCACGACGAGGGTCTTCGCGTCGACGCGGACGATGGTGCCGCGGATGCGCACGGGGTCGGAAGTCTGGGCGGCTGCGCCGGTTGGCAGCGCGGCGAAGCCCAGGCTGAGGACCGTGGCGGCGAGCAGCGCCCGGCGGTTGTGGGACAGGAAGATCTGCATGGGTGCTTTCGGCGGAGTGGGAGTCGGGGCAATGTACGCCGCCGCGCCGGAATCTGCTGGCGGCCGACTTAGGACTGAATGAGCAAGGGCCGCATGCCGGCGTTGCGGCATGCGGCCCCGGGAGCGGGCGACGCGCCGGCGCGTCAGTCGACCAGGCCGATTTCAAGCGCGCCGGCGGTGGCCGGACTGCGTGCGCCGACCATCGCGAACAGCTTGCTGCTCTGGCTCGAGAAATGGAAGGTCGAGTTGGGGAAGCCCACCGCGCGCATGTTGATCGGGCCGACGATCCCCATGGAGCCCAGCGTGGCGTTCAGCGTGCCCGCCGTGCCGTCGGGAAGCACCCGGGTGCGCGCATAGCTCGAGGCATCGACGGCCGTGCTGCCCCAGCCGCCGTTGGCGGCGCCGCCGCGCGCGGTGACCGTGGGCCAGGCCGCGCGTTCGGGCAGGCCGATGCGGAACACCGACGTGGTGGGCGTCGCGGGCACGATGCCGGCCGAGAGATAGACGTTCTCGTTGCCCACCCGTGCGATCGCGAAGCTGCCGTGGTCAGACGGGTTCGCCACGTTCACGATGTTCCAGGTGTCGACGGTGGCGCCGGGCGACACCGTGTAGGTCAGCAGCGTTGCCGAGGGGCAGGTGTCGATGCGGTAGATCGCGGCGTTGTTGCACAGGTAGAGCGTGGTGCCGCCGTTGGCAACCTGGATCTGCGTGATCGACGAATCGCCCGTGGTGGCCGTCAGGTTGATGCCCAGCCGGTTGTAGACGCCGTCGAGCGCGGCCTGCGTCTTCACCAGGGCGCGCGATGCCACGAAGGGCCGCACGCCGTAGCTCGCCGGCGTGACCTGCGCGACCGCGAACGGGAACGATCCGACCACCGTGTCCGCGGCCAGCCGGAAGCGCGCCGTGTTCACCGGGCTCGTGATGCGGCTGCTGTCGAAGACGAAGCTGCCGGGCTCGGCCGTGTCCTCGGCGAAGCTGCCCGAGGCGAGGGTGCCGCTTTCGTCCGTCATCTCGTAGCGCTTGCTGTCGAGGTTCAGCGCCAGCGTCTGCCGCGTGCCGTTGGTGGCGTACACCTTGTAGCTGCCGTTGCGCGCATCGGGCGCTGCGCCGGTGTCGATCAGGTTGAGCTGCAGGTAGCCCTGCGTGTTCGGGTTGCGCGCGCCGACGAGCACCGAGAGCAGGCCGTTCTGCATGGCGAAGTACTTGCTCGTGCCGCTGCCGTTGACGAGCCGGATGCCTTCGGGCTGCTGCGCAAACGTGCCGCCCACAGGCAGGGTCAGGCTGCCGTAGGTGCCGTCCGCGCCGGTGGACGTGCGCACCGAGTTCGCGGTGTCGATCAGGTTGCTGCCCCAGCTGCCCGTGGTCGACGCGCCGACACCGCGGGTGGTGGGCCAACTCGACGACTCGGGCAGGCCGATGCGCATGAACTGCACGGCCGGCGCCAGGTTGACGCCACCCGCGAGATAGACGTTCTGGCCGCCGATTCGCGCCATGCGGAAGTTGGCGACGTCGCTGCTGTTGGCGACGTTGGTGCCGACCCAGGTGTCGTCGGCGCCGGCCGCCACCGAATAGGTGCGCTTCGAGGCCGCAGGGCAGAGATCGATCTTGTAGATGATCGCGTCGTTGCAGATCTCCAGCACCGTGCCGCTGCCAGAGAGGCGCATGGCCAGCAGTGTCGAGTCCTGCGCGCCGCCCGGGCTGCGCGTGACGCTGAAGCGGTTATAGGTGCCGTCCAGCAGCGCCGCGGTGCTGACGAATTCGCGTGCCGCCACGAAGGGCTGCGCGGCGTAGGCCGCGGGGCTCGAGTACGCCGCTTGGAACGGGAACGCGCCGACCACCACATCCGCCGCCACGCGAAAGCGCGCCGTGTTGGCCGCCGTGGTGATGCGGCTGCTCGCGAAGACGTAGGTGCCGGGCTCGGTGAAGTCTTCGGCGGAGGTGCCGGACTCGGCCGCGCCGAGGTTGTCCGTCATCGTGTAGCTGCCGGCGTCGAAGTCGAGCGCCAGTTGCTGCTGGGTGCCGTTGGATGCATAGACGCGGTAGGTGCCGCTGCGCGCGTCGGCGCCGGCCAGTGCGGCCTTGGCCGCCTTCGCCACTTGCGCGGACTCGGGCGCGGCCGAGGCCTGCGCCTGCGGCGCGCCGCCGTCCAGGCCCGCCAGCGGCAGCCCGCTGCCCGTGGCACCGCCACCGCTGCCTCCGCCCCCGCAGGCCGCCAGCAAGGCGGCCAGTCCACAACCCGCGAGATATCTCGTCATCCTCATGTTGAGCCCTCTTCTTTGTCTGATGGGCCCGGCAGCGAGCCGGCTGGCTCCTGAACCGAACCTGAGCAAATCGTAAAAACAGGGGGCTTTAACGTTGAGGCTGGCAAATGTCAGCCGAAGAGGGCAGAAGACGCTCGAAATGCGCGCAAATCCCCGAGGTTGGCGCGGCTGTTCGCCCCGTCTACAATGCCCCGTCCCGAGGAGCGTTGCAGCGCCGCCAGGCGTGAGGCTCGGATCCACATCGCAACCACGCTCACCCGCTGTTCTCGCGGTGAGTCCTTTTCCCCGAACGCAGTGGCATCTTTCAAACCAGTTTTGTTGGAGTTCTCATGAGCGCTGTTCTCAAGCCCACCCCCGTCTCGACCGCCGACCAGGCGATCGCCGACCTGTCCCTCGCTGCCTGGGGCCGCAAGGAAATCCGCATCGCGGAAACCGAAATGCCCGGCCTGATGGCCATCCGCGAGGAGTTCGCGAAGGGCCAGGCGCTCAAGGGCGCGCGCATCACCGGCTCGCTGCACATGACCATCCAGACGGCCGTGCTGATCGAGACGCTGCAAGCCCTGGGCGCCGAAGTGCGCTGGGCCTCGTGCAACATCTTCTCGACGCAGGACCACGCCGCCGCCGCCATCGCCGAAAAGGGCACGCCGGTGTTCGCCATCAAGGGCGAGTCGCTGAAGGACTACTGGGACTACACCCACGCCATCTTCGACTTCGGTCCCAAGGGCTCGAAGGGCGAAGGCCCGAACATGATCCTGGACGACGGCGGCGACGCCACGTTGCTGATGCACCTGGGCCAGCGCGCCGAAAAAGACCAGAGCGTGCTGGCCAACCCGACCAGTGAAGAAGAACGCATCCTGTACGCCGCCATCAAGGCCAAGCTGGCTGTCGATCCGACCTGGTACACCCGCAAGTCCGCCGAGATCATCGGCGTGACCGAGGAAACGACCACCGGCGTGCACCGCCTGAACGAAATGTCGGCCAAGGGCACGCTGCTGTTCCGCGCCATCAACGTGAACGACTCGGTCACCAAGAGCAAGTTCGACAACCTGTACGGCTGCCGCGAGTCCCTGGTGGACGGCATCAAGCGCGCGACCGACGTGATGATCGCCGGCAAGGTGGCTTGCGTGGCCGGCTACGGCGACGTGGGCAAGGGCTCGGCACAGGCGCTGCGCGCGCTGTCGGCGCAAGTGTGGGTCACCGAGATCGACCCGATCAACGCCCTGCAGGCCGCGATGGAAGGCTACAAGGTCGTGACGATGGAGTACGCCGCCGACAAGGCCGACATCTTCGTGACGACCACGGGCAACAAGGACGTGATCACGCACGACACCATGGTCAAGATGAAGGACCAGGCCATCGTCTGCAACATCGGCCACTTCGACAACGAGATCGACGTCGCTTCGATCGAGAAGTACGAGTGGGAAGAAATCAAGCCGCAGGTCGACCACATCACCTTCCCGGACGGCAAGAAGATCATCCTGCTGGCCAAGGGCCGCCTCGTGAACCTGGGTTGCGGCACGGGCCACCCGAGCTTCGTGATGTCGTCGTCGTTCGCGAACCAGACCATCGCCCAGATCGAGCTGTTCACCAAGCCCGACGCCTACGAGGCCGGCAAGGTCTACGTGCTGCCCAAGCACCTCGACGAGAAGGTCGCTCGCCTGCACCTGAAGAAGGTCGGCGCCATGCTCACCGAGCTGACCGACGCGCAGGCCGCCTACATCGGCGTGGACAAGAACGGTCCGTACAAGCCGGACACGTACCGCTACTGATCGACAGCGCATGCGCGCCGATCAATTGCTGGTGGAGCGCGGCCTGGCCGCGTCGCGTTCGCAGGCCGTGCGGCTCATCGCCGGCGGCATGCGCTGGCGCGACGCGGGCACGAGCGACGCGTGGCGCAACGTCGCCAAGAACAAGGACGAAGTGCCCGAGTCGGCCGAGCTCGAGCTGGTCGACGCGGCCGAGGCGCGCTATGTGTCGCGCGGCGGCCTCAAGCTCGAAGGCGCGCTGGCCGCGAGCGGCGTCGATCCGGCCGGCAAGCTGTGCCTCGACGTGGGCCAGTCGACCGGCGGCTTCACCGACTGCCTGCTGCAGCGCGGCGCCACCAGGGTGGTGGGCGTCGACGTCGGCCACGGGCAGCTGCACGCGAAGCTGCGCGAGGACGAGCGCGTGGTGCCCATCGAGGGCGTTAATGCGCGCGCGCTGTCGCCCGAGGACCTCGGCGAAGAGGGCGAGTCGCGCTTCGACCTGATCGTGGGCGACCTGTCGTTCATCTCGCTCACGCTGGTGCTGCCGGCGGTGGTCGAGTTCCTGGCGGACGACGGCCGCCTGCTGATGCTGGTCAAGCCGCAATTCGAACTGCAGCCGGGCCAGGTCGGCAAGGGCGGCATCGTGCGCGACGAGTCCATGTATGCGGTGGTCGAGAAGCGCCTGCGCGACGCCTGCGAGGCCCTCGGCCTGCGCGTGCTGCAGTGGTTCGACAGCCCGATCGCCGGCGGCGACGGCAACCGCGAGTTTTTCATTCACGCCGTGCGCGCTGTTCACGCGGACGGTTCCTAAGGAGACGCAGGTGCGCCTTCCGCTGAGTTTCGAATTCTTCCCGACCAAGACGCCCGAAGGCGCGGTCAAGCTGCGCGCCGTGCGCCAGCTGCTGTATGCGCGCAAGCCGCAGTTCTGCTCGGTCACCTACGGCGCTGGCGGCTCCACGCACCAGGGCACCTTCGGTGCGGTGCAGGAGATCCTGTCCGAGGGCGTGGACGCGGCGAGCCACTTCTCGTGCATCGGCGCCACGCGCGCCACGGTGCGCGAGCAGCTCGCCGAGCTCAAGGCCATGGGCGTCAAGCGCCTCGTGGCGCTGCGCGGCGACCTGCCGAGCGGCTACGGCATCGGCGGCGAGTTCCAGTACGCGAGCGACCTGGTCGCCTTCATCCGCGAGGAGACCGGCCGCGACTTCCACATCGAGGTGGCCTGCTACCCCGAGATCCATCCGCAGGCCCGCTCGCCCGAAGCCGACCTGCAGGCCTTTGCCGCCAAGGTGAAGGCGGGCGCCGATTCGGCGATCACGCAGTACTTCTTCAGCCCCGAGGCGTACTTCCGCTTCGTCGACGACGCGCGCAGGCTGGGGCTCGACACGCCCATCGTGCCGGGCATCATGCCGATCACCAGCTCGACGCAGCTCATGCGCTTCTCGGACGCCTGCGGCGCCGAGATCCCGCGCTGGATCCGCCTGCGCCTGCAGGGCTTCGGCGACGACACGGCGTCGATCAAGTCCTTCGGCCTCGACGTGGTCACGGACCTGTGCGCGCGCCTGGCCGAGGGCGGCGCGCCGGCGATGCATTTCTACACGATGAACCAGTCGGCCGCGACGCTGGCTCTGCTGGAGCGCCTGGATTGAGAGGGCGCGCGGTCGGGGTGACGGCAGCATCGCTGCGCAGCGTGCTGCACGCGGCCCTCGTGGCCGCGACCTGCGCACTCGTGGGCTGCGCCATGCCGCCCGCCACCGATGCCGAAGGCGATGGCAGCCTGAAACCCCTGCCGCGGGCGCTGGCGGTGCCGCCGGGCGTCGCGGCGCGGTCGAGCGTGCCCTCGGTGCGCTATGACCTGGCCGTGTCCGGCACGGGCGAACTGACGCCGGACGACGGCGTGCCCGGCGACGACGGCCCGCGCGAGATCTTCGAGCGCGGCGGCGCTTCCTGGTACGGCATCCAGTTCCACCAGCGCAAGACCGCCAGCGGCGAACGCTTCGACATGACCGCCATGACCGCGGCCCACAAGACATTGCCCTTCAACACGCGCGTGTGCGTGCGCAGCCTCGTCAACGGCAGCGAGGTGCTGGTGCGCATCAACGACCGCGGCCCCTATTCGATGGGCCGCGTGATCGACCTGAGCCGCGCCGCGGCCGACCGCATCGGCCTGACCGGCCTGGGCATCAAGCAGGTGGCGCTGACCGTGGTGGACCACGACGGCATGCGCTGCGGCGGCTTGCCGGTGGAGCCGGGCGACGCGCAGGCGCCGGTGGCGTCGGCCGAGCCGCAGCAGCGTGCCAAGGTGCAGGTTCCGGCGCGGCGCAAGGTGATCGTGCCGCAGCGCCGCCGCAAGTAGCGGGAAAGGGCTAGCCGCCCGATTCGAGCGAGAAGGTGGCGTTGCGGTCCTGCCCCAGGCGTTCCGCCAGCTGTGGCAGCGCTTCGGCGAGCAGCGGCTTCAGCGTGTAGGGCGGATTGATCAGGAACATGCCGCTGGCCGGCAGGCCCGGGCGCTGCGTTTCGCCCGATGCGGCGTCCTTCGTGATCTTGCTCGACTTGACCGTCAGCGTGGCATGCAGCCACGACTTGCCGGCCTTGGTCGCCATTGTCTTCAGGCGACGCGGCAGGTCGTGCGCCTCGGGACGCGGAATGATCGGATACCAGATCGCGTAGGTGCCGGTGGCAAAGCGCTTGAGCGCCTCGGCCGCGAAGTCGAGCACGCGGCCGTAGTCGGTCTTCATCTCATAGCTCGGGTCCATCAGCACCAGCGCGCGGCGCGAGGGCGGCGGCAGGAACTTGGTGGCGCTGCCGAAGCCGTCTTCCAGCAGCACGGCGATCTGCCGGCCGGCTTCGAGCTGAGCGATGTTGGCGCTCAGCGTGCGCGAGTCGGTCGGGTGCAACTCGAACAGCTTGAGCTTGTCGTGGTCGCGCAGCAGGTGCTGGATGATGAACGGCGAACCCGGGTAGACGCGCGCGCCGCCCTTGGGGTTGAAGTCGCTGATCACGCCGAGATAGCGGGCGATGGCGTCGGCCAGCGGGTCTTCGGCGTCGGGTGCCGCCTTCTTCGCGGCCGACTTCGCCGCGGGTGCGGGTGCTGCTGCTGCTGCGGGCGCGGCGGGCTCTTTCTTGCCCGAAAGAAGGCGAAGGATGCCTTCGGCGGCTTCGCCGCTGGTGCCGGCGTAGTCGCCGTCGAGGCGGTACAGGCCGGCGCCGGCGTGGGTGTCGACGACCGTGAGGGCCGCGTCTTTTTCGAGCAGGTGGTCGAGCGTGGCAATCAGCACCGTGTGCTTGAGCACGTCGGCGTGGTTGCCGGCATGGAAGGCGTGGCGGTAACTGAACATGAGGAATGGGCCTGAAAAAAGTGGATGGACGACGCTAGACTCTCGCGCCGAAACATCGATTTACAAAAAGAGGGCGTCGCAGATGCGAGGAGCTGGATGGCGATTTTGGGGCCTGTGCGCCTGCACGGGTGTTCTGTCTATTCTGACGGGCTGCGCGTCGGTGACGCACGGCACCACGCAGAACGTGAAGATCGAGACCATGACGTCGACGGGCAAGGTGGTCGACGGCGCGAAATGCCTGGTCACCAACGACCGCAACGACTCGGTGATGCGCTCCGGCGACACGGTGCCGATCAGGCGCTCTAGCGCCAATCTCAACATCGAATGCAGCCAGCCCGGCTTCGCACCGGCCAACGGACAGGCCGTGTCGCGCGCCAACGTGGGCATGGCGGGGAACATCCTGATCGGCGGATTGATCGGCGCGGCGGTCGATGCCGGCACGGCGGCGGGCTACAACTATCCGAGCTGGATCCAGCTGATTTTCGGCGAAGTGCGAAGCATCGACCGCAGCGCCCAGACGGGCGAGGGGCCGACGGCAGGTGTCCGCATCGGCACGACCGAGATGGCCGCGGCACCGCCGGCGGCGCCCAAGGCCGTGGCGGTGAAGCCGCCCGAGGAGGCGCGTCCGGCGCCCGTGGTGCCGGTGCCTGAGCCGCCGCCTGCGGTCAAGGTGGTGGCGCCGGCCGCTCCGGTGGCCCCGCCTGCGCCGCAGCCCAAGGCCGAAACACGGGTTTCGATGGACGACCTGAGCGGCTTGCTGCCGAACAAGCCATGAGCGGCCCGGTGAAGGCCGTGCCGCTGCGCACGGCATCCGCGTTCCTGGGCCTGGCCCTCGCGGCGGGCGCGGCCGCCGCGCTGGAGCCGGAAGTGCTGTTCAGCAAGGTGTCGGGCAGCGTCTGGGCGGTTCGCACCTTCGACGCGCAGGAGCGGCCCCTGCGCGCCGGCAGCGCGGTGGTGATCGCGCCCGGGCGCCTCGTCACCAACTGCCACGTGCTGGCCAAGGCGAGCAGCTTCGTCATCAAGCAGGACAACGTCACCTACGGGGCGACGCTGGAGTTTCCAGACCCGGCGCGCGACCTGTGCCAGATCAAGGTGGCCAATTTCACGGCGCCCCCGGTCGCGCTGGCGCCCGCGGGCAGCGCGCGCGTCGGACAGCGGGTGTATGCCATCGGCAACCCGCGCGGGCTGGAGAACACGCTCAGCGAGGGCATCCTGTCGGGTCTGCGCGGCGGCACCGGTGGTGGTGGCGCCGGGGAGCCGGAGGCGCGGCTGCTGCAGACCACGGCGGCCATCTCTCCCGGATCGAGCGGCGGAGGCCTGTTCGACAGCGAAGGGCGCCTGCTCGGCATCACCACCTTTGCCGCGCGCGACGGCGGCAGCCTGAATTTCGCGATGCCGGTCGAGTTCCTGGCGGAATTGCCTGTGCGTGCGAAGGCGATGCTGGAGGCCCGGGCCAGCGAGCCCGCGGGCAGCGCCCGCCGGGGGGCCGGCAGCAGCGTCGCCCTGAACGAACCGCTGCGCGCCGGCGATGCGCTCGAATACGTGCGCACCGACAAGCTCACAGGCACCCGCGCGACGGTGATCTACCGGGTGGACCGGATCAACGGGGACGAAATTGTCTTCAACGGTGGCGGCAAGGTCGAGAAGACCGACGGGCAAGTGGTGTCGGTCACGTCGCCGGCCGGCGGGCTGTTCGACTCGTCCTCGCCGCCAGGCGGGTGGGCGCGCAACAATCTGCTGCCCGGCATGCGCTGGCAGGCGAACTACGCGTCCGCCGGCGAAAACCAGCGCTATGAGCTCGTCGCCACGGTGGGCGGAGAGCGCTCGGTACGCGTGGACGGGGTCGAGCTCCAAGTGCTCAGCATCGGGTACGAAGGCTGGATCTATGCCTCCAGCATGAGCGCACCGCTCGCCAGCGGCAGCGTCCGCTTCTCCGGGGCCGCCCTCTACAGCCCCGAGTTGCGCCGCGTCGTCCGCTTCGAAGCCGCGTACCAGCGAGGCATCGTTTCCGGCGGAAACGAGGTTCTGGAGCTGGTCCGCATCCAGCGCTGAAACCGGCCCGAACCCCGGAAATTGGCCATTTCGCCGTTTCTTCATATAATCGCGGGCTTCGCAGCGTTTTTGTAGCCCCGCGGCGAAGACTTCAAACCCACCTAAGAGATTCCCACCAGAGGAACGCCGACCGTGGAAAAGGGCTCGCCAAACCCTCTTTTCAAGAGAAAAACTCATGACCAAAACGTTCAGCGCCAAGCCCGCTGACGTGACGCACGAGTGGTTTGTGATTGACGCGACCGACAAGGTCCTCGGACGAGTAGCCAGCGAAGTTGCTCTCCGTTTGCGCGGCAAACACAAGGCCATTTACACGCCTCACGTCGATACCGGTGACTTCATCGTCATCATCAACGCCGCGCAACTGCGCGTCACCGGCGCCAAGTCGATCGACAAGGTGTACTACCGTCACTCGGGCTACCCGGGCGGTATCACGGCGACGAACTTCCGCGACATGCAGAACAAGCACCCGGGCCGCGCCCTGGAAAAGGCTGTCAAGGGCATGCTGCCCAAGGGCCCGCTCGGTTACGCAATGATCAAGAAACTCAAGGTGTACGGTGGCGCTGAGCACCCGCATACCGCCCAACAGCCCAAAGTGCTGGAACTGTAAGGAGCCTTGAGAATGATTGGTGAATGGAACAATGGCACCGGCCGTCGCAAATCCAGCGTCGCCCGCGTGTTTCTGAAAAAGGGCACCGGCAAGATCACGGTCAACGGCAAGGACATCCAAGCGTTCTTCGGCCGCGAAACCTCGATCATGATCGCGAAGCAGCCCCTCGTGCTGACCAACAACCTCGAAGCTTTCGACGTGATGGTCAACGTGAACGGCGGCGGCGAATCGGGTCAAGCTGGCGCCACGCGCCACGGCATCACCCGTGCGCTGATCGACTACGACGCAAGCCTGAAGCCCGTCCTGAGCCAAGCCGGCTTCGTGACGCGCGATGCACGTGAAGTCGAGCGTAAGAAGGTCGGTCTGCACTCCGCCCGTCGTCGCAAGCAGTTCAGCAAGCGCTGATCCTGTTCGCTTCGAACAAAAAGCCGCCTCCGGGCGGCTTTTTCGTTGCGACGTCTTTGCGCATTGCCGTCCGACCCCACTTGCATAGGGGTGCACGCCACAGTCCGCCTGCCGAAAATGCGGCATTGCAGTAGCATTCGTTCCATTGGCCGCCTGTTCGGCCCACCAGGAGTTATTACCCCATGAGCGCCGTAGCCGAAAACATCCAGACCCAGATGCCCGAGCCGATCGTCTTCACCGACAGTGCGGCAGCCAAGGTGGCCGACCTGATCGCCGAAGAAGGCAACCCCGACCTGAAACTGCGCGTGTTCGTGCAAGGCGGCGGCTGCTCCGGCTTTCAGTACGGCTTCACCTTCGACGAGATCACCAACGAAGACGACACCACCATGACCAAGAACGGTGTGTCGCTGCTGATCGACGCCATGAGCTACCAGTACCTGGTCGGCGCCGAGATCGACTACAAGGAAGACCTGCAAGGCGCCCAGTTCGTGATCAAGAACCCCAACGCCACCAGCACATGCGGCTGCGGATCGAGCTTCTCGGCCTGATGCCCGGATGCCGCTGACCAAGCCCTCTCCAGAAAGCCGCCTCCGGGCGGCTTTTTCGTTCCTGCTCCTTTCCCCTTGCCCATGACTTCAGAGGCCGAAACCGCCGTCCAACCCGTTCGCAAGAGCCTGCTGTGGCTCGTCGCCGTCGGCTTCTTCATGCAGACGCTCGATGCCACCATCATCAACACGGCGCTGCCGGCAATGGCGGCCAGCCTCGGCGAGAGCCCGCTGCGCATGCAGTCGGTGGTGGTGGCCTATGCGCTGACCATGGCGATGCTGATTCCGGCCTCGGGCTGGATCGCCGACCGCTTCGGCACGCGCCGCATCTTCTTCTCGGCCATCGTGCTGTTCGCGCTCGGCTCGGTGCTTTGCGCGCTGTCGCACAGCCTTGGGCAGCTGGTGGCCGCGCGCGTGGTGCAGGGGCTCGGCGGGGCGCTGCTGCTGCCCGTGGGGCGGCTGTCGCTGCTGCGCACGGTGCCGCGCGGGGAGTTCCTCCAGGCGATGAGTTTCGTGGCCATCCCGGGGCTCATAGGGCCCTTGCTGGGCCCCACGCTGGGCGGGTGGCTGGTGCAGTACGCCTCCTGGCACTGGATTTTCCTGATCAACGTGCCCGTGGGGCTGGCCGGCTGCATCGCCACGCTCAAGTACATGCCCGACCTGCGCGGCGTGGTGCAGAAGCGCTTCGACAGCGTCGGCTATGCGCTGCTGGCCTTCGGCATGGTGGCGATCTCGCTTTCGCTCGACGGCGTGGGCCTGCGCCAGGGCGGCGTGATGGTCGTGCTGATCTTCGGCTTTGCCAGCATCGCCGCTTACTGGCTGCGCGCCTCGCGCACGCCCGAACCGCTGTTCGCGCCCTCGCTCTTCCAGGTGCCGACGCTCAGCATCGGGCTGATCGGCAACCTGTTCTCGCGGCTCGGCAGCAGCTGCATGCCTTTCCTGGTGCCGCTGCTGCTGCAGGTGTCGATGGGCTATTCGCCGGTGCGCGCCGGTCTGATGATGCTGCCGATCGCGCTGGCCGGCATGGCCATGAAGCGCTTCGCCACGCCGCTGATCACGCGCTACGGCTACCGCCGGGTGCTGGTGGTCAACACGGCCCTCGTGGGCTGCACCATGGCCAGCTTCGGCCTCACGGCGCCGGGCCAGCCGATGGTGCTGCACGTGCTGCAGCTGCTGGCTTTCGGCGCGGTCAATTCGCTGCAGTTCACCGCCATGAACACCATCACGCTGAAGGACCTGGACGGCAGCATGGCCAGCAGCGGCAACAGCCTGCTGTCGATGGTGCAGATGCTGGCCATGAGCATGGGCGTGGCCGCCGCCGGCGCGGTGCTGGCGGGCTACAACGGCATCTTCGGCACCGAGACGGCCGCCCACACGCTCGATGCCTTCCAGGCGACCTTCGCGACCATGGGGCTGATCACCGTGGCGTCCGCTCTCATCTTCTGGCACCTGCCGTCGGAGGTGCGCGCGGCGCACCCCGCGCAGCCGGAAGTGTCCGGCCAGGGCTGACGGACGGCCGCTGTCAGGCGGGGTAGATGGCGCCCAGCACGCGCGCCCCGCGCGCGCCGGTCACGCTGGCAAGGTTGCCGGGCTCGCGCCGCACGGTGGCGCGGGCCAGCCAGGCAAAGGCCGCGGCCTCGACCTGCTGTGGCGGCAGGCCGTGGTCGGTCGATGCCTCCACGCTGACGCCGGGCAGCAGCGCGCGCAGGCGGGCGAGCAGGTGGCCGTTCAGCGCGCCGCCGCCGCAGACGATCAGCAGCCTGGCGTCTTTTCCGTGGCGGCGCAGGTCGGCCGCGCAGGCGCTCGCGGTCAGCTCGGCCAGCGTCGCCTGCACGTCGGCGGGCGGCAGGGCCGTGGTGCCGAGTTGCGCGGCCAGCCAGTCCGGATTGAACAGGTCGCGCCCCGTGCTCTTGGGCGGCGCCTTGCCGAAGTAGGGGTCGGCCAGCAGCTGCGCGAGCAGCCCGGGCAGCACCTGGCCGCTGGCCGCCCACTGTCCGTCGCGGTCGAAGGGCTGGCCCTGGTGGGCCTGGCACCAATGGTCCATCAGCGCGTTGCCGGGGCCGCAGTCGAAGCCGAGCACGATCGCGCCTTCGGGCGCGTCGGCGGGCGGCAGCAGGCTCAGGTTCGAGATGCCGCCGATGTTGAGCACCGCGACCGGCTCGCCGGCGCGGGCGAACAGCGCGCGGTGGAAGGCCGGCACCAGGGGCGCGCCCTGGCCGCCGGCAGCCAGGTCGCGGCTGCGGAAGTCGCCGACCACGTCGATGCCGGTCAGCTCGGCCAGCAGCGAGGGGTTGTTGATCTGGAGCGTGTAGCCGACGTCGTCGAACTCCAGTGGCCGGTGGCGGACCGTCTGCCCGTGCGCGCCGATGGCGGTGACGGCGCCGGCATCGGTGCCGCTGTCCGCCAGCAGTTGCCGGACCACGCCGGCATAGGCCCTCGCGAGCCCGTTGCCGGCCAGCGCCGCGCGGTGCAGTTCGTTGTCGCCGGGGGTGTTGAGCGCGAGCAGCTCGGCGCGCAGTGCCACGGGAAAGCCGGCCGTGGCGTAGGACCGCACCGCGATGCGGCCGCCTGAAAGCTCGGCGAGCACGCCGTCGACGCCGTCGAGCGAGGTGCCCGACATCAGGCCGATGAAAAGTTCGGCGGCCATCCTGGCGTCAGGTGAAGAAAGAAGGGCCGCCGCGCGTGCTCAGTCCGCGCTGGCCTGGATGACGGAGAAGGCTGCCGCCAGCTCGGTGCGGGCACCGACGGCGATGCGCTCGAAGGCCGGGCGCATCGCCGCGGTGATCGGCGCGCCGCCTTCCTGCGCGATGGAGGTCGGGTTCTGGTAGACCCCGCCCACGCGGAATTCGAAGTGCAGGTGCGGGCCGGTGGCCCAGCCGGTCATGCCCACGGCGCCGATCGTCTGGCCCTGGCTCACGCTCTGGCCGGACTTGACGTCGATGCGGCTCAGGTGGGCGTACGCCGTCTGCTGGTTGTTGCGGTGATTGATGATGACGATGTTGCCGTAGCCGTTCTGCGTGCCCGCGAAATCGACCGTGCCGTCGCCGACCGTGCGCACCGAAGTGCCCGTGGGTGCGGCGTAGTCGATGCCGTTGTGCTGGCGCCAGCTGTTCAGGATCGGGTGCATGCGCATCGCGAAACCGCTGGATACGCGCGAGAACTCGACCGGCGTCGCCAGGTAGGCCTTGCGCAGGCTGTCGCCGTTCGGGCGGTAGTAGCTGCCCTTCTGGCCCGCGCCCGGGGGCTGGAACCAGACGGCCTGGTGGATCTTGCCGTTGTTCTCGAACTCGGCCGAGAGCACGCGGCCGCTGCGCAGCGCCTGGCCGTCGGCTTCCAGGGTCTCGTAGACCACGGCGAAGCGGTCGCCCTTGCGCAGGTTGCGCACGTCGACGTCGCCCGCGAAGATGTCGGCCAGCTGGCTCGCCACCGCGTCGGGAATGCGCGAGTCGTCGGTGGCGGCGAACAGCGAGGTGCGGATGGTGCCGCTCGCCAGGCGCGTGCCTGCCGTGAGGGTGTCGCGCTCGGTCACGCCGGCAAAGCCGGTCGGCGTGCGTTCGATCACGTAGCGCTTGAAGCCGCCGTCGCCGTCCGGAATCCAGCGGGCGCTGAGCTTCTTGAGCTGGTTTTCCTGCGTGGCCTCGGCCGTCACGGTGCGGCCGGCGCGCGAGAACAGCGCGTTGCGGGCCTCGACGCTGCCGCGCACGAAGGCGGTGGCGGCGGGGTCGGAAATGCCCAGGCGCTTCAGCAGCGCCTCGGCCGTGTCGCTCGAGCGGGTGACGTCGGTGCGGAACAGCGTGAAGCTGAAGCTCTCCAGCGCTTCGCTCTGGTCGGCCACTGAAACAGGTGCCGTGGCTTCCAGGATCTGGCGCACGGGGAGGTCGGATGCATCCGGGCCGAGCGATGCCACCGCGAGGGTGCCGGCGCTCAGCAGGGCAGCCGCGATGACTGCGGTGATCTGCTTGGGGTACGTCCGGAATGTGTAGGCCACGCGGGAAGCAAGGAGCTCCTCGGCGGCAAGAATGCCGTTGATCAAACTTGAATTCCAGCTCAGGTTCTGCAAATCCGTGCTGCAAGGCCCAGTACGTTCAGGGCGGCAGGAGACGGTGCGGAAAAAAGCGCCGCTTAGAATCCGGCGCTTGAAAAGTCGGGCTGAGTATAGCTTCGGCACCCCAAAAGTCAGCCAAAAAAGCCCGTAAAGGCCGAATCTGTTACATCCATGAGCCTCTCAAATAGTGTAGGACGCGCGCTCGAAATATCCCTCCGGGGCGCTGACGAGCTGCTGCCGCAGGACGAATGGGTGCGCAAGCTGCAGCGCTCCGAAGCCACCGGGACGCCCCTGCGCATCAAGCTGGGCCTGGACCCGACCGCGCCGGACATCCACATCGGCCACACCGTGGTGCTCAACAAGATGCGCCAGCTGCAGGACCTGGGCCACCGGGTGATCTTCCTGATCGGCGACTTCACCAGCACCATCGGCGACCCCTCCGGCCGTAACAACACCCGCCCGCCGCTCACCCGCGAGCAGATCGAGGCCAACGCCCAGACTTATTACAAGCAGGCCAGCCTGGTGCTGAACCCCGAGAAGACCGAGATCCGCTACAACTCCGAGTGGAGCGACCCCCTGGGCGCGCGCGGCATGATCCAGCTGGCCGCCAAGTACACGGTCGCCCGCATGATGGAGCGCGACGACTTCAACAAGCGCTTCAAGGCCGGCCAGTCGATTTCGGTGCACGAGTTCCTCTACCCGCTGATGCAGGGCTACGACTCGGTCGCGCTCAAGAGCGACCTCGAACTGGGCGGCACCGACCAGAAGTTCAACCTGCTCGTCGGCCGTCACCTCCAGCAGGAATACGGCCAGGAACCGCAGTGCATACTGACCATGCCGCTGCTGGAAGGCCTCGACGGCGTCGAGAAGATGTCGAAGAGCAAGAACAACTACATCGGCATCAGCGAGGACGCCAACACCATGTTCGCCAAGGTGCTGTCGATTTCCGACGACCTGATGTGGCGCTGGTACACGCTGCTGAGCTTCCAGTCGCTTGAGCAGATCGCGGCGCTGAAGGCCGAGATCGAAGGCGGCCGCAACCCGAAGGACGCCAAGGTCGCGCTGGCCAAGGAAATCACCGCGCGCTTCCACAGCGCGGCAGCGGCCGAGGCGGCCGAGCAGGATTTCATCAACCGCAGCAAGGGCGGCGTGCCCGACGAGATTCCCGAAGTGGCGCTGAGCGGCGCCCCGCTGGGCATCGCCCAGGTGCTCAAGCAGGCCAACCTGGCACCGTCGACTTCGGAGGGCAACCGCCTGATCGACGGCGGCGGCGTGCGGATCGACTCCGCCGTGGTCAGCGACAAGGCGCTGAAGCTGCCCGCGGGCAGCTACGTGGTGCAGGTCGGCAAGCGCAAGTTCGCGCGCGTGACGCTGAGCTGACCGGGACGGCGCTAGCGGACTTCGATGGTGACGCGCCGGTTGCGCGGCTCGTCCACGTCGTCCGCGGTCGGTACCGCCAGTTCGCGCTCGCCGCGCCCGACAGCCTCGATGCGGCGCGACGGGAACTGGCGCTCCACCAGCAGCTGGACCACTTCCTGCGCACGCCGGCGCGACAGCTCGTCGTTCTGCTCGATCGAGCCCTTGGTGTCGGTGTGGCCGGTGACGACGATGTCGCTGCCGCTGCGCGCCTGCGCTTCGGCCAGCGCCTCGGACAAGGTCAGCTGGGAAGACGGCGTGAGCGTGGTGCCGCCGAGCTCGAAATACACCGTGTAGCGCTTCGGCGGCGGCGGGCGCATGTCGAACAGCTGCCTGTTCTCCGCCTGCACTTTGGCCGCGTCGGCCTGGTCGACGACCGGGGCGCCGCTGGCACCGACGGCGGCGGTGGCGCGCTGGTAGGGCTTGGACAGGACTTCTTCCCCGTCCTTGGCGCGAACCACCACGGCGGAAGGCGTGCCGTCGGCCTGCGGCAGCAGCACCACGCGCGTGCCGGGTGTCGAGCATGCGACGAGCGACAGCGCGAGGACGGTGAGGAGTGCGAAACGGGTCTTCATGGGCGCCCGTCCGCTTGAACGATGAAATCGGTGCCACGGATGCCGATGGTGGCTGTCTGGGTTTCGACCCGCACCGCGTCGGGGTTGGTCTTGCCGATCAGGCCGGTGATCATGCGCATCGAGCCGCGCAGCAGCGACAGCAGCATGCCGCCTTCGTGCGTGGTGCCGTCGAAATGGAATTCCTTCAGGTCGAGGCGCGACGCGGGGCCGACCACCAGCGTCGTGTCGTCGCGCATCACCACGGAGGCCGAGGAGTCGGGCCCGGTGACGATGCGGTCCACGGAGCCCAGCGCATCGCCGGGACTGGCGTTGCGGACGGCGCCGCCCGCATCGAGCAGCTGCACGCTGCCGCGCACGGACTTCACGAAGCCTGCCTTCGGTTCGGCGGCGGGCGTCTGGGCGAGCGCGGCCGAGCCCACAATGGCGAGGCCGCACAAGGCGATCACGGTTTTTTTCATCATCCTGACTTTTCTGCGCGAGATGTTTCGCAACGGTCACAAATATTAAGGCGAAGGCGTTACATATGGACACGAGGCCGAAAATTCAGCCGGATCTTGCGGCCTATTACCGCTTTTTGCGTGGCCATTCGTCCAAATCCACACCCGATCCCGCATGACGCTGACCCCCAAGACCCTGCTTCGCCTCTCCGTCGCGGTCGCCCTGATCACCATCGTGCTCAAGGGAACGGCCGGCTACATCACCAATTCGATGGGCCTGATCTCGGATGCGATGGAGTCCTTCGTCAACCTCGCGAGCGCCATGTTCGCGCTGGCCATGGTGACCATCGCCGAGCGTCCGGCCGACGACGAGCACCCCTACGGCCACCACAAGGCCGAGTACTTCTCGTCGGGCTTCGAGGGCATCCTGATCGTCGGCGCGGCCATCGCGATCCTCTGGGTGTCGGTGCAGCGCCTGCTTTCGCCGCAGCCTCTGGAGCAGGTCGGCTGGGGCCTGGCGCTGTCGGTCGTGAGCTCGGGCCTCAACGCCGGGCTGGCCGTGATGCTGTTCCGGGCCGCCCGCGAACGCCGCTCCATCGCCCTGGAGGCCGACGGCCGCCACCTGATGACCGACGTCTGGACCTCGGCCGCGGTGGTGATCGGCATCGTCGGCGTGCAGCTCAGCGGCTGGCTCTGGCTCGATCCGGTGCTGGCCATCGGCGTGGCGCTCAACATCGTGCGCGAGGGCGCGAAGCTGGTGTGGCGTTCGTCCCAGGGGCTCATGGACCGCGCGCTCGACCCCGAGACGCTCGCCACCGTGCGCGCCACCCTCGACGCTTTCGCCGCCCGCATGCCCGAAGGCACCCGGCTGCGCTTCGACGACATGGTGACGCGCAGCGCCGGCCAGCGCCGCTTTGCCGACCTCCACATGCACGTGCCCGGCGACTGGACGCTGCAGCACGCCGCCAGCATGCGCGACCAGCTCGAGCAGTCCCTGATGGACGCCGTGCCGGGCCTGCGCGTCACCATCCAGCTCCTGCCCCTGACCATGGAAGCCCGCGCCACCCAGGCCGGCGAACATCACCCCCCATGAAAGCCGTTCTCCAGCGCGTCGCCCATGCACGCGTCGACATTTCGGGCCGCACCGTCGGCGCCATCGATTCCGGCCTGCTCGTTCTGCTGTGCGCCGAGCGCGGCGACGTCGATGCGCTGGCCGACCGCATGCTCGCCAAGATCCTCAAGCTGCGCATCTTTGCCGACGAGGCCGGCAAGATGAACCGCAGCGTGCAGGACATCGGCGGCGGCCTGCTGGTGGTGAGCCAGTTCACGCTCGCGGCCGACGCGAGCGGCGGCAACCGTCCCAGCTTCACACAGGCGGCGCCGCCCGACGAAGGGCGCCGGCTCTACGAATATTTCGTGGCGCAGGCCCGTGCCGCGCACCCGGTGGTGGCCACCGGCGAATTCGGCGCCGACATGCAGGTGCACCTGCTGAACGACGGGCCGGTGACGATCCCGCTGCAGATGACGGCGTAGCCGACGCCGCCCGGCTACTTGCCGTACGGGCTGCGGATGCCCAGGCCCGCGAGGATCTCGATCTCGCAGGCCTCCATCTCGTCCGCGTCGGCCTCGCTGGTCTCGTGGTCCCAGCCCTGCGCATGCAGCGTGCCGTGCACCAGCAGATGCGCATAGTGGTCGGCCAGGGTCTTGCGGTTCTCCTTCGCCTCGCGCGCCACCACCGGCGCGCACAGCACCAGGTCGGCCATCACCAGCGGGCTCTGCGCATAGTCGAAGGTCAGCACGTTGGTGGCGTAGTCCTTGCCGCGGAACTCGCGGTTCAGGCGCTGGCCTTCCTCGGCATCGACGATGCGCACGGTGATCTCGCCGTCGATGTCGAGCGCATGGCGGATCCAGCGCGTCACGCTGTGGCGCGGCAAGGCGGCGCGGTGCCGCTCCACGCCCTTGAAGCGGCCGAACTGCAGCGACAGGGACAGTGCCGGGAGCTTCGATGCGGCCATCTCAGTGCGCTCCCGCGCGCTTGCGCTGGCCGTCGTAGGCGTCGACGATCTTCGCCACCAGCGGGTGGCGCACCACGTCGGCGCTGGTGAAGTGCGTCATGGCGATGCCGCTCACGCGCTTGAGCACGCGCTCGGCGTCGATCAGGCCGCTCAGCTGCTGCTTGGGCAGGTCGATCTGGCTCACGTCGCCCGTCACCACCGCGCGCGCGCCGAAGCCGATGCGCGTGAGGAACATCTTCATCTGCTCGGGCGTGGTGTTCTGCGCCTCGTCGAGGATCACGAAGGCGTTGTTCAGCGTGCGCCCGCGCATGAAGGCCAGCGGCGCGATCTCCAGCGCGTTGCGCTCGAAGGCCTTCTGCACCTTCTCGTAGCCCATCAGGTCGTAGAGCGCGTCGTACAGCGGGCGCAGGTAGGGGTCGACCTTCTGCGTCAGGTCGCCGGGCAGGAAGCCGAGCCGCTCGCCCGCTTCCACGGCCGGACGCGTGAGCACGATGCGCTGCACCGCCGCGCGCTCCAGCGCATCGACCGCGCAGGCCACTGCCAGGTAGGTCTTGCCGGTGCCGGCCGGTCCGATGCCGAAGGTGATGTCGTGCTTGGCGATGTTGTCGAGGTAGACCGCCTGCGTGGGCGTGCGCGCGCGCAGGTCGGTGCGGCGGGTGACCAGCATCGCGATGTCGTCGTCGCCCTCGAGCATCGAGCCGTCGCCGGCCAGCGTGAGCTGCACCACGGCCGGGTCGATCGTGCGCTGGGCGATTTCATAGAGCGCCTGCAGCACGTCCATCGCACGCTGGGCGGCGGCCTTGGGGCCGTCGACCTTGAACTGCTCGTGGCGGTGCGCGATCTTCACGCCCAGCGCTTCCTCGATGCGGCGCAGGTGGGCGTCCAGAGGTCCGCACAGGTGGCCGAGGCGCGAATTGTTCAGTGGGGTAAAGGTGTGTCGCAGAATCACGCGGTATCCATTTCCATCTAATTGGCAGCCCATGCAAGACCAGCCACGCTCGAAAAAACGCAGTCCAAGGCGGGAAACACCGCGGAACCGGCTTTGCCGGGCCGCCGGTGTTGCCCCCTGGAGGGGGGAAGCGGCTACACGAAGTGAGCAAGCAACGGGGGGGAGCCAATGATAGGCAAACTCACCGGCACGCTGGCCGAACGCAACCCGCCGCAGGTGGTGGTGGACTGCAACGGCGTCGGCTACGAGGTCGATGTGCCGATGAGCACGTTCTACAACCTGCCGAACGTCGGCGCGAAGGTGTCGCTGCTCACGCACTTCGTCGTGCGCGAGGACGCGCAGATTCTCTACGGCTTCGGTACCGCCGAGGAGCGTGCGGCTTTTCGCCAGCTCATCAAGATCACCGGCGTGGGGCCGCGCACCGCGCTGGGCCTGCTGTCGGGCATGAGCGTGGGCGAACTGGCGCAGGCGATCACCACCCAGGAGCTGGGCCGGCTCGTGAAGATCCCGGGCATCGGCAAGAAGACCGCCGAACGGCTGCTGCTGGAGTTGAAGGGCAAGCTCGGCGCCGACATCGGCCTGCCGGCGCATGCGGCCTCCGACGCGCAGGCCGACATCCTCCAGGCGCTGATCGCGCTGGGCTACAGCGACAAGGAAGCCGCGCTCGCGCTGAAGGCTTTGCCGAAGGACGCGACGGTGAGCGAGGGCATCAAGCTCGCGCTGAAGTCGCTGGCCAAGTGAGCCTGCGCGGCGCCTGGTCACGCGTCCAGGCGCTGGGCCAGGAGTCGGTCCGCAGCGACGAACTGCTGATGCGCGCGGCCCATGTCGGCTGCGTGCCGATCCTGCTGGCCTACGGCTGCGCGGGGCTCGTGTACGGCAACCTGCCGATGTTCACGCCGATCGGCTTCGTCGACATGCCGGGCGCCTGCGCCTGGCTGACGGCCGCGATGGCCTTTGCGCTGGCGATCTTCGCCATCGACTGGCTGGTGCGCGGCGCGCTGTCGGTGGCGCCGCCGCCGGTCATTGTGGTGAAGCGGGTCTGGCGGCCGGGGCAATTTCCGTCGCCCGTGCTGCCGGCGCATGCCTTTGCGCAGCCGCGTTCGTCTCCCTTGCGCATCGGCTGCCTGAGCGTCGCGGCCGTGGCCTGTGCGTCCGCGCTGGTGGGGCGCGTCACGCTCGCGCTGGGCTGGCAGGCCTTTGCGCGCCCCGGCGGCCTGGCGCCGCAGGCGGAATGGCCGCTCTACCCGCTGCAATGGGTCTGGCCATGGCTGCTGCCGCTGGCCCGCGACCGCTTCGTGCTCGGGCTGATCGGTGTCGGCGTGGCGTTGTTCGTGGCGGCGCAGCTGATGTCGTGGCGCAAGGTGCGCGGCGCGTGGTTTCCGCTGCTCACCATCCTGCCGCTGTTGCTGACGCTCAACTTCCTCGGCTCGGCGGGCTTCGACTTCGCCGCCGCGCGCGGGCTCGGCGGCCTGAACGAACCCGACCTGGCGAGCGCGCTCGCGCAGCAGCCCGGGCGCTACAACGTCTTCACCTTCCTGAGCCTCTGGCTCGCGATCGGCTTCGGCACGGTCGGCATGATCCTGGGCTTCTGGTTCGGCCGGTCACGGCACATGGACGACGACTGACCGCTCGTTGGTGCAGTTCGGTTTCAGGGGTGGATCTTCTCGCCCTTGGCCAGCATCTCGACGAACTGCGCGATGCGGCGCGCGCGGGTCTCGGGCTTCTTCGCGCCCTGGGTGCGGAACAGCACCGCGAAGCGGTTGCGGGAGTCGAGCGTGGCGAAGAACTTCGCGGCCTTCTTGTTGGCGTCCAGCGCGGCCTGCAGGTCGGGCGGCACCGTGGCCGCGGCGACGCCCTCGTAGGCCGCGTCCCATCGGCCGTCGGCCTTTGCGCGCTCGATCTCGGCCAGCCCGGCCGGTTGCATGCGGCCTTCGTCGATGAGCTTCAGCACCTTGGCGCGGTTGATCTGCGACCAGATGCTGCGCCTGGTGCGCGGCGTGAAGCGCTGCAGAAAGTATTGCGCGTCGTCGCTCTTGCGCTGGCCGTCGATCCAGCCCCAGCACAGCGCCTCTTCCAGCGCGGCGGGGTGGTCGATGGAGGCGATGCCGCTGTCCTTCTTGGCGATGCGCAGCCACACGCCGGCGGCGCTGGCGTGGTGGCGCTCGAGCCAGCGCGTCCACGACGCGGCGTTGGCGCACTCGACGGGCGTGTCGTGCGCCACGCGCTCCGCGTCTTTGGCCGCCTTGCTCACGGCACCCACCAGTAGCGCAGCGCGTGGAAATAGATGGGCGCCGCGAAGATCACCGAATCGAGCCGGTCGAGCATGCCGCCGTGGCCCTCGATCATCGAGCCCCAGTCCTTCACGCCGCGGTCGCGCTTGATGGCCGACATCACCAGCCCGCCGAAGAAGCCCATGAGGCAGATGGTGAGCGCCATCAGCGCCGCCTGCCACGGGTTGAAGGGCGTGGCCCAGTAGAGCGCAGCGCCCAGCGCGGTGGCGCTCGCCACGCCGCCGATCAGGCCCTCCCAGGTCTTGGAAGGCGACAGCTCGGGCGCCACCTTGCGCTTGCCGAAGAGCTTGCCCCATACGTACTGGAGCACGTCGCTGCCCTGCACCACGATGACGAGGAAGGCGATCAGCAGCAGGTTGCGGCCCTCGAAGCCGGGGATCTGCAGCGTCAGCAGCGCGGGCACGTGGCTGATGCAAAACACGCACACCATCAGGCCCCACTGGATCTTCGAGGTGCGCTCCAGGAAGCGCTGCGTGTCGCCGCCCACCGCCGCAAGAATGGGCAGCAGCAGGAAGGCATAGACCGGGATGTAGATGGCGTAGAGCCCGTACCAGTCGATCCAGATCAGGAAGTACTGCCCCGGCAGCGCGAGGTAGAAGGCCAGCGCAATGGCGCCGTGGTCGCCGCGCCGGGTGTAGGCCAGGCTGATGAACTCGCGCAGCGCATAGAAAGAGATCAGGTAGAACAGCACGATCACGCCGCCCTTGCCGAAGGCGAAGGCAATGCCGATCACCGCCACCATCACCCACCAGGCGTTGACGCGCGCGTTGAGGTTGTCGATCACCGAGTTGGGCTGGCCGTGCGCCACGCGCCACTTGAGCAGCGCACCGATGGCCGAGGCCAGGATGAGCACGCCCGCGACGCCGCCGAACAGCTCCAGCGTGGTCTGGGTGGAAGCGGAGATGTTCATGGCGTCGTCGTCGTTGTCGTTGTTTTTTCTTGTTCGGGAACGCGGTCGTACTCGGGGCGCATGTCGAGCATGGCGGCGCGCGCCCGTGCCAGGAACGACACCTTGTCTTCGCCTTCGCCCAGCGTGATGGGCGTGCCGAAGCGCACCGTGCAGGCCAGCGGAATCGGCAGCAGCACGCCCTTGGGCAGCACGCGCTTCAAGTTCTCGATCCACACCGGCACCAGCCGCACGTTGGGGCAGGCGCGCGCCAGGTGGAAGAGGCCGCTCTTGAGCGGCAGCAGGATGTCGTCGCCGGTGTTGCGCGTGCCTTCCGGGAACATGATGAGCGAGTCGCCGCCTTCCAGCGCCTCCTTCATCTGGTCGACCGGATTGCCGCCCTGGCCCGAGCCGTCGCGCCGGATCATGAGCGCGTTGAACACGTCGCGGCCGATGAAGTTGCGCAGCCTGGAGGCCTCCCAGTAGTCCTGCCCAGCCACCGGCCGCGTGAGCGCGCGCAGGTCGGGCGGCAGCGTCGCCCACAGCAGCACGAAGTCGCCGTGGCTCGTGTGGTTGGCGAAGTACAGCGTCTGCTCGGCCTTGGGGCTCGTGCCCGACCAGATGGCGCGCACGCCGGTCAGCAGGCCGGCCACGCCGATGATGAGTTTCCCCACCACCACGGCGAGCGCGCGCCGCAGCACCGTGCTTTCGGCCGGCGGCTTGTCGTTCTTGTTGTTGTCGTCTGCTTCGGTCAAGAGATGTCCTGTGTCATCAAGGCAAGGAGGAACATGGCGCTCTGGCAGGCCACCACGATGGCGTGGCGCTGCATGAGCTGGCGGGTGCCGGCCACGCGGTCGTCGAGCGGGCGGGTGGTGCGTGGCTGCTGTTGCTGTTGCTGTTGCTGTTGCTGTTGCTGTGTCTCGCGCAGGCCGAGTGTCGACAGCGCGCCGTCGAGCGCCTCCAGCGACGCGATGCGGCCCTTCGCAAGGCCGTCGAACAGCGCCTCGTCGAAGCGCAGCCGGAATGAAAAGTAGCGCTCCAGCGCGCCCAGGATCACGACGGCGCCGAGGCTCATGGTGGCGGTGGTCGAGAGCGAGCGCAGCGTCAGCGCGAGCACCAGCGCCGCGATGCATGTCAGCGCGAAGCCCCACAGGGCCAGCACGGCAGCGGCGCGCAGCAGTCCGGCCAGCGTGGCGCAGGTGGCGCGGTCGTTGTCATTCATGGGTGCGTGCCTCCGCGGCGGGGTTCAGGGCCTCCAGCGATACGCGCCATGCCCGCCGAAGCACGATCTGCGGACGTGCGCGGCGCACCGCGTCTTCGGCCTGCGCGACGCCGCCGGCAGCGCCGTAGCGGTCCAGCCAGGCGATCACCGCGGCGGCGCTGCGCGAGAAGCCGAGCGCGCAGCACACCCACACCGGCGCGCTGCCGGCAGCGCGGCGCTGCCCTTCGATGACCGCCGCCGCGCGCTGCAGCCGCACCGGCGGCGGCACCGTCAGGTCGAGCAGCGGCACGCAGCGCGCATGCGGCACGCCGGACGGCAACTGCAGCTCGGCGCACAGGCTCACCAGCCGGGGCCGGCCGGCCGCGAGCCATTCGGCGCGCGTCGGCCGGCGGCCCAGCCGCACGCCGGGCACCACCTCGACCGAGGCCGGCAGCTTGCGCGTCCAGAGCCAGGCATTGACTGCCGCGCCCAGCCGGTACGGCGCGAACAGCCAGCGCGCGGCCCAGCCCATGCGGCCATGCCCGTCCATCTGGAAACCGCGCGCGCCAAAGCCGATGTAGTTGAGCGCCACCAGCGCGAGCGACGCGGCCGGCCATGCCAGCCACAGCGCGACGCCGCCGCCGTAGAGCGCGGCCGCCAGGAACAGCGCCGCGCCTACCGCATAGAAACCCGCCAGCTTCCATCGCCGCGGGTCGCGGGTGACGCGCCACGCGCGCGGCATCGACACCACGCGCTCCAGCGGCCACAGCCACACGCAGAACAGCCCGAGCAGCGCACCGGTCGGGATGTCGATGAAGTGGTGCTGCCACGTCGTGAGCACCGACGCGCAGATGGCGAAGGCCCACACATGCAGCACCAGCCGCGCCCACAGCGGGTGGATGAACTGCCGGTACCAGTCCCACAGGATCACCGCCAGCGCGATGTGCAGCGACGGCGCCTGGTTGAAGGGCTGGTCGAACCCGCGCAGCGCGTTGAACAGGAAGGCCGGCGCACCGTCGACCGGCGGCTGGCCGAAGCTGAAGTGCAGCGGCCAGAGGATGAAGCAGGTGCAGGCAACCAGTGTGGCCGTCACCAGCCGCAGCGCATGCCGGTCGAGCGTGTGCCTGCTGCGCGCGAGGAACAGCGACAGCGCGTAGAAGACGTTGATCGTCCAGTACGGAAAGATCGTCCACTGCCAGAACGGAATCTGACGCTCCCAGCCGAAGGCCATCGACGGCACGTGGGCCCGCGTGGTCGCCCACCAGTTGGCGAAGCCGTAGGTCGCATAGAACAACGGCCCGAGGAACACCAGCCATGCGGCGGCGCGCTTCCAGGGCCGTCGTGCCAGCCGCGCGCTCATCGCTCGGTGCGCACCGCCAGCGAAACCGTGAAGATGCCCCACTCGTCGATGCGCTGGTCGATCTTTCGGAAGCCCGCTTCCTCCACCAGCTGGTCCATCTCGTACTGGGTGCGGCGGCGCATCACCCAGGCCTCGCCCTGGCGGTGGCTGGTGAGGGCGCGCGCGATCATCTCGAGCTGCGGATGCCAGGGCTGGCCGGTGTAGACCAGGTAGCCGCGGTCTTCCACCGCGTCGCCGACGCCCGCGAGCGAGCGGCGCACCATCTCGTTGTCGGGGAACAGCTCGTACAGGCCCGACACCACCGCCAGCGTGGGCCGCGGCGTCACGCTCGCGAGGCTCATGCGGTCGAAGGCGTCGGCCTGCACGAACTGCGCGACGTCTTCCAGGCCCTTCTCGGCGATGAGCGCGCGGCCGTCGCGCACGTTGATGTCGCTGTAGTCGCGCAGCAGGATCGAGCTGGCCTTGACCGGGCTCGCGAGCACCGCGTCGAGCACGTAGCGGCCGTGGCCGGCGGCGATGTCCATCACGCGCACCTCGCGGTGCATTTCGGCCAGCCGCTCCATTGCGATGCGCAGCAGCTCCTCGACGTGGATCTTGCGCTGGCGGATGCCGCGCCAGCCGATCGATTCCAGATAGGTCTTGTCGATGGACCGGCCGATGAACGAGCCGCCCCTGGGCTGGTTGCGGTACACGTAGTCGAGCGTGCTGCCGGAGTCGAAGCCGGTGTCGTGGCCCAGCTTGATGCCCTCGGACATCTTCCCGCCCAGCTTCAGCCCGGCGCGGGTCATGGCCCAGTAGGCGCCGCGCGGCGACAGGGGCGACAGCGGCTCGGCCAGCGCGCGCGACTCGTCGGCGGTGTCGCCGCTCAGGTGCGCCTCGCGGCGGTCGACCGGCACGGCCGGCTCGTCGAAGCGCTGAAGGATGAATTCGCGGATCTGTGCCACCGCCGGCGCACGGTCTTTCTCGCCCAGCGTGTCGTGGAAGAAGCCCGGCAGCTCGGTCTTGGTCTTCACGGCGCTGCCCAGCCGCTCGAAGAACTGGTGCTGCGGCTTGTGGTGCACCACCCAGTCGGCGCCCGATATGAGCAGCTGCACCGGCAGCGTGATCGCGTTGGCGTCGGCCACCACGCGGTCGGCCGCCTCGTACAGGCCCAGCAGGATGTTGACCGCGATGGGGCGGCTGATGAGTGGGTCGCTCTCGTAGCTGGCGATGCGCTCGGGGTCGTGCGTGAGGAACTTGGCCTTCACGTAGCTGTTGACGAAGAACAGCCCGCGCAGCTTGTGCATCAGCGCGAGGCCGGGCCGCGCGAACGGCACGTAGAGCTTGACCTTGAAGGCCGGCGAGGCGAGCGTGAGGCCGCGCACCTTGGGCGCGTAGTCGTGCGCCCAGGTGGCGATCAGCACCGCGCCCACGCTTTGCGCGACCACGTGGATGTCGTGCTCGGGCACGCCGTGCGCGGCGCCAATGTGCTGCACGAAGGTCTGCACGTCGCGCACCGAGGTGCCGAAGCTGGGGCTGTAGCCGCGCTGGCCCGGCGAGCGGCCGTGGCCGCGCGCGTCCCAGGCGAAGAAGTCGAAGTCGGGCAGGTCGAGTTCGTCGACCAGGTGCGCCATGCGCGCGCCGTGTTCATGGCCGCGGTGGAACAGCAGGACGGCGCCGCGCCGTGCGCCGCCGGTGGCGGGCCAGTGGCGGTAGAACAGCGATTCGCCGTCGTGCGTCTGGAAGTGGTGTTCTTGCGGAACGCGTTGCGTGATGTCGGTCATTGAATCCCTGTGAGTCTTGTTCTGTGTCAGTGGCTGGCGGGGATGCCCGCCTCGGCCTCGGCCAGCGCGCGGCGGATGCGGTTGGCGGTGGTCCAGGCCACCAGCAGTGCCAGCAGCGGCATCAGCCAGGACGTCCAGCCCGGCAGCGGCCAGCCCAGCGCCACATAGAGGCCGAGCGCGCCGAACACGAAGGCCCGGTCGCTCTTGCCCAGCGGGCCGTCGTAGCGGCGCGAGGCGCCCACCGTGGGGCCCAGCGCCCCGGCGAATTCGCTCAGGCCGGCCAGCACGATCACCGTGCCGACCCAGAAGCCGCTGAACGGCGCCACCAGCGCGAAGGGCAGGTAGAGCGCGGCGTCGGAAACCACGTCGGTCAGTTCGTTGAGGAAGGCGCCCAGCCTGCTCTGCTGGTTGTGCTCGCGTGCCAGCATGCCGTCGATGGCGTTGAAGGCCATGCGCAGGAACATCCACAGCGGAATGAGCGCGAAGGCGGCCGGCGAGGGCGCCGCGAAGAAGAGCCAGAGCCCGAGCACCACCGACACGACACATGCCGCCAGCGTGACCTCGTTGGCGGTGACGCCCATCGCATGCAGGCGGACCACCAGCGGCCGCAGCAGGGCCTGGAAACGCGGCTTCAGTTCGTAGATCGACACGTGCTGGCTTCCCCTCGTTCTTTGTATGGCCGGAGCATTCTGCCAGTGTGCAGGTACTAAACTCGTAGGCGAAAAACCTCTCTCATGACTATCCAGACAGACGATTTCGCGCCCGTCCCCCAACGCGTGGTGTCCGCGGCCCCCGCATCGCCCAACGAAGAGGCGATAGAGCGGGCACTGCGCCCCAAGCTGCTGGACGAGTACGTCGGCCAGGCCAAGGTGCGCGAGCAGCTCGAGATCTTCATCGGCGCCGCGCGCAAGCGCAAGGAGGCGCTCGACCACGTGCTGCTGTTCGGCCCGCCCGGCCTGGGCAAGACCACGCTGTCGCACATCATCGCGGCCGAACTGGGCGTGAACCTGCGCCAGACCTCAGGCCCCGTGCTCGAGAAGCCCAAGGACCTGGCGGCGCTGCTGACCAACCTGGAACCCAACGACGTGCTCTTCATCGACGAGATCCACCGGCTGAGCCCGGTCGTCGAAGAAATCCTGTACCCCGCGCTGGAGGACTACCAGATCGACATCATGATCGGCGAAGGCCCCGCGGCGCGCAGCATCAAGCTCGACCTGCAGCCCTTCACGCTGGTGGGCGCCACCACCCGCGCCGGCATGCTGACCAACCCGCTGCGCGACCGTTTCGGCATCGTGGCGCGGCTGGAGTTCTACACGCCCGAGGAACTGGCGCTGATCGTGCACCGCAGCGCCGGCCTGCTCAAGGTGGAGACCGACGCCGCCGGCGGCTTCGAGATCGCCCGCCGTTCGCGCGGCACGCCCCGCATCGCCAACCGGCTGCTGCGCCGCGTGCGCGACTACGCCGAGGTCAAGGGCAACGGCCGCATCACCGAAGACATCGCGCACAGGGCGCTGGCCATGCTCGACGTCGATCCGCAGGGCTTCGACCTGATGGACCGCAAGCTGCTCGAGGCCGTGATCCACCGCTTCGACGGCGGCCCGGTCGGGCTGGACAACGTGGCGGCCAGCATCGGCGAGGAGCGCGACACCATCGAGGACGTGATCGAGCCCTACCTCATACAGCAGGGCTACCTGCAACGCACGCCGCGCGGTCGCATCGCCACGCTGGCGGCCTACCGCCACCTTGGCGTGGCGCCCCCATCGGGCCGCGGCGACGTTCCCGATCTCTTCGGAGCCTGAGCATCCCATGCACACCCATGACCTGAGCGCCTGGCGGCACGACCACCAGTTCGGCGCGGACAACACCTCCGCCGAGCGCAGCACCCGCCTCGTGATGTGGATCACCGCCGTGATGATGGTGGCCGAGATCGGCGCGGGGTGGTGGTTCAACTCGATGGCGCTGCTGGCCGACGGCTGGCACATGAGTTCGCATGCATTGGCCATCGGCCTGAGCGCCTTCGCCTATGCCGCCTCGCGGCGCTATGCGCGCGATCCGCGCTTCGCCTTCGGCACCTGGAAGATCGAAGTGCTCGGCGGCTTTGCCAGCGCGCTGGCGCTGCTGGGCATTGCGGTGCTGATGGTGGTGGGCTCGCTGGAGCGGCTGTGGTCGCCCGCGGCCATCCACTACCCCGAGGCGATCTCGGTGGCGGTGCTGGGGCTGGTGGTCAACCTCGTCTGCGCGAGGCTGCTGGGTGGGGCGCACCATCATCACGGGCACGACCATGGGCATGCACACGACCACCACCACCACGACCATGGCCACGGCCATGACCTGAACCTGCGCTCCGCCTACATCCACGTCGTGGCCGACGCCGCCACCTCGGTGCTGGCCATCGCGGCGCTGCTGGGCGGCTGGTTCTACGGCTGGGCCTGGCTCGACCCGGCGATGGGCATCGTCGGCGCGGTGCTGGTGGCGGCCTGGGCCAAGGGGCTGCTGAAGGAAACCGGCAAGGTGCTGCTCGACCGCGAGATGGACCACCCGGTGACCGAGGAAATCCGCGAAGGCGTCGAGACCCTGCTGGCCGATTCCGAAACCCGCGTGGCCGACCTGCATGTGTGGCGCGTGGGCCGCGAGGCTTACGCCTGTGCGCTCACGGTGGTGACGCACTCGCCCACGCTGACGGCCGACCAGGTGCGAGCCTGCTTCTCGATGCACGAGGAGATCCGCCACTCGACGGTCGAGATCCAGCGCTGCGTGGACTAGGTTTTGCTCCTTCCCCCTCTGGGGGAAGGAGAAACACAAAGTCAGCCCTTGGGCCGCGCGTTCCGCACTATCAACATCTGCGCCGTGTAGTAAGTGCCCAGTACCCACAACGACGCCAGCGGCAGCGGCGTCACGAACCGGTTCGTCGCCAGCAGCGAATCGCTCAGCATGAAGAAGCATGCCCCCACCGCCACCCACCGCGCGGATGGGTCCGTGGCGTGCAGCACGGCCGCGCGCCCGATCGCCTGCGCCGCCATGCAGGCGATCACCACCACATAGGCCGCGACCGGAATCCGCAGGGCTGCGGGCAGTCCGCCCAGCCACAGGAACGCATACATGCCCGCGCCGATCAGCAGCGTCGCGGCCAGCACCCCGCGCCGGGGAAACATGCCGACTCCCATGCTGAACAGCGCGATGTACGCCAGGTGTGCCAGCAGGAAGGTCACGAGCCCGGGCACGAACAGCGTCGCCGGGCCCATCAGCAGCACGTCGCCTGCGAGCGAAGCCGCCAGCCCGGTGAGCAGCAGCCCGTCGAACCGGGTCACCGTGCCCGCCGCCATCGCCCGCCTGGCCGCGAAGAAGATCGCGATGGCCAGCGCCAGCGGCTTGAAGACGAGATGCAGCCAGCCGATGCCCAGCGCCGCGCTCGCCGTGGCCAGGGCGGCCGCTTCGATGAACAGCACCTCGGTCACGCTCAGCCGCCCCTGCAGCACACCGCCGATGGCCCAGAGGCTCGCCGTCAGCGCGGCGAGCCACACGGCCGCTTGCGGCAGCGGCATGACGTCGGAGAACCACAGGAAGACCACCGCGCAGCCGACCAGCAGCAGGAACTGCAGCCCCGCGAACCACTGCACGCCAAGGCTCACCTCGGGCTCGTAGCGCGCGACCTTGGAGATGTCGAAGGGCGGCTTCGGAAAACGCGCCGCCACGTCCGCCGGCCGCCAGCCCGGCGGCTTGAGCCACACGCGCAGCTTGTCGGCCCAGCTCTTCGCATGCCATGAATCCCTGGCCAGCGCCCAGTACACCTCGGCGTTGGCCCACAGCGGGTCCCAGCTGCGCAGCTCGCCGCGCGTGCCGTACACGCAGCGCTCGTCTTCCTCGCGGAAGGTGCCGAACATGCGGTCCCACACGATCAGGATGCCGCCGTAGTTGCGGTCGAGGTAGTTATCGTTCACCGCGTGGTGCACCCGGTGGTTCGACGGGGAGCAGAACCAGCGGTCGAACCAGCCCAGCTTGCCCACCTGCTCGGTATGCACCCAGAACTGGTAGAGCAGGTCGATGAGCGCCACCACGCCGAACACCAGCGGCGGCACGCCGGCCACGGCCATCGGCAGGTAGAAGATCCAGCTGAACAGCGTGCCGCTGGAGGTCTGCCGCAGGGCGGTCGACAGGTTGTAGTGCTGGCTCTGGTGGTGCACCACGTGCGCCGCCCACAGCACCGCCGACTCGTGGCCCATGCGGTGCAGCCAGTAGTAGCAGAAGTCGTAGAACACCAGCGCCAGCAGCCAGCCGTACCAGGTGGTCCAGAACTCCTTCGCTGCCTCCAAAGGAAAAAGCGCCACCGCCGAATACACCGCCGAGTAGATGCCGATGCGCAGCAGCCCGGTGAGCACCGCGCTGATCTGGCTCAGCATGCCCAGGCCGATGCTGTTCAACGCGTCGGCCAGGCGGTAGGTGTCGCGTCCCGTGCCACGGCGGGCGCGCGCGCGGCCCACCGCGAATTCGATCGCGATAAGAAGAAAGAAGACAGGTGTTGCAAGAACGATGATCTGGCCGGGGCGCATCGCGGCATTGTGGCGTTGCCGGGCGGCAACGCGTCACCGGGATGTCACGGGTGTGCCATCGCGCGGTCATGGGCCGGTGGGAGCCTACCCGTCCATGCAACGCGACGACGCTTTCCTTCGCGCATGGCGCGACTCCGCCACCCAGGCCCTCGACCCCGAGGACGAAGATCGCGCACGTCCACCGCTGCAATTCCGCACCCTCTGGATCTCCGACCTGCACCTGGGCACGCCCGGCTGCCAGGCCCGCGCACTGCTCGACTTCCTGAAGCACACCGAGTGCGAGACCCTGTTCCTGGTCGGCGACATCATCGACGGCTGGCAGCTCAAGCGCCACTGGTACTGGCCGCAGGCGCACAACGACGTGATCCAGAAGCTGCTGCGCAAGGCGCGCAAGGGCACGCGCGTGATCTTCATTCCGGGCAACCACGACGAGTTCGCCCGCAAGTACCTGCATCACAACTTCGGCGGCATCGACGTGGCCGACGAATGGATCCACGAGACGGCCGACGGCCGCAAGCTCTGGATCATCCACGGCGACCTGTTCGACGGCGTGATCCAGTGCGCCAAGTGGCTCGCCTACGTGGGCGACTCGCTCTACGAATTCACGCTCAAGCTCAACCGCCACCTCAATTCGCTGCGCGCGCGCATGGGGCTGCCGTACTGGTCGCTCTCCAAATACCTCAAGGGCAAGGTCAAGCGCGCCGTGAGCTACGTGGGCGACTTCGAGAATGCCGTGGCCCGCGAGGCCCGCAACCGCGGCGCCCAGGGCGTGGTCTGCGGCCACATCCACCATGCCGAGATGCGCGACATCGACGGCATCCTCTACTGCAACGACGGCGACTGGGTCGAGAGCCTCACTGCATTGGCCGAGCACGCCGACGGCAGCCTCGAGATCATCGACTGGGCCCGGCACATGCCCGTGCCGTCGAAGGCGGCGGCGACGCGCGAAGCCATCGCGGCCTGAGAGGGCTGCTCCCGCCCGATCTTCGTCCGATCCGACGATGCCGCCCGGGCATTCCGGGCGCACACTGCGTGGTGCATTCCAACGGGACGACACCATGGCCTGGACCCTCAGCGCGGCGGAGACCGCATTCCGAGACGAAGTGCGCGACTTCCTCGCGCGCGAACTGACGCCCGAGCTGCGCACGGCCGGCCGCCGCTGCTCCGGCATCTTCACCGACTACGAGTACGGCAACCGCTGGCACCGCATCCTCGCCAAGCGCGGCTGGAGCGTGCCGCACTGGCCCGTGGAGCACGGCGGCACCGGCTGGACGCCGATGCAGCACTACCTTTTCGCGAGCGAGCTGGCGGCGGCCGACGCGCCGCCGCGCGCGCCCATGGGCCCCGGCATGGTCGCGCCGGTGATCATCGCCTTCGGCACCGAGGCGCAGAAGCGCGCCTGGCTGCCCGGCATCCGCTCGGGCGAGGACTACTGGTGCCAGGGCTACTCGGAGCCGCAGTCGGGCTCCGACCTGGCTTCGCTGCAATGCAAGGCGGTGCGGCAGTCCGGCGAAGGCGACCACTACGTCATCAACGGCACCAAGATCTGGACCACGCACGCGCAGTACGCCAACCGCATGTTCTGCCTAGTGCGCACCGCCTCGGGCGGCAAGCCGCAGCAGGGCATCAGCTTCCTGTGCTTCGACATTCCCGCGCCGGGCATCACCATCCGCCCGATCATCAGCATCTCGGGCGACCATGAGCTCAACCAGGTGTTCTTCGACGACGTGCGCGTGCCCGCCGAGGGCCTGATCGGCGAGGAGAACCAGGGCTGGGCCATCGCCAAGTACCTGCTGCAGCACGAGCGCGGCGGTGCCTGGGCGCCGATGCTGCGTGCGCGCCTGCGCCGCCTGAGCACTGCGGCCGATGCGGCGTTCGCGGCAAACACCAGTTATGACGGCGACGAGGCCGGCGACATGGCCCTGCGCCTGGCCGAGATGGACTGCGCCATCGACGCGCTGGAAGCCACCGAGCTGCAGTCGCTGCGCGCGCAGGCACGCGGCGAGCCGCACGGCATCCGTCCGTCGATGGGCAAGGTGCTCGGCTCCGAGCTGCGCCAGCGGCTGACCGAGCTGGGCGTGGAAATCGCCGGCCACTACGCCGCCGCCAACCTGCCGCTGGACGACGGTCTGGCGGGCGAGCTGCCGATTCCCGAAGAGGCCGTGTTCTCGATGTCGGCCTACCTCAACGACCGCGCCGCTTCCATCTACGCCGGCTCCAACGAGGTGCAGCGCAACATCGTCGCCGCCCACCTGCTCGCCCGCTGAGTCCGCCGCCATGAACACACGCACCGAACAGGAAGACACCCTCGCGATGCTGCGCGACAGCCTCGCGCGCTATCTCGACAACCACCACGGTTTCGAACAGCGCCTGCATGCGCTGGCCAATGCCGGCGACGCGCCGCCGCCGTTCTGGCAGGGCCTGTCGCGCGAACTCGACCTGCTGGGCGCGGCCCTGCCCGAATCGCGCGGCGGCATGGGCTTGGGCATGGCCGCGCACCTGGCGCTGATGGAAACGCTTGGCTGCGCGCTCGCGGCCGAGCCGTACCTGTCGACGATGGTCATCGGCGCGGGCCTGCTGCAGCGCCACCCCGGTACGCTGGCCGACGCCTTGCTCGCGCGCGTCGTCGCGGGGCAGGCCGTGCTGGCCTTTGCGCACGGCGAGCCGCAGAGCCGGCACGACCGGGCCGACGTACGGGTGCGCCTGGTGCGCGAAGGCGACGGCTTCCGGCTCGACGGCCACAAGGCAATGGTGCAGGCCGCGCCGTGGGCCGGCCACCTGATCGTCAGTGCGCGCAGCCGGGGCGCCCCCGGAGATGCGGACGGGCTCTCGCTGGTCGTGGTGCCGAAGGACGCACCGGGCCTGCGCATGCGCGCCTACCCCACGCGCGACGGCGGTCGTGCCGCCGACATCGTCTTCGACAGCGTGCGCGTACCGTCCGATGCCTTGCTCGGCATCGAAGGCGAGGCGCTGCCGCAGATCGAGCAGGCGCTCGACGAGGCCACGCTCGCCGTCTGCGCCGAGTCCATCGGCGTCATGCGCCGGCTGATGCGCGACACGCTCGACTACGTGCGCCAGCGCCAGCAGTTCGGCGTTCCGATCTCCAGCTTCCAGGTGCTGCAGCACCGGCTGGCCGACATGCACATGGCGCTGGAACAGGCCGATGCGCTCACCGCGAGCGTGGGCGAGTCGATCGACGACGCCGCGCCGCATGAGCGCGCGCGTGCCGTGTCGTCCGCCAAAGTGGCGGTCGCCAAGGCCTGCCGGGCCGTGGGACAGGGCGCGGTGCAGATGCACGGCGGCATGGGCATGACCGAGGAACTGGCCGTGGGCCACTACTTCCGGCGCGCCACGCTCATCGAGACCCAGTTCGGCCCGCCCGCATGGCATTTGCGCCGCGTGGCGCGGTGGCGAGGTGGCGCGGCCTGACTTGATGCATCGGGCGCCGCATTCGTCGTTTTGGACGATGCAGCGCCGCCGCCCGCGCGCCAAGATGGCCGCTCGCAACAGGAGACAAGCCATGGCAGGCCCATTGCAGGGACTACGGGTGATCGAGATGGCGGGCATCGGCCCCGGGCCTTTTTGCGCGATGCTGTTCGCCGACATGGGCGCGGAAGTGCTGCGCATCGAGCGCCCCGGCACGCGCACCGCGCCGCACGACATCCTCGCGCGCGGGCGCAGCACGCTGCAGGTCGACCTGCGCGCGGAGGGCGCGGCGCAACAGGTGCTCGAAGCCATCGAAAAGGCCGACGTGCTCATCGAAGGCTTTCGCCCCGGCGTGATGGAGCGGCTGGGCCTGGGCCCCGCGCCCTGCCACCAGAGGAACCCGCGCCTGGTGTACGGCCGCATGACCGGCTGGGGCCAGCACGGCCCGCTGGCGCATGCGGCGGGGCACGACATCAACTACATCGCGATCAGCGGCGCGCTGCACGCCATCGGCCGCGCCGGCGAGCCGCCGGTGCCGCCGCTCAACTACGTGGGCGACTTCGGCGGCGGCGCGATGCTGCTGGCCTTCGGCATCCTGGCCGCGCTGCACGAGGCGAAGAGCTCGGGGCAGGGCCAGGTGGTCGACGCCGCCATGACCGACGGCGCCGCGCTGCTGTCGGCCATGATGTACGGCTTCAAGTCGGCCGGCCAGTGGAGCAACCAGCGCGGCGAGAACATGCTCGACGGCGGCGCGCACTTCTACGACACCTACGCCTGCGCCGACGGCAAGCATGTGGCCGTGGGCGCCATCGAGCCGCAGTTCTACGCATTGATGCGCGAGCGCTGCGGCATCGCCGACGACCCCGCCTTCGACGCGCAGATGGACGCCGACCGCTGGCCAGTGCTCAAGCTGCGCATGGCCGACATCTTCCGCACCCGCACGCGCGACGAATGGTGCGTGCTGCTCGAGGGCAGCGACGCCTGCTTCGCCCCCGTGCTCGACTGGGACGAGGCCCCCGCGCATCCGCACAACGTGGCGCGCGGCACCTTCGCCAACGTGGGCGGCGTGGTGCAGCCCGCGCCCGCGCCGCGCTTCAGCCGCACCGCGCCCGTGATGCCGCCGGCCGCCGCGCACGACGACGGGCCGACCGTGCTGCGCCGCTGGGGCGTGGCGGCGGAGGCCATCGCGCCGCCGGGCGCTTCCTGAGCGAAAAAGAAAAGCAACGAAGAACGGAGACAGACCCCATGTTCCTCACCCAACCCCTGCACAAGGGCCTGCGCGAAAAAGGCAAGGCCACCGCCGTGGTCTGCGGCGGCACGCGGCTCGACTTCGCCGGGTTCACCGACCGCGTCGCGCGCCTCGGCGCGGTGCTGCGGCAGCTCGGCATGCAGCCGGGCGACCGGGTCGGCATGATGAGCCTCAACTCGCACCGCTTCGTCGAATACTTCTTCGGCACCTGGTGGGGCGGCGGCGTCATCAACCCGGTCAACATCCGCTGGAACCCCAAGGAAGTGGCGTACTCGCTCGACGACTGCGACACCCGCATCCTGCTGGTGGACGACGTCTTCGCGCCCATGGCCGCCGAGCTGCGCCGGCTCTCCCGCTCGCTGCGCACCGTGGTCTATTGCGGCGACGGCGCGGTGCCCGAAGGCATGGTCGGCTACGAGGCGCTGCTCGCCGCCGCCGACCCCGCCGAAGATGCCCCGCACGGCAGCGACGAGCTGGCCGCCGTCATGTACACCGGCGGCACCACCGGCCAGCCCAAGGGCGTGATGCTCACGCACGGCAGCCTGTGCATCAACGCGCTGGGCACGGTGGCCGCGCTGCCGCGCGACACGCAGGACGCCGCGGCCATCGTCGCGGCGCCCATGTTCCACGTGGCCGGCTGCGGCGTGGCGCTGCAGAGCCTGATGCGGCTGGTGCCGGTGCACGTGGTGCCGGTGTTCGACGAGCTGGCGGTGCTGCAGACGCTGCAGTCGGCGCGCATCACCGAGATGTTCCTGGTGCCCACCATGATCAAGCGCGTGATCGAGCATCCGCGCTTCGCGGAGTTCGACCTTTCCAGCCTGCGCCTGCTGTCGTACGGTGCGGCGCCCATCGACGCGGCGCTGCTCGACCAGGCCATGCGCGCGTTTCCGGGCACCGCGTTCGCGCAGGTCTACGGCATGACGGAGCTGTCGCCGGTGGTTACTGCGCTGCCGCCGTATTGCCACGCGCCGGGGCCGGATCGCGAGCGCCTGCTGCGCTCGGCCGGCACGCCCATCTCCATTGCCGAGCTGCGCATCGTCGACGGCGACGACAACGAAGTGCCCTTCGGCCAGGTCGGCGAGATCGTCGCGCGCGGGCCGATGGTCATGAAGGGCTACTGGAACAAGCCGAGGGAAACCGAGGCCGCGCTGCGCGGCGGCTGGATGCACACCGGCGACGGCGGCTACATGGACGAGGAAGGCTTCGTCTTCGTGGTCGACCGCATGAAGGACATGATCGTGAGCGGCGGCGAGAACGTGTATTCGGCCGAGGTCGAGAACGCCATCGCCCAGCTCCCGCAGGTGCTGATGTCCGCCGTGATCAGCGTGCCCGACGACAAGTGGGGCGAGCGCGTGCACGCGGTGATCGTGCGCCGGGAAGGCATGGCGCTGGAGGCGGAGGCCGTCATCGCGCATTGCCGTGAGCAGATCGCCGGCTACAAGTGTCCGCGCAGCGTGGAGTTCCGCGACGCGCTGCCGCTGTCGGCCGCGGGCAAGCTGCAGAAGTTCCAGCTGCGCGAGCCCTTCTGGGCCGGCAGGAGCCGCCGCGTCGGCTGACCGAAGAATACCTCAAGGAAGAAGAAAATGCCCATCGATTTCCGCCGTTCCTGGAGCGACGAAGACCTCGAGCTGTACCGCGACAACGTGGTGCGCTTCATCGAGACCGAAGTGCTTCCGCACGACGAGGAAGCCCGCAAGCGCGGCCACGTCGGCCACGAGGTCTGGCGCAAGGCCGGCGCGCTCGGCCTGCTGTGCGCCGACATCCCCGAGGCGTACGGCGGCGCGGGCGGCGACTTCCGCCACGAGGCCGTGTTCTACGAAGAGATGTCGCGCCGCGCGCTCACCGGCATGGCCACGTCGGTGCATGCCATCGTGGCGCACTACTTCCTCAACCACGGCACGGAAGAGCAGAAGCGCCACTACCTGCCGCGCATGGCGCGCGGCGAGATGGTCGGCGCCATCGCCATGACCGAGCCCGGCGCCGGCTCCGACCTGCAGGGCGTGCGCACGCGCGCCGAGAAGGACGGCGGCGGCTTTCGCATCAACGGCTCGAAGACCTTCATCACCAACGGCTACCTGGCCGGCGTGGTGCTGGTGGTGTGCAAGACCGACCCGGCCCAGGGCGCCAAGGGCACCTCGATCCTCATCGTCGAGACCGAAGGCTGCAAGGGCTTTCGCGTGGGCCGCGTGCTCGACAAGATCGGCATGAAGGCGCAGGACACCTCCGAGCTTTTCTTCGACGACGTGCGCGTGCCGGTCGATGCGCTGCTGGGCGGCGTGGAAGGGCAGGGCTTCTTCCAGCTGATGAGCGACCTGCCGTACGAGCGCACCATCATCGGCCTGAGCGCGCTCGCCACCATGGAGGGCGCCTACGAGGCCACGCTCGACTACGTGCGCGACCGCAAGGCCTTCGGCAAGCCGATCGCCGAGTTCCAGAACACCAAGTTCAAGCTGGCCGAGATCGCGACGCAGATCAAGGTGGGCCGCGCCTTCATCGACCGCTGCGTGGAAGACCTGGTGGCCGGCAGGCTCGACACCGCCACCGCGTCGATGGCCAAGCTCTGGGGCTCGGAAGCGCAGGGCCGTGTGATCGACGAGTGCCTGCAGCTGTTCGGCGGCTACGGCTTCATGAACGAATACATGGTGGCGCGCATGTACGCCGATGCCCGCGTGCAGCGCATCTACGGCGGCACCAACGAGATCATGAAGGAGGTGATTTCGCGGGCGCTGTGACCCGACACGGCCTGCTAGGACAGCCGCCGGATCTCCGCCCGCGCGATCTCGCGGTGCAGGTGCGAGGGCGAGAGGCCGATGAACGCCGTGTATTTCTCGCGCGCCGCGGCGGTCTTGCCCGCTTCTTCCAGCGCCAGCGCCTCCATCGTGAATTCGGTGAAGAGGCGGCTGGCGTCGGCTTCCTTCGGCGAGGCCGCCAGCGACTTGGGCGCCAGCTCCGGCTGTTCCTCGTAGATGCGGCGCTGCACTTCGATCACCTCGATCAGCGCGCGGCCGATGCGCTCGACGTTTTCCTGCACCGGCTCCAGATCTGTCGCGTGGACCTCGGCGGCCGCCTGGTCCAGCAGGTGCGATGCCACGCGCAGCAGCTGGTGAATGGACTTGAGCGTCATGGCCGGGCGCCCGTGGCGGGCTTCGCCGCAGCGGCGAAGCCGCGTCTGTCTTGTGCCATCAGCGGTCCTGGCCCAGCTTCGCGGCGAGTTGATTCGCGCGTTCGGCGATCGCCAGGCGCTTGGCCATGTCGTAGCCGTGTTCCTTCACCGAAAAAGCCTTGCTCACGCTGCCCTTGCCGGTGGTGTAGGTGATGGCCAGCCAATAACCGGGATGGCTGGCGTTGGGCGTCTTGAAATGCACGCCGCTCACGCCGCTGGTGTTGTTGCGCCGGGTGATCTCCGACTTCGAGCGCTTGGCCGCGCGGGGCGCTGGCGCATGGGTCGCGAGGCCCATGCGAATCGCTTCCTCGGCCGGGTGCAGCCGCACCAGCCCCTGCATGCGTTCGAGCTGCCGCTCGCGCTCGCGGATGGCCAGCGCCTGGGCCGCGTCGCCCAGGTGGTCGACGATGAAGTCGGTGCGAAGGATCTCGCCCTGTCCGATGTAGGTCTTGGCCATCCAGGCCCGCACCTGGCCGCCGGCGGATATCTGGTGGAACACGCCCGGCACGCCGGTGCTGTTGTTCGCCCTGAGCTTTTGCGCGCGCTCGCGCCGCGTGGGCGGCGGCACGCTGCGCACGATGGCGTCGCGCCAGTCCTGCGCCTGCAGCAGCGCCTGCGCCTCGCCGCCGTAGCTGGCCTTGCCGAACTGCCTGTAGTGGCGTACGCCGTTGCGCACGATAGAGACTTCGAATCCCCAGGGTCTGATGCAGATGCCGTACATGGCGGCCGGATTGGGGATTCCTTTGGGCATTCTCGACGTGCTGCTTTTCTGCGCACTGCTGTTGGCGGGCTCCCCGAACTGCGCGGCGCTCGTCGGCGCACGCATTTGCCCGCTATTCTGGCCGAAGCGGCATGGCGATCCGGCGAACCCGCACGCCCGGCCTGCCCGCCGCTGCCGAAGCCTCACAGCCGGACCTGCCCTGCCTCCGGCGCGCCGGCGCCCGCCGTGCCTTGCGAACGCGCTTCCTGGCGGTAGGCGATGGGGCCGATGGCGGTGTCGGTGCGCACATCGGTGGCGGCGCGGTTGCGGCCACCCGACAGCTTGGCCTCGAGCTGGCGCTCGCGCTCCGCGATGGCCAGGCGCTTGGCTTCCTCGGGCCCGTGTTCCTTGATGGAGAACGCCTTGCTCACGCTGCCCTTGCCCGCCGTGTAGGTGATGGCGAGCCAGTAGCCCGGGTGGCCGACGTTGGGCGCCTTGAAGTGCACGCCGCTCACGCCGCTGGAATTGGTGCTGCGCCGGATCTCGGACTTGGAGCGCTTGGGCGACAGCAGTTCGGCCGGCAGCCTGTCCTGGCTCTTGCGGATCGACTCCTCGGCCGGATGCAGGCGGGCCAGGCCTGACATGTGTTCCAGCTGCCGCGCGCGCTCCTGAATGGCCAGCGCCTGCGCATCGCCGCCGGCGGCATCGACCGGGAAATCGGTGCGCAGGATCTCGTTTTCTCCAAGATAGGTCTTGGCGACCCATGCCCGCACCCGGCCGCCCGACGCGACCTGGCAGAACACGCCCGACACGCCCGTGGTGTTGTTGGCGCGCAGCTTCTCGGCCCGCGTGCGCCGCGCGACCGGGGGGAAGCTGCGCACGATCTCGTCGCGCCAGGCCTGCGCATGCAGCAGGGCCTGCTCCTCGCTGCCGTAGCTGGCGCGGCCGAACTGCTTGTAGAAGCGGTTGCCGTTGCGCACGATCGACACCTCGAAACCCCAGGCGCGTGGGGCGATGCCATACATGGGGGCCGGGTTGGGGATTCCTTTGGGCATGGTGGCTTCGCTCCTGTCGCTCTGTGTGTCGATGACTCCCTGCGCGGCCTGCCGCATTCGGCCGGACGCTGCGCTTCCGCCGCCGCGCCGCACCATGTCAACCGCGGCAGCAGGAAGGCTCTGATCTCTCTGAGGGAATGCTATGGACGGCCAGAGGCGGGCGGTATCACCGGAATCCGTAGTATTTGTAATGCCACCGGTGGCGCCGCCTACCGGATCACGCCCAGCCGCCGCGCGATCGCCACCGCCTGCGTGCGGCTCTTCGCGTCGAGTTTCATGTTGATGTTGCGCAGGTGCGTGCGCACCGTGCTGTCCGACACGAACAGCTTCTCCGCCATCGCGCTGTTCGAATACCCCTCGGCCAGCAACTGCAGCACCCGGATTTCCTTGCGCGTGAGCGGCTCCTTCATCGCGTCGGCGCAGGATGCGGGCGCATCCGCGTCGGCCGCCGGCATCGGGCCGACGAGCTGCAGCAGGCGCTGCAGGTAGTCCGCCAGGATCGGGTCGCCGCGCGCGGCGGGCGCCTCCTGCGCCGACTGCGCATAGCGGTGCACCAGCGCGCCGACGGCCGGGCCTTCGTCGAGGATCAGCCGCACGAAGCCTTCCTGGCTTGCGGCCTGCAGCACGGTCTCGAATTCCTTGACGGCCGCCGACGCGTCGCCCGCGGCCTGCAGCGCCAGCGCGCGCAGCACCCGCAGCTTGAGCGCGCGGCGGTTGTGCGCCACGGCCAGCGCGGCATGCAGTTCGGCGTCGAGCGCGTCCAGCGCGGCGCGCGCATCGCCGAACGCGATGTCCCAGCGCGCCCGCGCCAGGGCCATGTAGTCGAGGTCGTGCGCCGGCAGGCGCTGGCGCCTCTCGCGTTCCCACAGCGCGGGGTCGTCGGCGCGGGCCAGTTCGTCGCGCGACGCGGGTCCGTTGCCCTGCAGCAGCAGCATGCGCGAGCGCTCCAGCTTGGCGCCGGCCACCACGCGCGGCAGCTGCCGGTGGTGGCCGAGGTATTCCAGCTCGGTCAGCGCCTGGAACGCGGCGTCGATGTCGCCCGCGTGGAACGCCAGCCGCGAGCGCATCACGTGGCTCAGGATCATGTGGTCCGGCAGGCCGACGTCGCGCGCCAGCGGCAGGTACACGTTCAGCAGGTGCTCGGCCTGCACGAGCTGGTTGGTCTCGTACACCGCGCCCGCATACAGCACGCCGGCCCAGGCGTTGCCGTGGCTGTGGTTGTACGACACGGCATGGGTGGAGTCGACCGCCATGCGCAGCCGCGCGGTGGCCTGCCGCAGCCGCCCTTCGTGCAGGTCGAACAGGCCGGCCAGCGACTCGGTGTACATGCGGTTGAAGGTGCTGCTGCCGCGCTCGCGCGCGGCCTCCAGCATGCGGCGCGCCTCGTGCTGGTCGCCGCGCACCGCGAGGATGTGGGCCATGCCGTTGAGCAGCACGCTGTCGGCGAACGGCAGGCCGGTGGGCAGTCGCGCCAGGCTCTGGCGGCCGGCCTCGTAGGCCTCGTCGTGGCGGTCCTGCATGGCCAGCAGCAGCGGCACCAGCGTGTGGGCGCTCGCGCGCACCTCGGGGATGGGGCTTTCGAGGCAGCCCGACTGATCGAGCATGCGCATCGCCTCCCACGGGCCGTGCGTGAAGCAGGTGGCCCACAGCGCGATGGGCTGCAGGAACGGATGCTCGCGCAGCTGGTGTTCCGGAATGGCAGAGAACCAGCGCGCCAGCATGCGCATGCGGCCCTGTTCGAGGAACTGCGCCGCGTAGCTGTCGAGCAGCGCCAGCGCATACGGATGGTCGCCGCCCTCGATGGCGTGGTCGATGGCGGGCACCGGCCGGTCGTGCGACTCGTACCAGCCTGCGGCCGCGAGATGCAGCCGCGCCGTTTCGCCGGGCTGCTCGTGCGCGAGCCGCGCGCGCAGGAAGTCGGCGAACAGGCTGTGATAGCGCCACGCGCCGCCGTTTCCGCCATCTCCGCCGTCGCCGCTCACCGGCGTGAGGAACAGGTTGGACGCGGCCAGCCGTTCCAGGATGGCCGCGCAGTCGGCGCGCGGGCACAGCGCCTGGCACACCGAGGCGTCCAGCTGCCGCAGGATGCTGGTGCGCAGCAGGAAGTCGCGGATGTCGGCCGGCTGGTGCGCGAGCACGTCCTCGGCCAGGTAGTCGGCCACGGCGCGGTCGGAACCCGAGAAGCGCTCGACGAAACCGGTCTCGGTGCCGTGGCGCTCCAGCGCCATCGAAGCCAGCCAGATCGCTGCCACCCAGCCTTCGGTCTTGCGATGCAGCTGCGAGAGCAGGTCGGCGGGCAGCGCCTGCATCGCCTGCTTTGCATGCGCCATGCGCAGGCCGAAGAAGGCGCTGGTTTCCTCCAGGCTGAAGCGCAGCCGGTCGGTGTCGATCTCGATGAGCTGCCCGCGCGCGCGCAGCCGGCCCAGGCCCAGGTCGGGCAGGCCGCGCGAGCCGATCACGATCTGGCCGCGGCGCGGCAGGTGCTCGACGATCTCGCGCACCAGGCCGAGCACCGCCGGCTCCTGCACCACCTCGAAGTCGTCTAGGAACAGCGTGAAGGGCGCGTCGTGCGCGGCCAGCGCGGCCACGGCGTCGAACGGCCCGTTGGCGCGCGGCTCGTCCACGCCCAGGCGCTGCGCGGCTTCGGCCAGGCAGTCGAGGAAGCGCGACACGTCGTTGTCGGCGCGGTCGAGCGTGAGCCACGCGGTGGCGATGCCCTGCGCCTCCATGCGCTCGCGGATCTGCGCCATGGCCGTGGTCTTGCCGAAGCCGGCCGGCGCGCGCACCAGCACCAGCTTGACGGCGGCCGCGGCGATCTCTTCGCGGATGGCGGTGCGCGGCACCTGCGTGGCGTTGGCGGCCGGCGGGTTGAGCTTGGTTTCGAGGATGCGGGGCGTGGGAGGCGACATCGGCGGGCGGGCAAGGGCGGTTGGCGCACCGGAGCCCGAACGGCCCGGATTTCCGTCGTTTCCGACGATGCCGCCGCCGATTCTGCTTCCTAAACTGGCCCGCGGAAACCGCCACTTACCCTGCAAGGACCGCATCTCATGCAACTCGATTCCAGCATTGCCGCCGTCGTCACCGGCGGCGCTTCCGGCCTCGGCGCCGCCACCGCGCGCCGCCTGGCCGGCCACGGCGTGAAGGTCGCGCTGTTCGACCTCAACGCCGAACAGGGCGAGGCCCTGGCCAGGGAACTGGGCGGCGTCTTCTGCAAGGTCGACGTCACCTCCGAAGAGCAGGTGGACGCGGCCTTCGCCAAGGCCCGCGCCGCGCACGGGCAGGAGCGCGTGCTGGTCAACTGCGCCGGCACCGGCAACGCGGTGAAAACCGCGAGCCGCGACAAGGCCACCGGCGAGATCAAGCACTTTCCGCTCGCCAATTTCGACCGCATCATCCAGATCAACCTGGTGGGCACCTTCCGCTGCATCGCCAAGTCGGCCGCCGGCATGCTCACGCTCGGCATGCTGCAGGACGGCGAGCGCGGCGCCATCGTCAACACCGCCTCGGTGGCCGCGCAGGACGGGCAGATGGGCCAGGCGGCCTATACCGCGTCGAAGGCCGGCATCGTCGGCATGACGCTGCCCATTGCGCGTGACCTGATGGCCGAGGGCATCCGCGTCAACACCATCCTGCCGGGCATCTTCGACACGCCGCTGCTGCAGGGCGCGCCCGACAACGTGAAGGCCGCGCTGGCGGCGTCGGTGCCGTTCCCCAAGCGGCTGGGCAACCCGGCGGAATACGCGACGCTGGCCGAGCTGATGATCACCAACGGCTACTTCAACGGCGAAAGCGTGCGGCTCGACGGGGCCATCCGCATGGCGCCGCGCTGAGCCCGCACCACCCACGAACACAGGAGACTTTCTTGCCCGAAGCATTCATCGTCGCCGCCGCGCGCACCGCCGGCGGCCGCCGCAACGGCCGCCTGGCCGGCTGGCACCCGGCCGACCTCGCCGCGCAGGTGCTCGACGCACTGGTGGAGCGCACCGGCGCCGACCCCGCGCTGGTCGAGGACGTCATCATGGGCTGCGTCGGCCAGGCCGGCGAGCAGGCCTCGAACATCGCGCGCAACGCGGTGCTGGCGTCGAAGCTGCCCGAGTCGGTGCCGGCCACCTCGGTCGACCGGCAGTGCGGCTCGTCGCAGCAGGCGCTGCACTTCGCGGCGCAGGCCGTGATGTCGGGCAGCATGGACATCGTGATCGCGGCTGGCGTGGAAAGCATGACGCGCGTGCCCATGGGCCTGCCCACCACGCTGCCGCTGAAGAACGGGCTGGGCTTCTACGTGAGCCCGCAGATGGCCAGGCGCTACCCCGACGTGCAGTTCAGCCAGTTCACCGGCGCCGAGATGATCGCCAGGAACTACGGCATAGAGAAAGCCGAGCTCGACGCCTACGCGCTGCGCAGCCACCGCAACGCCATCGCCGCGACGAAGGCGGGCCACTTCGAGCGCGAGATCGTGCCGGTGGCCGTGCGCATGGCCGACGGCACCGAGACCGGCGAACTGCACACCGTCGACGAAGGCATCCGCCACGACGCCACGCTGGAGAGCATCGCCGCCGTCAAGCTGATCGCCGAGGGCGGGCGCTGCACCGCCGCCACCGCCAGCCAGATCTGCGACGGCGCGAGCGGTCTGATGGTGGTCAACGAGCGCGGCCTCAAGACGCTGGGCGTGCAGCCGCTCGCGCGCATCCACCACATGAGCGTGATGGGGCACGACCCGGTCATCATGCTGGAGGCGCCCATTCCCGCCACCCGGCGGGCGCTGGCGAAGGCGGGCATGAAGATCGGCGACATCGACCTGTACGAGGTCAACGAGGCCTTCGCGCCGGTGCCGCTGGCCTGGCTGCAGACGCTGGACGCCGACCCGGCGCGGCTGAACGTGAACGGCGGCGCCATCGCGCTGGGCCACCCGCTCGGCGCGTCCGGCACCAAGCTGATGGCCACGCTGGTGCATGCGCTCGGCCAGCGCGGCAAGCGCTACGGGCTGCAGACCATGTGCGAAGGCGGCGGCATGGCCAACGTGACCATCGTCGAACGGCTCTGAGCCGCGCCGGAGGCCTTGGGGCGGCTTCCCGGAAGGCAATGTCAACATAATCAATAATCTCGCCCCATGGGCGCATTGCCATCCCTTCTCGACCCCCGTTCCGTCATCGTGCTGGCCGGCCTCATGGGCGTCATGATGGCCCTGGTGATGTTCTTCATGCGGCGCAGCTACCCGGCCAGCATCCGCGGGTTGAGCGAATGGGCGCTGGCGCCGCTGCTGGCTTTCACCAGCACCATGCTGTTCGCGGCGCGCGACTACCTTCCGGACTTCCTCACGATCGTGGTCGCCAACGTCGTGCTGTTCCAGGCGTGCATCCTGTATTACTCGGGCAGCCAGAAGTTCCTGCTTGGGAGCAGCGACACCCGGGGCTGGACGCTGCTGAACGGGTTGATAGGGCTGTCCATGTTCTGGTTCAGCACCGTCAAGCCCGACTTCGAGGCCCGCCTGCTGATCGTCACCTTCGCGGTGTCCTTGCTGTTCTTCGCGCATGCCCTGCTCTACCTGCGCCACCGGCCCCGCGTGTTCGGCCAGCCGCTGATGATCGGCCTGCTGCTGGCGCAGGCTGCGGTGGCGGCACTGCGCTTCGTGTCGGTGGTGCTGGGCATGGCCGGCAGCAACCTGATGGACGGCAACTGGATCCAGTCGCTCTACATCAGCATGTATTCGTTCTCGGTGCTGCTGCTGTCGATCTCCGTCATCCTGATGGCCACGGACCGCGTGCACACCGAGTTCGAGTACCTGGCCACGCGCGACTCCCTGACCGGCGCGCTCAACCGCCGCGCGCTGCTCGATGCCTGCCGCGGCGCCTTCGCATCCGACCGGCGGCACATGGCGCTGCTGATGGTGGACCTGGACCACTTCAAGGACGTCAACGACCGCTTCGGCCACCAGATGGGCGACAAGGTGCTGCGCGAGGCCGTGCGGCGCATGCAGCGGGCGGTGGGCGACGCCGGCGTGCTCGGGCGCTACGGCGGCGAGGAGTTCGTGGTGCTGCTGCCCGGCACCGGCCAGGTCGAGGCCATGGCCATCGCCGCGCGGCTCAAGCAGGCCATCGGCGAGCCCTTCGGCGCCGACTCCCCCATGGCCGAGGTCGGCTCCATCGCGGTGAGCATCGGCGTGGCCGCGAACGACGGCGGCCGGGGCGTCGACGAAGTGCTGGCGCGCGCCGACGCGGCGCTCTACAAGGCCAAGGCGATGGGGCGGGACCAGGTGATCGCGGCGGCCTGAGGCGCGGCCGGACCTTCTTTTCTTTCAGCCGAGGCCTGACCAGTCGCAGCGCAGCACGTGCTGCCTGCTCGCGTAAGTCAGCGAGCCCCTGGTCCTGGCGACGCGCAGCGCGACGCCCTTGCCGGCGATGGCGCGCATCGACTGGCGGCGGTAGTCGGCCGATTGGCGTTGCAGCGTCAATCGCTCGGACGACGCAGGCGCCACGCCGTCGTCACGCGACACGACCAGGTCGGTCAGGCGGCCGGAAGACAGGCTGAACTGGACCTCCGCCGAATACGGGCTTCCTTGGCAGAAGAGGCTGCCGTTGGCCGATGCGGGAAGGGACGCGCATGCCAGCAGCACGCTGCACAGGGCGGCGGCGTAGCCGTTCCTCGTCATTCGGGTACGCCAGCTTCTGGGGCGGTGCTGCTCATGTCCGATGGCCGTCGCCGGCTACTTGGCGCCCCAGCGCCAGCGCGGCGGCTCACCCTTGATCCAGCAGACCGCGACCAGCGCGAGGCTCAGGCCGGAGACGGCCGCGGCGAACAGAAAGGGCTTCTGTTCAGGATGAATCGACACCAGGGCAGTTACCAGCAACACCGCATACACGGCCACCACCGCCCAGCCCTGCCAGCAGGTCGGCGGACCCCAGCCCCAGCCGTAGCGCTTGGCGGGAAACCAGTAGTGGTTGCTCTGCATCACAGTTCCTTGTCAGTTGGCATGTGCTCGTCTTCGACACCGCGCCATTGCATGCTCACCGCGCCAGATACGCCTCGACAGTCGGCCCCCACAGCTGTTGTTGCACGACCAACTGGTGCCCGTTGATGCCGGGCTCCAGCACATAGGTCGAGAAGCTTCCCTTGCCGCCTGCGGCGGTGAAGGCCTCGAAGTTCTTCCGGCTGTGAGAGAGCGCATAGAAGCTGTCGTTCTCGCCGTAGAGCCATAGCGTTTGGCGAGGGAACGCCGCGCCGCGCCTGAAGCTGACCGGATTGATTGCGTCCGCCGTGTTGCCGGGGCATTTGTCGCTCATCCAGCCTCCGACGAAGTTGATTGCGCCCTGGAACACGTCGGGCCGCGTTCCCGCGTAGGCGACGGCGAGGATGCCGCCGCGCGAGTGGCCGGCGATTGCCACGCGCTTCGTGTCCACGTCGGAGTCTTTGCGCAGCCACTCGACGGCGGCGTCGACGTCGGCAAGCGCATGGTCGAAGCCCGCCAGCGACAGCGCGGGGTCGCAGCTGTAGTGCTCGCGTTTTGGCGTGAAGCCTTCGTCATACAAACCGTCCGACTGGCCGCGCCCGCGCCGCTGCGGGAACGCTACCAGCCAGCCGCGCTGCGTGAACCACCTGGCCAGGCGCTCGGGTGCATAGGTGTGCTTGAACAGCTTCGGGTCGTTGCCGATGCCGGTGGAGCCGTGGTTGAACACCATGGTGGGGAAGGGACCGTCGCCTTCGGGCTTGAAAATCACCATCTCCAGCGTGACGGGCATCCCGTTTTCGACGAAAGGCGTGGGCACGCGCACGGTGCTGCGTTCCTGCGCCCAGCAGGAGGCGGTGGCAAAGCACAGCAGGGCGGCGGCGAGGAGTATCAGCTTTCTCATGAGGCGGGCATCCTTTCGAGGTTCGCGGCATTCTGCCCGCCCTTCCTGAAGGTGCTATGGGCGCTGCTGCGTCTCCTGCGCGCGCCACCGGACCGCACCACTCGCCAGCACGATGCCAGGTACCACCAGCGCAAGGGCCAGCAGTACTTCCCCGGTGATCGGTTCGTTCATGCATGCCGCGGCTCCCAGCGTGGTCAGCACCGGCACCAGCGCCGCCGACAGCGAAGCGCGCGCCGCGCTCAGCCGCGCGACGGCCAGCATGTAGACCATCAGCCCCAGCAGGCCCGCGACCACGCCCTGCATCACGGCTTGTATGGCGACATCCGTCCACGGTGCGGTCAGCAGCCTTGGCGCACCGACCGTGCCCAGCAGCGGCAGCAGGAGCAAGGTCGACCACCCGTTCACGAACGCCGTGCCCTGCCACGGCGTGAAGTCGCAATGCGCGAAGGCGAGCGAGTGGACGGCCCACAGCACAGCCGCCGAAAGAAAGAGCAGGTCGCCGCGCCAATCGAGCGAGCCGTCGCGCAAGCTGTCCGTCGCAAACAGCGCGATGCCGACCGCGATGCAGCCCAGCCCCAGCAACCGGATGCCGCCTACCTTCTGCCCTTTGTGCAGCCGTGCGCCGATGGCGGTGAACAGCGGCAGGCTGCCCGCCATGAAGATGCCCATGTGGCTGGCGGGTGCCCAGCGTGCGCCCGCCAGCACGAGCAGGCCGAAAGGCAGGCCGCCCCCGATGACGAGCAGCACGAGCGCAAGGCGCGAGGCCTTGGGCGGAACCAGGCCCTTGCCGAGCCACAGCGGGGAGAGCAGCAAAGCGGGAATGCCGTAGCGCAGCAGCACCAGTTCCATCGGGCCCAGCGTGGTGGTCACACCGTGGCGCGAGACCAGTTGCCACGCGCTGCCAATCAGTGCCGCGGTGAGCGCGGCGAAAACGCCTGTGCGAAGGTTCTTCTTGTCCATCGCCAGAAGTCTCGCGGCCGTGCCGCGCGGCGGCTATCAGATTCGTGCGGTGGTCAGCGCGCGGCGCGCTTCACCCAGCGTCACGCCCACCTCGCGCCGGAATACCGCGCCCAGATGGCTCTGGCTGCAGTAGCCGAGATCGTGCGCAATGCCCGCCAGGTCCTGGTCGCCGCAGGCCAGCCGATCAAGGGCCGTGGCGAGCCGCAGGTGCTGGCGGTACTGGTGCAAGCTCAGGCCGGTCTGCTGGCGAAAGCTGCGTGCCAAGTGGAACGGAGAACGCGAGACGGCATCGGCCAGCGCGTGCATCGAGAGCCGCGCTTCACGGTCGGTGGTTTCCGCAAGCAGTCTTTTTGCGCGCGCCACTGTGCCATTCAAAGGCATCAATTGGCGCGACGTGCCGATCTCGTCGAGTAGCTGCGCGACGGTCTGCGGACCCGCGTCGCCGTTGCGCAGCTGCTTTTGCGCCGCATGAACGCGATACAGCGACGCCGGCGACAGCAGGCTGAAGACCGGCGCCTTGCTTGCACGAGGCGCCTGGTATCCGCTGACCACCATGCTGTGCCGCGTCGCGTGTGTTGGCGAGGGCCGCAGCTGGTAGACCATGGCGTCGTTGAGGTGCATGGCGGTCAGTCCGTCGACCAGCCAGGTGCTGTCGCCCGAGCGCACGTCGAGCACCGTGTGCCCCACCGGCAGGACAATGCGCCGCGAGCCAATGGTGTAGTACGCACTCCAGTCAGGCCCGTGCGTGCGCGAGCACACGTGCTCCACCGTGAACTCGGTTCCGGCGTAGAGAAGGGTGCGTTCGCTGGGCATCGGCCGCATTCTGCGCGCCCGGCGGCCTGGGCTGCCGCCAGGCGCTCGATCACGCAAACTCACGCAAACGGATACGGCCCCTCCATCGCCCCGACGTGGCTCACATGGCTCACCATGCCATGCACCTCGTCCCACAGATGCAGCATGCAGCCCGGCCGCCCCATGTAGGAGGCCGGCGCCGCACCGTCCGCGAGCCGCAGTGCGATTTCCGTCGTGCTGCTGGGGCAGGAGCACACGACCGTGCCCGCCCAGCGCCGCAGCATCGTGCGGTGCACATGCCCGCAAAGCACGCGCTCGATGTTGCCGAAATCGCGCAGCACGGCTTCGAGCGGCGCGGGGTTGGCGTAGCTGTAGGTATCCATGTAGGGAATGCCGCTGGCGAAGGGCGGGTGGTGCAGCATCAGCAGTGTCGGCTTCGCGCGGTCGGCCTCCAGCGTGCGCCGCAGCCACGCGAGGCCTTCTGCGTCGACATCGCCGTGGTGCAGGCCGGGAACGCAGGAGTCCAGCGCCACGATGCGCACCGCATGGTCGTCGATGCAGTAGTGCATCGGGCCTTCGGCCGGCAGGTAGGCGTGGTCCGCGAAGGCCGTGCGGAAGTTCTCGCGGTGGTCGTGGTTGCCGGGAATCACGAGGCAGGGAATGGCCAGCTTCGACAGCAGTCGGCGCGCCTGCGCGTATTCGTCGGGCCGGCCTTCGTCGACGAGGTCGCCGGTCAGCAGCACGAGCGCGGGCCTGCGGTCAAGGGCGTGCAGATGGTCGATGGCTTCCTCGAACATCCGGTTCGAATCGGCCACGCCCTGGTAGAGCTGGCCGGCGGGGCGGATGTGCGGGTCGGAGATCTGGGCAATGAGCATCATCGGGCGCTTCGTGGAGTACGCCCGGCGGCAAGCAGGTTCCGTTCCTCGGCTCAGATGCCCGTGAACTCCGCCACTTCATCGAGCGGCGCGCGCTCGGTCACCAGTGCGTCGAGCGGCCTGCTCCTGTCGGCGTAGCCGATGGCCATGCCGGTGAAGAGCATGCGCTCGGGCGGCAGTTCGATGAACCGGCCGATGGTCTGCGGGTAGATGGCCCAGCATTCCTGCGGGCAGCTGTCGAGCCCTTCGGCGCGCAGCAGGAGCATCACGTTCTGCAGGAGCATGCCCAGGTCGGACCACTGCGGCGGCCCCATGCGGCGGTCGACGGTGCAGAACAGCGCGAGCGGCGCGCCGAAGAACTGGTAGTTGCGCGCGAACCATTCGCGGCGCGCGGCCTTGTCCTCGCGCGGGATGCCCAGGCGTGCGTACATGGCCTCGCCCACGGCGAAGCGGCGGTCGCGGTAGGGCGCGACCAGCTCGCGCGGGTAGATGTCGTACTCGCTGCCTTCGCCGCCGGGCGCCTCCTGCACGCGGGTGCGCATGATGGTTTTCAGCTCCGACAGCCTGTCGCCGCCCACCACGTGCAGGTGCCACGGCTGCAGGTTGCCGCCCGAGGGCGCGCGCAATGCCTGCGCGAGCACGCGGCGGATGACGTCGCCGGGCACCGGCGTGTCGAGAAAATCGCGCACCGAGCGGCGGGTGGCGATGGCGTCCTGAACGTTCATGCAAGGGTCCTCTTGAAGATCGATGCTAGGGGCAACCCTCGAACGCCCTCAATCGTCCGTTCCGACGATGCGGCGCGGCACGGCGGCTGCCTAGCATCGCCCCAGCGTACAGGAGGCAAGACCATGTTCGGATTGATGCAAGACCGCCCGCTGCTGATCTCGTCGCTGATCGATCACGCGGCCACCTTCCACCCGCGCGCCGAGATCGTCGGGCGCACCGTGGAGGGCCCGGTGCACCGCACAAACTACGCGGAGATACAGCGCCGCTCCAAGCAGGTGGCCAATGCGTTGAAGACGCTGGGCATCGAGCCCGGCGACCGCGTCGGCACGCTGGCCTGGAACACGTATCGCCACCTGGCGCTGTACTTCGGCGTGTCGGGCTCGGGCGCGGTGCTGCACACGGTGAACCCGCGGCTCTTTCCCGAGCAGATCGACTACATCGTCAACCATGCGGAAGACAAGGTGCTGTTCTTCGACACCACCTTCGCGCCGCTGGTGGAGAAGCTCGCACCGGGCCTGAAGTCGGTGCGCGCCTTCATCGCCATGACCGACCGCGCGCACATGCCCGCCATCGACGTGCCCAATCTGCTGTGCTACGACGAACTCATCGGCGCGCAGAGCGAGGCCTACGCCTGGCCCGAGTTCGACGAGCGCACCGCCTCTTCGCTCTGCTACACCTCGGGCACCACCGGCAACCCGAAGGGCGTGCTGTATTCGCACCGCTCGACCGTGCTGCATTCGCTGATGGAATGCGCGCCCGACACCTTCGGCGTCAATTCGCAGATGACGCTGCTGCTCGCGGTGCCCATGTTCCATGCCAACGCCTGGGGCATGCCGTATGCAGCGGCGATGGCCGGCGCGAAGCTGGTCATGCCCGGCCCGCACATGGACGGCCAGAGCCTGTACGAGCTGATGCGCGACGAGAAGGTAGGCTTCTCGCAGGCCGTACCCACCATCTGGCTCATGCTGTTCCAGTACTTCGACGCGCATCCTGAAATCGACACCCGCGCCATCGGCCTCAAGCGCATCGGCGTGGGCGGCGCCGCCACGCCGCGCAGCATGATCGAGCGCTTCGAGCGCGACTTCGGCGCCGACTTCGTGCAGGGCTGGGGCATGACCGAGACCAGCCCCATCGGCGTGATCGGCAACCTGCTGCCCAAGCACCTGTCGATGCCCAAGGAAGAGCAGCTGCGCGTGAAGATGCGCCAGGGCCGCGGCGTGTGGGGCGTGGAACTGAAGATCGTCGGCGAAGACGGCCGGCGCCTGCCGCACGACGGCAAGGCCTTCGGCCACCTGCATGTGCGCGGACCGTGGATCGCGAGCGGCTACTTCAAGAGCGAGGGCGGGCCGGTGCTCGACGCCGAAGGCTTCTTTCCCACGGGCGACGTCGCCAACATCGACGAAGACGGGTATGTGCAGCTGGTCGACCGCGCGAAGGACGTGATCAAGTCGGGCGGCGAATGGATTTCCTCCATCGACCTCGAGAACACGGCGAGCCTGCACCCGGCGGTGGCCGAAGCGGCCGTCATCGGCATCGCGCATCCGAAGTGGCAGGAGCGGCCGCTGCTCATCGTTGTCAAGCGCGCAGGAGCGGAAGTGACACGAGAGGAACTGCTCACATTCCTTGCAGAGCGCGTCGTGAAATGGTGGCTACCGGACGACGTAGTGTTCGTCGACAGCCTGCCGCACACCGCCACCGGCAAGCTGCTGAAGACGAAGCTGCGCGAGCAGTTCAAGGGTTACACGGCGACGACATCTGTTTGACGGTTTGATGACTTGTTCGATTTTTCTGTGGACAACTCTGTGGGTTGTGCGGGGAGTCGGATCGGCGGAGCAAGCATCGGCGTGGGTTCCCGCCACGTTGCCTGTTGAATAGGCAGCCGCGCGCCCAGCCGTTGGCGCCGACCGCTTGCGGCGCCGGTTGGCCGGAATTCCAGATGCCGCGCAATCACCTGGTCGCGCTTCGCGCCAGATGCGCCCGGCCGAAAGGCGTGATGCGCTTGATCACCGCCAGCCCCTGCGGCTCGCCGTCGGCGGCCTTCCATGTGAGCGCCGGGCCGATGACCGCATCGACGAAGCCCGCCTGCTTCAGTGCCTCCACGCAGCCGATCGCCTCCCTGTCCTGCACCCGAAGGGGGAAGGCCGAACTTTCTATGGCGCGAAGGTAGTCGAGCGGCTCGAGCCTGGCGTTCGATGCCTTCTTCGGCGATGTGCTGCTGCCGTTGCCCTCGCCGCCGCGCAGCCGGTCGATCTCGGCATGTCCGTCGTCGGTGATGCAGATCACCAGCGCGTCCTGCGCCAGCCTGTAGCTGCCCTTGCCGGTGTCGTAGGCCGGGTCGATGGCGGCCTCGATGAGGCCGGTCGCCTTCAGGACGGAGACCCGGCGCACATCCTGCGCGCCGGTCACGTGCATCGGCAGGCGAGCGTTCTCCAAGTGGAGCAGGTAGCTGAGCGGCACTGAAAACCCCCGTATGCACCTCCCTCGGCCATCCGGCCCACGAAGACGCCGGCCGGGGAGGGGATGGTTTGTCAATATTTATTAACAATTCTTGTGCGTCCCGGGGGCGGGCGCCATCACCGAAACAGGGTAGTTCCTTCAGCCGGTCCCGCGCCGGGGCGCTCAGTGCTTGTGCCCGCCGTGGCCCGCCGCCGGCTGCGCCGACGCATTCAGCGCCCGCACCGGCGCCTTCACCTCCACCGTCTCACGCTTGCCGTCCTTGCCCTCGAACACCAGCGTGAGCGGCACGGTGTCGCCTTCTTTCACCTGCTGCTTGAGGTCGAGCAGCATCACGTGATAGCCGCCGGGCTTGAGTTCGACGGCCTTGCCGGCCGGCAGGTCCAGCGCGGCGATCTGGCGCATGCGCATCACGTTGTCCTGCATGGCCATCTCGTGCACTTCGACGACCGGCGTGACGGGCGAGCTGGCCGACACCAGCCTGGTGTCCTTTGCGGCGCTCAGCTGCATGAACGCGCCGGTGGCCTTCTGCTGCGGCACGGTGGCGCGCACCCAGGCGTCCTTGACGGTGACTTGCGCGTGCGCTGCATGGGCGGTGAGCAGCAGCGCTGCGCTGGTGACGGCGAGGATGTGTGCAATGCGGTTCTTCATGGTCTGGATCTCCTTGGATTTGATTTGAATGGTTGAAAAGGTCAGGCCTGCAGGATCTTGCGCAGGTCGTCGGCGCATTCCTGCGCGCTCTGCTCGTGGCGCAGCACGAGGCGGATCTTTCCCCTGGGGTCGAACACGTAGCTGAAGGCCGAGTGGTCCATGGTGTACGAGGAGCCGGTGGGCACCTTCTTGTAGAAGACCTTGAACTCCTTCGCGGTGTCGCTGGTCTTCTGCGCGTCGCCATACAGGCCGATGAAGCTCGGATCGAAGGCCTGGGTGTAGGCCTTGAGCACCACGGGCGTGTCGCGCTCGGGGTCGACGGTGACGAAGATCACCTGCAGCCGTTCGCCGTCGGCGCCGAGCAGCCGCCTGATCTCGGCGGCGCGCACGAGCGCGGTGGGGCATACGTCGGGGCATTGCGTGAAGCCGAAGAACATCATCACCGCCTTGCCCTTGAAGTCGGCCAGCGTGCGCTCGCGGCCGTCGGGGTCGGTCAGGCGGAAGTCCTGCGCGTAGGTGGCGCCGCTGATGTCGACGCCGTTGAAGCTGGCGGGCAGCACTTTGCCGTTGTCGCAGCCGGCGAGGGCCAGGGCCGCAAGCGCAGTGCTGCCGGACAGCAGCAGGCCACGGCGTGAAAGCGTGGAATGAGTCATGGATAAAAGCTCTCTGGCGCCCGGACGCGAGCGCCGATCGATGCGTTGTGCGGAGGACCGCGATGCGACGAAGCCAGCCCTCAGGCGGCGGCATCGCATGCGCGGACGAGCGAAACGGGAAGCGTCAGGAGAGCGAAGGAGGGCCGCGCGCGGGCGGAGGTGCCGCTGTGCCCACGGCGACGTGCGCGGCCGGAACCGGCTGCACCGCATGGCACGGCGGCACGAGCGCGGGAAGTTCGACCGCGGGCGTCGCGGGCGGCGCGCCTGCCAGCACGCACAGCGGGCAGTCCATGTGGCCCATGCCCAGCTCTTGCGCGCCGTCGTCGGTATGCACGATGGCCTTGACCGACCCGGCGCTCGAGCACACCAGCTCCACGGACTGCGGATGCACCACCGGCGACGCGATGGCCGCGCCGAGCGACAGCGCGAACCACAGCAAGACCCAGCGGATCAGGCCCGCGCCGGGACGACGCAGGCCTGCGCGGGCGGCAGGCTTGGTCCGAGTGGCGCGGAAGGAGGCGGGCATTGCCGCCGATTATCCTTCGGCCAAGAAAAAAGCCTTGCAAGTCAATGACTTGCAAGGCTTATATTGTTGGTGGCTCTTCACGGACTCGAACCGCGGACCTGTGGATTATGATTCCATCGCTCTAACCGACTGAGCTAAAGAGCCGTTCGGCATTGTTTGGTGCCGAGCCCAAGATTATAGCCCAGATTTTTGCCCGAGTTCAACAGCCTGCTGGCCACCCGAGTCGATTTTTGCCGGCTCGAACCCCGAAGCCGCTCGTCGCCCGTACAAGCCCGGGTGAAAATCCTCCGATGTCCGCGCTTCCCCGCGCCCCTTCCGCCGACAGCGCCACCGAGCGACAGGCCATGCCCGACGACCAGTTGATGCTGGCCTACGCGCAGGGCGACGCCGCCGCGTTCGACGTGCTCTATGCGCGCCACGAGGGCGGGCTGTTCCGCTTCGTCAAGCGGCTGCTGGGCGCGCGGCTCGCGGCGCAGGCCGACGAGGTGTTCCAGGACACCTGGGTGCGGATCATCTCGGCGCGCGACAGCTTCTCGCCGCAGGGCGCCGCCTGGCGCACCTGGGCCTTCACCATTGCACACAACCTTGCGATGGACCGCCTGCGCGTGAGCGGACGCGAAGTGGCGCTCGATGCGCATCCCGACGACGACGGCGATCCCGTGCCCGCGCTCGAGCGCGGCGTGCGCGGCGCGATGGACGCTGCCGCGCATCCATCCGCCGAGGAGCTCGCTTTCTGGCGCGCCGCCGGCCGCCGGCTGCTGGCCTGCCTGGACGAGCTCCCGAGCGACCAGCGCGCCGCGTTCCTGCTGCACCACGAAGACGGCCTGACCGTCGAGGCGCTGGCCGCGAGCCTGGAGATCGGTTTCGAGACCGTGCGCAGCCGCCTGCGCTACGGCCTGCAGAAGCTGCGCGGCTGCATGGCGCGTTATCTTGCGGTGCTGGAGCAGCGGGCATGAGCGGCAACGGCACTACCGGTTTCGACCGCGACGATGAACGCGACCTGCGCGACCCGGCCCTGCGCCGCGCGCTGGACCATGCGCCCGACAGCGCCGCAACCCCCGACCCGCGCACGCGCGATGCCATCCTGAAGATGGCGCACAACCTTGTCGCCACCGTGCCGGCCGCGCAGAACACCGTCGCCAACACCGCCGCCAACAGCGCGAGCGCCGTGCCGTGGTGGCGCCGTGTCTTCGGTGGTGGCGGGGAGCCGCGTTCGCGCATGCCTTGGAATGCGGCGTTCGCCACGGTGCTGCTGGCGACTTTCGTGACGGTGCTGTGGCATCGCGAACCGGTGCCGGATGCACAGCTGGATGGCGAGGCACGCGTTGCCGGCGCTGCAGCGCCAGCGGCGGCACCACCTGCGCCTGCGCCCGCTCAACCGGCGGCCGAGGCCGCGCCTCCTGCGGAACCGCCGCTGGCTGCCGCGCCTGCGCCTCGACCGGCATCGCCGCCATCTGCTGCCGCCAAAAAAGCGCCCGCCGACCAACAGAAACAAGCGCAGGCCCAGCGCGATGCCGGCGCGGATGCCGTTCGCCGCCCCGCGCCTCCATTGCAGGCTGCCCCAGCGCCAGTCGCGCCGGCGCCTGCATCGCCCTCAGCCGCAGTGGCTGAGCAGGCCGCTCCTTCGCGCAGCGACGAGCAACGTGAAGAGCGCTTGGAAAACGAACGCCGGCGCGCCTATGCGGCGGAGGCTCCGGCGCCTGCCGCAGCGCCTGCACCGGCCATCGCGCCGCCGCCACCGCAAGGCGACAACGCGAGCGCAGACGCCTCCGGCGCGCTGCAGCGCGCCCCCGCCCCGCGCGCTGCAGTACCCAAGTCGGTCCTGCGGGCAGAAGGCCCGGCGGGCTTCACTGCGCTGGACAGGTGGACGTCCTTCAGCTTCGCGGGCTCAGGCGCCGAAGTGCGCCACGCGCGCGGCGACATCGAAGGCTTGCCCGCGCTCGTCGGCACCGTGGCCCGTTCGGCGACGGCGCCCGGCGAAGCACTCGCCGCGCCGGTCGAGGCGCGTCTCTCGCTCTATCGCGGCAGCACGCTGGTCGCCGTGCTGGAGCTCGCCGGCGGCCAGGTGCGCTGGACGCCGCAGCCCGGCGGCACCGCGCTGGTCGGCACGCCGCCCGCGCAGGCGCTCGACGCGCTGCGCGCGCTGCTCACGCGCTGACCGGAACGCATCCGGCCGCGCGCATCCGCCCTCAGGCGTTCTTGAAGTCCGGCTGGCGCTTGTTCAGGAAGGCGTCCATGCCTTCCTTCTGGTCCTGCGTGGCGAACAGCGCGTGGAACAGCCGGCGCTCGAACATCACGCCGTCGCTCAGGCCGCTTTCGAAGGCGCGGTTGACCGATTCCTTGGCCGCCATCACCGAGATCTGCGAGAAACCGCAGATCACCAGCGCCGCGCCCAGCGCCTCGTCGGCGAGCTTCTCGAGGGGCACCACGCGGCTCACGAGGCCGGCGCGCTCGGCTTCGGCCGCGTCCATCATGCGGGCCGTGAGCACCATGTCCATGGCCTTGCTCTTGCCCACCGCGCGCGGCAGGCGCTGCGTGCCGCCGGCACCGGGGATCACGCCGATCTTGATCTCGGGCTGGCCGAACTTCGCGTTGTCGGCCGCGATGATGAAGTCGCACATCATCGCCAGCTCGCAGCCGCCGCCCAGCGCGAAGCCGGCCACCGCGCCGATCACCGGCTTGCGGATCGAGCGGATGATTTCCCAGTTGCGCGTGATGTAGTCGCCCTTGTAGGTGTCGATGAAGCTGTACTTCGCCATCGCCGCGATGTCGGCGCCGGCCGCGAAGGCGCGCTCGCTGCCCGTGAGGATGATGCAGCCGATGGCATCGTCCGCATCGAAGGCCTTCAGGGCCTGGCCCAGTTCGGTCATCAGCGCATCGTTCAGCGCATTCAGGGCCTTCGGGCGGTTGAGGGTGATGATGCCGACCTTGCCTGCTTCGGTCCGCACTTCGATGTTTTCGTAGCTCATGGTGTCTCCGGGGAAGGGGAAGAAAAACGCGCTTCACTATACCCAGCATGGCCGGCGTGGGTGGCAGGGCATGGCGAGTTCCCATAGAGTGCCCGCCATGAGTTCCAACTATGCCTACCTGTTCGTCGCCATCGTGGCCGAAGTGATCGCCACCAGTTTCCTCAAGGGCTCGGATGGTTTCACGCGGCTGTGGCCCACGCTGGCCTCGGTGGCCGGCTATGTGGTCGCGTTCTTCTTCCTCTCGCTGACGCTGCGCACCATTCCGACCGGCATCGCCTATGCGATCTGGTCGGGCGTGGGCATCGTGCTGATCTCGCTCGTGAGCTGGCTGTGGTTCGGCCAGAAGCTCGACGGGCCGGCCATCGCGGGGCTCGGGCTGATCATCGCGGGCGTGGTGGTGGTGAACGTGTTCTCGAAGTCGGTTTCGCACTAAGCACCAAATGGACTTCAGTTGAGAATTGCTCTCATCTAGAATGCCCGCCATGGAGTTCCCGATGCAAGAACATGCCGTGTTGCTGCGGGCCTATGCCCGGGCCCAGGAGCGCTGCTCGCGCCTGCTGGCCGAGCAGGCCGCGCTGGTCGAAAGGCTCGAGGCGCAGATCGTCCGTTTGCGCGGCGCACTGGTGGCGCGCGATTCGGCCGTTGCCATCGTGCGCGAGGAGCTGGCCGCGCGTGCCGCCGCGGGCGGGGCGCTGCCCAAGCGGCTGAATGCGCTGCTGTCGCCGGGCAGCCGGCGCCATCTGCGGCCGTCCCGGCCGCAAGCGCCCGCCGATCTGCGCGAGAAAGCCGTGCTGTGCGTCGGCCATGAAGACCAGGCGCCGTCGCTCGCACGCCAGCTGGTCGAAATCGCGGGAGGACGCTACCTGCACCACGACGGCGGTGTCGACGCGGACGATCCCGCGCTCGAAGCCAGCCTGCGTGCCGCCGACCTGGTGATCTGCCAGACCGGCTGCGTGAGCCACGGCGCCTATTGGCGCGTGCAGGACCACTGCCGCAGGACCGGCAAGCCCTGCGTGCTGGTCGGGGAGCCGCAGCCGATGATGTTCGTGCGGCACCCGGCCGCGCCGGAAAACGCCTAGCTAGCCGGCCAGCCAGCCCGCCGCCTTGGCGGCATCGTGCGCGAACAGGCGCCAGGTGGTCGCGTTGGCCGGCAGCGCGAGCGGCAGCCTGAGCAGCTTGCGGTCACGCGCGACGATGGCCGTGAACTTCGTCGCATCGCCCAGGTACAGCGCGAGGTCGTCGAGCTTGGCGATGCGCCAGGCTTGCGCCGGCCGCTGCTGGCCCTTCCGGCCGACAGCAGGCAGCTCGATGCCGATCCACTCGTCGTTCGCCGAAAAGCCGGCCTTCTCGGCCGCTCCGCCGCGCAGCACCACCTTGACCTGCACGCTGCCGTTGGTTTCGGCCACGCGCAGGCCCAGTACCTGCGCCTGCTGCGACGGGTCTTCCAGCGTGGCGACGCCGTGCGCACGCAGAAGCTGCGCAAGCGGAAGCTCCTCGGTCGAATGCACCCAGCGCGCGAGTTCCGCCGCATACGAGCGGCCGCTCACGGCCTCCAGCGCGGCCGCGAAGTCGGCTTCGCTGATCGGCCCGCCGCCGCTGTGCGTCCACAGGTGGCGCATCACGTCATCAAGGGTGCCCTTGCCTTCATGGCGCAGCGTGAGGTCGAAGCACAGCGCCACCAGCGCGCCCTTGGTGTAATAGCTCACCGTGCTGTTGGGCGTCTGCTCGTCCTGGCGGTAGTACTTGACCCAGGCGTCGAAGCTCGCGTCGGCCACCGGCTGCACCAGCCGGCCCGGCGTCTGCATGACCTGGTTGATGGTCTTGTTCAGCAGGCGCAGGTAGGCCGCGTCGTCGATGCGGCCGGCGCGGCGCAGCAGCAGGTCGTCGTAGTAGCTGGTGAAGCCCTCGAAGAACCACAGCAGCTGCGTGTAGTTTTCCTGGCTGTAGTCGTAGCGCGCGAACTCGGCGGGCCGCATGCGCTTGACGTTCCAGGTGTGGAAGTACTCGTGGCTGATGAGGCCCATCAGCGTGGTGTAGCCCTCGGGCTGCTTTTTCTTCTCGCCGCGCTGCGGCAGGTCGCGGCGGTTGCAGATAAGCGCCGTGGAGTGGCGATGCTCGAGCCCGCCGTAGCCGTCGTCCACCGCATTGAGCATGAACACGTAGCGGTCGATCGGCAGCTTCGGGCCGCCGCGCTTGCCGGCCTTGTCGCCGTGCCAGAAGCGCATCTCTGCTTCGCAGATGGCCTTGGTGTCGGCAATGAGCCGGTCGCCGTCGAACGAGGCTGCGGCGCCCGCCACCACGAAGCGGTGCGGCACGCCGCAGGCTTCGAAATCGGCGCTCCAGAAGGCGCCCAGTTCGACCGGGCTGTCGGCCAGCTCGTCGTAGTCGGCGGCGCGGTAGCTGCCGAAGCCGTGTTTGTCGGTCTTGAGCGGAACCAGCGCGGTGGCGCAGGACCAGCGCGCGGCATCCTCAGGCAGCACGGGCGCGACGATCTCCAGCGCATGCGGCGCGTCGGTCTGGCCTTCGACCCGCAGGCATACGCTGGTGCCGTTGAAGAAGCCGCGCTCGGCGTCGAGCCAGGCGGTGCGCACCGAGTTGTCGTAGGCGCAGACCTGGTAGTTCAGCACCAGCGGCTGGCCGGGCGTGCATTCGACGAGCCAGCTGCATTTGTCGAGCTGCGTCAGCGTCGGCTTGCGGCGCCCCTGCGTGGCGCGCAGGCCCTGCAGGTTCTTGGCGAATTCGCGCACCAGGTAGCTGCCCGGAATCCACACCGGCAGCGACACGCGCTGCTGCGCGGCGGGCGCGTCGATGGTCAGCGTCACCCCGAACAGGCGCGCATGGAGATCCGCGCATTCGACGCGAAAGCGCACGCCGGCCACGGGCACGGCGGTAGCGGCGGTACTGCGCCGCGCAGGAGCCTTCGTCGCCATCAGCTCGACGAAGCGGCGAGTTGCTTCTCGACCTGCTCTGCGGGAATGGCGCCGGGCGTGCGCGTGCCGTCGCTGAAGATCAGCGTGGGCGTGCCGGTGATGTTGTACTTGCGGCCGAACTCGACGTTGCGCTGCAGCGCGGTCACGTCGCAGCTGCTGGGCGCGGTGGCGGGACGGGTGCTCGACTCCATCCAGTCGCCCCAGGCCTTGCCCTTGTCCTTGCTGCACCAGATGTCGCGCGACTTGATGTTCGAATCGGGGCCGAGCACGGGGTACAGGAACAGGTAAACGGTCACGTTGTCGACCGTCTTCATGTCCTTCTCGAAGCGCTTGCAGTAGCCGCAGTTCGGGTCTTCGAACACGGCGAGCTTGCGCTTGCCGTTGCCGCGCACGATCTTGATCGAGTCCTTCAGCGGCAGCTGGTCGAAGGCGACGGCGCTGAGCTTCTCGACCCGTTCCTCGGTCAGGTTCTTGCGCGACTTCACGTCGATCAGGTTGCCCTGGATCAGGTAGTTGCCCTGCTCGTCGGTGTAGAAGATCTGCGAGCTGTTCACGCGCACTTCGTAGAGGCCCGGAATCGGCGACTTCGACACTTCGTCGATGGCGGGGAACTGCGGAATGCGCGCCGGCAGGTTCTTGCGGATCTCGGCTTCGCCGGCTGTGGCGGCCACGACCGCGCCCAGCGTGCAGGCGGCGAGTAGGAGGTTGCGTGCGAGTGTCATCGGGAGATCCGTTGGTTCGATTCGAGAAGATGGCGGGGCGTCAGGCCTTCAGGCCCATCGCCTGGGCCGTGATCCAGTGCTTGACGAGGCGCGTGCGGTCGAAACCGCGCATGCCCCAGTTGCGCAATGCAGGCAGCGGCCCCAGGTTGTGCGAGAAAAGTTGCTGCAGTCCGTCGGTCGCCAGGCTCATCTGCAGCACGTCGGCACGGCGGGCGCGTTCGTAGCGGCGCAGCAGGCGCGCGTCGCCCACGCTGCGCCAGTAGTCGCGGTTCTTGATCACATCGGCCAGCGCAGAGGCGTCGGCCAGGCCCAGGTTCAGGCCCTGGCCGGCGAGCGGGTGCACCGTGTGGGCGGCGTCGCCCGCCAGCGCCCAGGAGCGGGCCGGCTGGCCGGGCATGGCGCCGGTCCAGCGATCGGCGATGGCGCGGGCCAGCGGCCAGGCACCGCGCTCGCTCGTGAGCTTGAGCGCACCGAGCGCCGCGCGGCTGGCCTCGGTGACCGCGGCATTGAATTCTTCGTCGCCTTGCGCAAGCAGGGCCGGTGCGCGCAACTGGTCGACCGACCAGACCAGCGCGACCGTCCTGCCGTGCACGCCGCCCAGAGGCAGCAGCGCGAGCACCTCGCCCTTGTCGTTGAACCACTGGCGCGCGATGCCGTCGTGCGACTGCTCTGCCTCGAGCCGCGCCGCTATCGCATGCTGGGGATAGCGCGTGACCTCGTAGCTCACGCCGAGCGCCTCGCGCGTGGCGCTGGCCTTGCCTTCGCACACCACGGTGAGCGGTGCGGCGACCGGCTCGGCCACGACTTCGATCAGGGGCTGGAAGCGCACGGCGTCTGCCAGTTGCTGCTCGAGCGCGGGCACGTCGACGATCCAGGCCAGCGCGTCGACTTTCTGGCGCGTGGCGCTGAAATGCACCCGGCCGCCTTCGTCGCCGTGCACGAGCATTTCGCGCACCGGCGTGGCGTGCGCGGCGTCGGGCCAGGCGCGCAGCGATTCGAGCAGCGTGCGGGAGGCGGTGTTCAGCGCATAGGCGCGGACGTCCTGCTTGCCCTGCGTGGCCGGGGGCACCACCAGCGCGACGCGCACACGCTCGCGCGCGAGCAGCAGGGCCAGCGTGCGGCCGACGATGCCGGCGCCGCGAATGCAAACTTCTGGGGGGAGAGCCATGAAACGATTGTATGGATTACGCCCGCCCCCTCGCGGGGGCGCTACCAGCGGCCCGGCGGAGCCGGTCCCGCAGTATCCCCGGAACGGCTCAGGGTACTTTCCAAAGCTGCGGGACAATTGCCGCCGATTTCCAAGGAACCCCCACCGTGTCCCAGCCCGCTTTCGACCTCGAAGCCACCATCGCGCGCCTGTTCATCTACCCGGTCAAGTCCTGCGGCGGGGTCGAGCTTCCCGAGGTGCTGCTGACCGAGACCGGCCTGGAATTCGACCGCGCCTGGATGGTGGTCGACGCCCAGGGCGAATTCGTCACCCAGCGGCAGCTGCCGCGCATGGCGCTGATCAAGCCGCAGATGAAGCACATGGAAGTGGTTCTGCGCGCCCCCGGCATGCTGGCGCTGCACCTGGCCTTCGACCGCGTCGAGAAACCGGTGCGCGTGCGCGTCTGGAAGGACGAAGTGGCGGCCTACGACATGGGCGACATCGCCGCGCAGTGGTTCAGCGATTTCCTGTCGGAGCCCGGCAAGCCGCAGACCCTGCGTCTCGTGCGCTTCGACCCGGAACACAAGCGCCTGTCCAGCCTGAAGTGGACCGGCGGCATCGAGGCCGAGAACCAGTTCGCCGACGGCTACCCGGTGCTGGTGGCGAGCGAAGGCTCGCTGGCCGAGCTGAACGAGCGCCTTGCCGCGCAGGGCCACGATGCCGTGGGCATCGAGCGCTTCCGGCCCAACATCGTGCTGGCGGGCATCGAGTCGCACGACGAGGACCGGGTGGACGCGCTGCACATCGCCACCGGCGAGGGCGAAGCCGAACTCCGCCCCGTCAAGCCCTGCACGCGCTGCCCGATCCCGGACATCGACCCGGCCACCGCCGTCAGCAGCCCCGAGGTCGGCAACACCCTGCGCACCTACCGCGCCGATCCGCGCGTGGACGGCGGCATCACCTTCGGCATGAACTGCATCGTGATCCGGGGCGTGGAGCACGTGCTCAAGGTCGGCCAGCCGGTGGGCGCGAACTACAAATTCGAATGACCGGCGGCGCCCGGGCGGTGCCGCTTCAGAACTTCACGCCAGCGATCAGGATGATGTTGGCGTAGGGCGTGCATTCGCCCGTGCGCACCATGGCCCGGGCCTTCGCGGTGCGGCGCTTGAATTCTTCATGCGCTACCGTCTGCGGCGCGATGCCCAGCGACTGCGGATACCAGCCCGGCGGATTCTTCGCGTCGTCCAGCGCTTCGTCGGCCACCACGATGCCTTCGACCTGCATCTCCGACAGCACCGCCTGCAGCACCTCGTCGAGCCGCGGCACGCCGCGCGCCACGGCCAGGTCGATGCGGCGCGGGCCGTCGGGAATCGGCAGGCCGGCGTCGCCGAGCACGAGCATGTCGCCGTGACCCAGCGAGGCGATCACATGGGAGAGTTCGGCGTGCAGCAGGGGAGAACGTTTCACAGCGTGATCCAGTCGGGCGGCAGCGGGCTCAGCAGAACGGCGTCGCGCTGCGGAATGGAGGGTTGGGCGCCCGGCTGCTGGATGCACAGCGCGGCGGCGCGGATGCCCAGGCGAACGGCGTCGTCGAAAGACTGGCCTTCGCCCAGCGCGACCGCGAGCGCACCCAGGAAGGTGTCGCCGGCGGCCGTGGTGTCGACCGCCTGCACCTTGGGCGCGGGATGGTGGCGCGCACCGTCGGCATCGACGGCCACCGCGCCGCGCGCGCCCAGCGTGACGACCACGCGCGCGATGCCCTTGGCGCGCAGCGCCCGGCCGGCCTGCGCCGCTTCCTGCGGGCTGTCGGCGGACTGGCCGCACAGCGCCTGCGCCTCGATCTCGTTGACCACCAGCGTGTCGATCAGCGGCCACAGGGGCTCGGCGATCGGCTGTACCGGCGAGGGGTTGAGCATCACCTTGCAGCCCGCGCCATGCGCCACGGCGATGCCGCGCGCCACCTGGTCCAGCGGCGTCTCGAACTGCGCCACCAGGAAGGCCGCGCCCTGCACCTGCTGCGCCAGCGCGGCTTCGTCGACCTCCAGGCGCGCGTTGGCGCCGGGAATCAGCACGATGCGGTTCTGGCCGCTGTCCTCCACGAGGATCAGCGCCGTGCCGGTGGGCTCGCCGGCCACGGTGCGCAGGGCGGCGGTGTCGATGCCGTCGCGCTGGAGCGCATCGCGCAGCGCCGAGCCGTGCGCGTCGTCGCCGACGCAGCCGATCATGCGCACCTGAGCGCCCTCGCGCGCGCAGCTCACGGCCTGGTTGGCGCCCTTGCCGCCGGGGATGGTGGCGATCGAATGGCCGAGCAGGGTTTCGCCCGCGGCCGGGGCGTGCGGCACGCGCAGCACCAGGTCCATGTTGAGGCTGCCGAGCACCACGATGCGCGGGGCCCGGGCTGGGCTGCTGGAGGAAGGCTTCAGGCTCACGGGGTGCGGGACTTTCGGGTTTGCGTGGAAGGCGTTTCGGCCGGAACGGGGGCGGCGGGCTCGCGGAAACTCGCGTGCCGCGCAGTCGAGGCGCGCACGCGCAGCTCGGGCTGCAGCACCACCTTGCGCGCATCGCGGCGCTTGCCGCCGACGCGCTCGAGCAGCATGTCGACCGCCAGCGCACCGATGCGCTCCTTGGGCTGCGCCACCGTGGTGAGCGGCGGGCTGGTGTAGGCCGAGAGTTCGATGTCGTCGAAGCCGACGATCGAAAGATCGTCCGGCACGCGCACGCCGCTCTCGTGCGCGGCGCGCAGCGCGCCGATGGCCATCAGGTCGTTGCAGACGAACACCGCCGACGGCTTCTGTTCGGTGCGCAGGATGGCGTGCATGGCCTCGTAGCCGCCCTGGCTGGTGAAGCCGCCGCGCCAGAGCAGCGCTTGCGCATTCGCGATGTCGGGCGTTGCGCCGGTCTCTGCCAGCGCCATGCGCCAGCCCTCGATGCGCTGCTCGCTCGGCATCACGCCCACCGGCCCGCCGATGCAGGCAATGCGCTTGTGGCCCAGCGACAGCAGATGCCGCACCGCGAGCAGGCCGCCCTGCATGTGCGCGGTCTCCACCAGGTCGCAGGCCGGGTCGGCGATCTCGCGGTCGACCAGCACCGTGGGCATGCGCAGGCCGCGCAGCTGCTTCATCAGGGATTCCTCGTCGCCCGCGCCGGTCGACACCACGATCAGCCCGTCGATGCGGCGCTCGGCCAGCACCTGCAGGTAGACGCTCTGGCGGTGGGGCTCGTCGTCGGTGTTGCACAGCACCAGCGTGTAGCCGGCGCCGAAGCAGCGGTCTTCCACGATGCGCACGATCTCGGCGAAGTAGGGGTTCGAGCTGTTGGGAATCAGCATGCCCAGCGTCGAAGTGGTGTTGCTCTTCAGGCTGCGCGCCATCGCGTTGGGCACATAGCCCAGTTCGCGGATGGCGAGCTCCACGCGCTCGCGCACCTTGGCGCTCACGTGGCGCGTGTCGTTCACCACGTGCGACACGGTGGTGACCGAAACCTCCGCCTTGAGCGCGACGTCCTTGATGGTGGCCATGGGGCTTGTCCTTTTCCTGGTTGGCGGGTGCCGTCAGGCCAGCCGGCGTTCGGCACGGCGCTGGCGCAACGTGTCGATGATGACGGCCACGACGATCACCGCGCCGGTGATGATCCGCTTGCTCGGCTCGCTGGCCCCCACCTGCGCGAGGCCGGCCTCCAGCACCGCGATGATCAATACGCCGAAGAAAGTGTTGATGACCGAGCCGCGTCCGCCCATGAGGCTGGTGCCGCCGATCACCACCGCCGCGATCACCTGCAGCTCGATGCCGACGCCGGCATTCGGGTCGGCGGCTTCGAGGCGGGCCGACTGCATCAGGCCCGCGAGCCCGGCCAGCAGCCCGGTGACCGCGAAAACGATGATGCGGATCGGGCGCGGGTCGACGCCTGCCAGGCGCATCGCTTCTTCGTTCGTGCCGATGCCCACCACGTGGCGGCCGAACACCGTGCGCGTGAGCACCAGCTGCCCGATGACGACCAGCACCACCGCCAGCACGAAGGCGGCCGAGATGCCGCCGATCCACGGCGCGGCCAGGCCCGAGATGGCGTCGCCCACGTACTGCGTGCGCGAATCGGTCACCAGGTAGGCACCGCCGCGCACCGCCTCGAGCATGCCCAGCGAGACGATGAAGCTCGGCAGCCGCCACGCGACCGACACCGCGCCGGTGACCGTGCCGCAGACCAGCCCGGTGGCGAGGCCGAGCGCCGCGGCCACCGGCACCGACAGCTTCCATTCGAGGATGGCCGCCGCCGTGACGGCCGCACTCAGCGCCAGCACCGAGCCGACGGAAAGATCGATGCCCGCGATGATCAGCACGAAGGTCATGCCGACCGCCATCACGGCCAGCGCGGGAATCTCGTTGGCGATGGAGACGAAGGTCTCGCGCGTCAGGAAGTATTCGCTGAGCGAGCCGAAGAGCGCGATCATGCCCACGAGCACGACCGTCAGGCCCAGGTAGGTGCCGAGCTGGCCCTTGAGTGCGGAGGGCGAGGACGGCGGGGTGGATTTCGTGGAGGCTTCGGCGTTCATTGTGTGTCGGCGGTGACCGGGGTCGAATCGGAAACGGGGGATGCCGTCGGCGGATTGTTGGCGGCGCGTCCGGCCGCGTCGCTGAATGCTGCGGCCAGCAGCGATTGTTCGGTCCATTCGCCGCGTTCGAACACCGCCACCAGCCGGCCGGCGCTCATCACGCCGATGCGGTCGCACATGGCCATCAGTTCGCGCAGGTCGCTCGACACCATCAGCAGCGCCTTGCCGGCGTCGGTCATGCGGTCGAGTTCGGCGTACAGGTCGGCGCGCGCGCCCACGTCCACGCCGCGCGTGGGCTCGTCGAGCAGCAGCACCTTGCATTCGCGGTGCAACCAGCGCGCGAACACCACCTTCTGCTGGTTGCCGCCGCTGAGCGTGGCGACCGGTTGTTCGATGCTGCGCGAACGGATGCGCAGCAGTTCCACCAGCTTCTGCGCAATGCCGCGCTCCTTGGCGCGCTGCAGCCAGCCGGCGTGGGAAATGGCGCCGAGGTCGCTGAGCGTGGCGTTCACGCGGATCGACTGCGTCAGCAGCAGGCCCTGCGACTTGCGGTCTTCGGTGACGAGGCCGATGCCGGCGCGGATGGCCTGCATCGGCGAGCGCCAGCCCTTGCGCGCGTGCTGCGCGGGCTGGCCGTTTTCATGAAGGGTGATCTCGCCGCGGTCCGCGCGGTCGGCGCCGAACAGCAGCCGCACCAGTTCGGTCCGGCCCGAGCCGACGAGGCCGGCCAGGCCCATGACTTCGCCCGCGCGCAGGTCGATGTCGACGTCGCGCACGACCTGCGTCCGGCCGATGCCGCGCGCGCTCAGCAGCACCGGGCCGGCGGTGCGGCGCTCGCGGCCTTCGTGCTCGTGCACCGCGCGGCCGACCATGCGCTGCACCAGTTCGGATTCGCGCACGCCGGCCATTGCACGCACGTCCACCAGCCGGCCGTCGCGCAGCACCGCCACGCGGTCGGCGATGCGCTGCAGTTCCTCGAGGCGGTGCGACACGTAGACGATGGCCACGCCGCGCGCCTTCAGCAGGTCGATCTGCTCGAACAGGTGCGAGGTTTCTCGCGGTGTGAGCATGGCGGTGGGCTCGTCGAGCACCAGCACGCGCGTGTCGTCCTGCAGGTTGCGCGCGATCTCCACCATCTGCTGCTGGCCGATGCCCAGCCGCGCCACCGGCGTGGCCGGGTCGATGTTCTGCATGCCGATCTTGGCGAGCTGGCGCGCGGCCAGCTCGTGCAGCTTGCCGCGGCGGATCCAGCCGGTCTTGTTGGGCAGGCGGTCGAGCAGCAGGTTCTCGGCCACCGAGAGGGTGGTGACGAGGCCCAGCTCCTGCATGACCATGCGCACGCCAAGCCGCTCGGCGTCGCGGCGCGAGCCGGGCGCAAAGGGCTTGCCGTCGAGCAGCATCTGGCCGCGCGTGGGCTGCACCAGGCCGCAGACGATCTTCGACAGCGTGCTCTTGCCGGCGCCGTTCTCGCCCGTGAGGGCCAGCACTTCGCCGGCGTTGAGCACGAGCGAGACGTCGTCCAGCACCGGCGCCGCATAGTCCTTGCCCATGGTGCTCAGCGTGAGCACGGGCTGGGCGCGGTTGTCGTTCATTGCGGCGGGTGCGGTCAACGGAGGCTCTTTTCTTCGGTCGGGAGACTGTTTTTACTTGGACGACTTGGTGACCAGCACCACGTCGGTCTTCACTTCGGCGGGCATGTCGGCCTGCTTCTTCTTGTCGGCGATGGCCTTCAGCGCGGTCTCGATGCCGAACACGGCCTGCTTGGCGGCGAACTGGTCGGCCGTGGCGAGCACGCGGCCGTCGGCCAGCATCGGCTTGATGGCGCCGATGTTGTCGTAGCCCACCACCAGCACCTTGCCGGTCTTGCCGGCGGCCTTGACGGCGGCCACGGCGCCCAGCGCCATGCTGTCGTTGCCCGCGAGCAGCGCCTTCAGGTCGGGGTGCTCGCGCATCATGCCGGCGGCCACCGTGTTGCCCTTGTCGATTTCCCACTGGCCGGACTGCACGCCCACCACCGTCACGCCGGCGGCCTTCATCGCGTCCTGGTAGCCCAGCGTGCGCTGCTGCGCATTGAAGGTGGTCGACACGCCCTCGATGATGCCGACCTTGTCGCCCGACTTCAGCTCCTTGGCGAGCGCGTCGCCCACCAGCTTGGCGCCGGCGCGGTTGTCGGGGCCGACGAACGGCACCTGGATGCCCTTTTCCTTGAGCGCGGCGGCGTCGAGCTGGTTGTCGATGTTGACCACCAGGATGCCCTTGTCGATGGCGGCCTTGATGACCGGCACCAGCGCCTTCGAATCGGCCGGCGCGATGACCAGCGCGTTGATCTTCTGCGCCACCATCTGCTCGACCATCTTGATCTGCGCGGAGGTGTCGGTCTCGTCCTTGATGCCGTTGGCCACCAGCGTGTATTCGGAGGCATGGGCCTTCTGGTGCGCCTTGGCGCCGTCTTCCATGGTGCGGAAGAACTCGTTGGCCAGCGACTTCATGACCAGCGCGACCTTCGGCTTGTCCTGGGCGAAGGCGGGCGTTCCGGCGATGGCGCCCAGCAGCGTCAATGCAGCAGCGCTTTGCAGGGTACGGCGGGTGAATTTCATGGTGGATGTCTCCTGGGGTGGTTGATCAAAGCGGTACGCCGGTCTTTGCCGGGGGCCCCGATGTTAACCAAGGGAAACGTTTGCGCAAACGTTTGCCCATCGGGGCTAACCCTGAGCTTTCCGGGGGCGGATGACAGGGTTGCAAGAAGCGGTTCCAAGACCTGCCGGGCGGGCATGCAGCCATGCTCGCCTAAAATCGCCGGTTACCCAAGAGGACCTCCCATGAGTTTGCAATGCGGCATCGTCGGCCTGCCCAACGTCGGTAAATCCACCCTTTTCAATGCGCTGACCAAGGCCGGCATCGCGGCGGAGAACTATCCCTTCTGCACCATCGAGCCCAACGTCGGCGTGGTGGAAGTGCCCGACCCCCGGCTCGCGCAGCTGAGCGAGATCGTCAAGCCCGAGCGCGTGGTGCCCGCCATCGTCGAGTTCGTGGACATCGCCGGCCTGGTGGCCGGCGCCAGCACCGGCGAAGGCCTGGGCAACAAGTTCCTGGCGCACATCCGCGAGACCGACGCCACCGTCAACGTGGTGCGCTGCTTCGACGACGAGAACGTGATCCACGTGGCCGGCAAGGTCGACCCGATCTCCGACATCGAAGTGATCCAGACCGAACTCTGCCTGGCCGACCTGGCCACGGTCGAGAAGGCGCTGCACCGCCACACCAAGGTCGCCCGTTCCGGCGACAAGGACGCGCAGAAGCTGGTCGGCCTGCTCGAGCGCTGCCAGGCCGCGCTGAACGAGAACACGCCGGTGCGCGCGCTCGAGTTCACCAAGGAAGAGCTGCCGCTGGTCAAGAGCTTCACGCTCATCACCGCCAAGCCCGCGATGTTCGTGGGCAACGTGTCGGAAGACGGCTTCGAGAACAACCCGTATCTCGACCGCCTGCGCGAGTACGCCGCCAGGCAGGGCGCGCCCGTGGTCGCCATCTGCGCCAAGATCGAAGCCGACCTGGCCGAGATGGACGACGAAGACAAGAAGATGTTCCTCGCCGAGATCGGCCAGGAAGAGCCGGGCCTGAACCGCCTGATCCGCGCGGCATTCAAGCTGCTGGGCCTGCAGACCTACTTCACCGCCGGCGTGAAGGAAGTGCGCGCCTGGACCATCCACATCGGCGACACCGGCCCGCAGGCCGCCGGCGTGATCCACGGCGACTTCGAGAAGGGCTACATCCGCGCCCAGACCATCGCATTCGAGGACTACATCGCCTTCAAGGGCGAGCAGGGCGCCAAGGACGCGGGGAAGATGCGTTCGGAAGGCAAGGAATACGTCGTGAAGGATGGCGACGTGATGAATTTCCTGTTCAGCTCCTGATACCCCGGGCGCAGATGTCCCGCCGATGAGCCATTCGAAGATCGTCATCATCGCGGGGCGCGAATGGCGCAGGCAAGACAACCTTTGCCCGCGCTTTCCTTCCGCAGGAAGCTCGGATTTCCCGTTTCATCAATGCGGACCTGATCGCGGCCGGGCTGTCGCCCTTTGCGCCCGAGGCGGAGGCCATCAAGGCCGGGCGCCTGATGCTCGAGGAGATTGCCCAGTGCGTGCGTCGCCGGGAGAGCTTTGCGTTCGAGACCACGTTGTCAGGGCTGGGTTATCTGCGCCATATTGGCGCCTGGAGGAAGTTGGGCTATCACGTGAGCCTGTTCTTTCTGGCGCTTCCGACGGCGGAGTTTGCGATTGCTCGGGTGGCGGAACGCGTGCGGCAGGGAGGCCATCACATTCCTGAAGATGTGATTCGCCGCCGTTTCGAGGCAGGGCGCCGGAATTTCGACGACCGGTACCGCGCTGCGGTGGATGCCTGGGCGCTTTACGACAACGCTGGCGAAGAGCCGGATCTCATCGAATGGGGAGAAGCACCATGACCCGTGAACAGCTCATGCAGGCCAAGGACAAGGATCTGGCCGCTTCACTGATAGCGATCCGGCGGGCGGCCCGGGCGGCGCGGGAGGCGGCCGTTCGCACGGACACCGCCATTGTTGTGCAGCGCGATCAGAAGCCGGTCCGCATCACTGCAGAGGAATTGCGCAAGGCGGGCGTGAAGTAGGCGTTGTTCGGTAGACTTCGCGCGCCCTGAATTTCTCCACAAGGCCCGCCCCCATGCTCACCGTCCACCACCTCAACAATTCGCGCTCGCAGCGCGTGCTCTGGCTGCTCGAAGAGCTCGAGCTGCCTTACGAGATCGTCCACTACCAGCGCGATCCGCAGACCATGTTGGCGCCCGCTTCGCTGCGGGCCGTGCATCCGCTGGGCAAGTCACCGGTGGTTACGACGGGTGACGGGCTCACGCTCGCGGAGTCGGGGGCGATCGTGGAGACGCTCATCGAGCGCTTCGGCAACGGCCGTCTCGCGCCCGCGCCGGGCACGCCGGATGCGGTGCGCTATCGCTACTGGCTGCACTTCGCCGAAGGCTCGGCGATGTCGCCGCTGCTGCTCAAGCTGGTGTTCGACCGCATCGAGACCACAAAGATGCCGTTCTTCGCGAAGCCGATTGCCAAGGCCATCGCGAGCAAGACCAAGTCGGCGTTCATCAATCCGAACATCCTGAGCCACCTGAATTTCATGGAGGCCGAGCTCGGCAAGAGCGAGTGGTTTGCCGGCGACGTGTTCACCGGCGCTGACATCCAGATGAGCTTTCCGGTCGAGGCGGCGCAGGCGCGCGGCGGGCTCGATGCGAAGCGGCCGAAGCTCATGGCCTACCTGGAGCGCATCCACGCGCGCCCGGCGTACAAGCGCGCGCTCGAGCGCGGCGGTCCCTACGGCCTGCTGAGCTGATACGGAGCGGGGCGAAGTCGATCAGAAGATCTGCAGCAGCGCCACCGTCATGGTGACGTAGCGCAGGAACTTGCCGATGGCCATGTAGGCCAAGCAGGGCCAGAACGGCAGCTTGAGCCAGCCCGCCACCGCGCACAGCGGATCGCCCACCAGCGGCAGCCAGCTCAGCAGGCAGGCCTTGGGGCCGAGCTTCTCCAGCCAGCCCAAAACCCGCACATGGTGTTTCGAGTGCGAGTATTTGTCGGCCACCTTGTGCGCGCCGTAGCCCATCCACCAGTCGACCGCGCCCCCCAGCGTGTTGCCCACCGTCGCGACCGCGATGGCCGGCCAGAACATGTCCGGGTTGAGCTTGAGCAGGCCGAAGAGCACGGGCTCGGAGCCCACCGGCAGAAGGGTCGCCGAGACGAACGCTGCGACGAACAGGGTCGAGAGACCGTACTGCGGCAGCGCCATCAGCGCCAGGAGGGAGTCGAGCCAGGCTTGCATAAGGTCGCGCAGTATAGGCAGCGCTCACGTCGCGCCCGCGTGGGATAAGGCCCCGGCACGCACCCGTGTTTTCACGGGTACCCAAGCGCAAATCGTTTCAGTCGCTGAAATGCCACGTGGCTACAATCGTGCCTCATTTTTCAGCAGCCGAACGCGCACCGCTTCCTCCCAAATGACCTTGCAGATCGGCAACCACACGCTGGAAAACCGCCTGTTCGTCGCGCCCATGGCCGGCGTGACGGACCGGCCCTTCCGCATGTTGTGCCGTGCGCTGGGCGCGGGCTACGCGGTCAGCGAGATGGTCACGTCGCGCAAGGAGCTTTGGGGCACGCTCAAGACATCACGGCGCGCCAACCATGACGGCGAACCGGGCCCCATTGCGGTGCAGATCGCAGGCACCGACGCCGACATGATGGCCGAGGCCACGGTCTACAACATCGAGCGCGGCGCGCAGATCATCGACATCAACATGGGTTGCCCGGCCAAGAAGGTCTGCAACAAATGGGCGGGCTCGGCGCTGATGCGCGACGAGCCGCTGGCGCTGGAGATCGTGCAGGCGGTGGTCGATGCAGCGCGGCCCTTCAATGTGCCGGTCACGCTGAAGATGCGCACCGGCTGGAGCCACGACCACCGCAACGCCGTGAAGCTGGCGCGCGACTTCGAGTCGGCCGGCGTGCAGATGCTCACGGTGCACGGCCGCACGCGGGAGCAGGGCTACAAGGGCCACGCCGAATACGACACCATCGCCGCCGTGAAGGCCGCGGTGCGCGTGCCGGTGGTGGCCAACGGCGACATCCGTTCGCCCGAGAAGGCGCGCGACGTGCTCGCGGCCACCGGCGCCGACGCGGTGATGGTCGGCCGCGCCGCGCAGGGCCGGCCGTGGATCTTCCGCGAGATCGCGCACTTCCTCGAAACCGGCACGCACCGCGCGCCGCCGCTGGTGGCGGAAGTGCGCCGCTTGCTGCTCGACCATCTCGTGGAGCACTATGCGCTGTACGGCGACTACAGCGGCGTGCGCACGGCGCGCAAGCACATCGGCTGGTACGTGCGCACCCTGCCCGAGGGCGAGGCGTTTCGCGCGCGCATGAACACCATCGAGGACTGCGGCGAGCAGCTGCGCGCGGTCGGCGACTATTTCGACGGGCTGGCGGACCGCATGGAACGCATACCCGTGCAGCACGAGGCAGACAGCGAGCTGTCTGGTGAAGAGGAGGCGGCTTGCGCCGTCGATTGAGAAGAAGAGAAGAAGCAATGAGCAAGAAACACATCGAGGACTGCGTGCGCACCAGTCTGGACAGCTACTTTCGCGATCTGCGCGGCACCGAACCCGACGGCATGTACGAAATGCTCGTGCGCGTGGTCGAGAAACCCCTGCTCGATGTCGTGATGACGCGCGCCGAGGGCAACCAGTCGAAGGCCGCGCAATGGCTCGGCCTGAACAGAAACACGCTCCGCAAGAAATTGGTCGAGCACAAACTTTTGAAATAACTCCACGGCATATCCATGGCTCAGACTGCACTCATCTCCGTATCCGACAAGACCGGCATCCTCGAATTCGCACAGGCGCTGCATGCGCTGGGCATCAAGCTGCTGTCCACCGGCGGCACCGCCAAGCTGCTGGCCGACGCCGGCCTGCCGGTGACCGAGGTCGCCGACCACACCGGCTTTCCCGAAATGCTCGACGGCCGCGTGAAGACGCTGCACCCGAAGATCCACGGCGGCCTGCTGGCGCGCCGCGACCTGCCGGCGCACGTGGCGGCCATCAAGGAACACGGCATCGACACCATCGACCTGCTGATCGTCAACCTCTATCCGTTCGAAGCCACCGTGGCCAAGCCCGGCTGCACGCTCGAGGACGCGATCGAGAACATCGACATCGGCGGCCCGGCCATGGTGCGCAGCGCGGCCAAGAACTGGAAGGACGTCGGCGTGCTGACCGACGCCTCGCAATACGCCGTGGCGCTGGCCGAGCTGAAGGCCGACGGCAAGCTCAGCGACAAGACCAAGTTCGCGTTCTCGGTGGCCGCGTTCAACCGCATCGCCGACTACGACGGCGCCATCAGCGACTACCTCTCGGCCATCGACTTCGACGCCAGCATCGGCCAGGGCGCGCCCAAGCGCTCGCTGTTCCCCGCGCAGAGCAACGGCCGCTTCGTGAAGGTGCAGGACCTGCGCTACGGCGAGAACCCGCACCAGCAGGCTGCGTTCTACCGCGACCTGTACCCGGCGCCCGGCTCGCTGGTGTCGGCGAAGCAGCTGCAGGGCAAGGAACTCAGCTACAACAACATCGCCGACGCCGATGCGGCGTGGGAATGCGTTAAGAGCTTCGACGTGCCGGCCTGCGTGATCGTGAAGCACGCCAACCCCTGCGGCGTGGCGGTGGGCAAGGACGCGGCCGAAGCCTACGTCAAGGCCTTCAAGACCGACCCCACCTCGGCCTTCGGCGGCATCATCGCCTTCAACCGCCCGGTCGACGGCGCCACCGCGCAAGAAATTGCCAAGCAGTTCGTCGAAGTGCTGATGGCGCCGGGCTACACCCCCGAGGCGCTCGAAGTGTTCCAGGCCACCAAGGCCAAGCTCAACGTGCGCGTGCTCGAAATCGCGCTGCCCAAGGGGGGAACCACCGACTGGGACAACGGCCGCAACGCCATGGACGTCAAGCGCGTCGGCTCGGGCCTGCTGATCCAGACCGCCGACAACCACGAGCTGTCGATCAACGACCTGAAGGTGGTCAGCAAGAAGCAACCCACGCCGCAGCAGCTGCAGGACCTGCTGTTCGCATGGAAGGTCGCGAAGTACGTGAAGAGCAACGCGATCGTCTTCTGCGCCAACGGCATGACGATGGGCGTGGGCGCCGGCCAGATGAGCCGCCTCGACTCCGCGCGCATCGCCAGCATCAAGGCCGAGCACGCCGGCCTCTCGCTGAAGGACACCGCAGTGGCCAGCGACGCCTTCTTCCCGTTCCGCGACGGCCTCGACGTGGTGGTGGACGCGGGCGCGAGCTGCGTCATCCAGCCGGGCGGCTCGATGCGCGACCAGGAAGTGATCGACGCAGCCGACGAGCGCGGCGTGGTGATGGTGCTGTCAGGCGTGCGCCACTTCAGGCACTGATCGGCGGAAGCCGAGGTTCGGCGACCGCGATTTACTCGTGGTTGCCGAACCGGTACTTCAATTGAAAAGTGACGGCGCCGTACAGCCGGTTCTTGATCGTCGGTACGTACGCGATGTTCAGGCCCCAGTTCTTGCCTTCGATGGCGGCCACCGGCAGGATGGCCGGGAACCAGTTGCCGTTGCGGTAGTTGGGGTAGCCGTCGAAGCCGCCGACCACGGCGCCGAACTTCACGCCGTAGAACTCGATGGGCAGCACATACAGCCCGAGGTAGTTCGACTGCCGGCGGTCGCTGTTGCGGAAGGTTCCCGCCGTGACACGGTACGTGTCGTTCAGCGGGTACTCGAAGCCCAGGCCCTGGTTGACGTTTTCCAGCCCCTTGCCGCCGTCGAAGTGCGCCGAGTAGAAGCCCGGGTTGATCCAGACGTTCTTCAGGTCGAAGGAGTCCTGCGCTGACGCGAGGCCGGGAATGAGAAGAGCGATGCTCAAGGCCGGCAGCGTGCGCAGGGAGTTCATGGGCTAGGGGGTTCTGAAGATTTGTCTTGCGGCTTCGATGGTGGCGGCGATGTCGTCGTCGCTGTGGGCTGCGCTCACGAAGCCTGCCTCGTAAAGCGCGGGGGCAATATACACGCCGCGATCGAGCAAACCGTGAAACAACGCATTGAATTTCGCGTTGTCGGTTGTCATCACGGTGGCATAGTTTTGCGGCAGGTCTTTCATGAGGAAGAAGCCGAACATGCCGCCTTCGCTGTCGGCATTGAAGGGCTGGCCTTCGGCGGCCGCGGCGGCCTGCAGGCCGTCGACCAGCGAGCGCGTCTTCTGGCCCAGCGCCTCGTAGAAACCGGGCTTGGCGATTTCCTTCAGCGTGGCGAGGCCGCAGGCCGTGGCCACCGGATTGCCCGACAGCGTGCCGGCCTGGTAGACCGGACCCAGCGGCGCGAGCTGTTCCATGATCGCGCGCGGCCCGCCGAAGGCCGCGAGCGGCATGCCGCCGCCGATGACCTTGCCCAGCACCGTGAGGTCGGGCTTGATGCCCAGCACGCCTTGCGCGCCATGCAGGCCCACGCGAAAGCCCGTCATCACTTCGTCGAACACCAGCAGCGCGCCGTGCTGCGTGCACAGCTCGCGGCAGCGCCTGGCGAACTCGGGCGTCGCGCGCACGAAGTTCATGTTGCCGGCAATGGCCTCGATCATCAGGCAGGCAATGTCCTTGCCGTGCAGCGCGAAGGCTTCTTCCAGCTGCTGCAGGTTGTTGTACTCCAGCACGATGGTGTGCTGCACCACCTCGGGCGGCACGCCTGCCGAGGTCGGGTTGCCGAAGGTGGCGAGGCCGGAGCCGGCCTTCACGAGCAGCGCATCGGCGTGGCCGTGATAGCAGCCCTCGAACTTGACGATGCTCTTGCGCCCGGTGGCGCCGCGCGCCAGGCGCAGCGCGCTCATGGCAGCCTCGGTGCCCGAGCTGACCAGGCGGACCATTTCCATCGACGGCACCAGCGCGAGGATGGCCTCGGCCAGTTCGATCTCGCGCTCGGTCGGCGCGCCGTAGGAGAAGCCTTCGAGCACCGCCTTCTGCACCGCCTCGACCACGGCCGGGTGGCCATGACCCAGGATCATCGGACCCCAGGAGCCGATGTAGTCGATGTAGCGCTTGTCGTTGGCGTCCCAGAAATAGGCGCCTTGCGCGCGCTGGATGAAGCGGGGCGTGCCGCCCACGGCCTTGAAGGCGCGCACGGGCGAGTTGACGCCGCCGGGGATCACGGCGCGGGCGCGTTCGAAAAGGGTGTCGTTGCGGTCGGTCATCGGGTCGGGTTGATCAGTCAGTGTCGGGTGTCGTGTGGGGGGAGGGCGAAGTCGGGCGGCGCGTCCGGGTCTTCATCGTCTTCGTCGTCTTCCGGTTCGGCCCAGAAGAGGCGGTCGGGCAGCACGTGGCCCATGCCGGGGCGAAAGCCCGCGTCGAGGCAGCGGTCCATGTAGGCCAGCGCTTCGGTGGTCGCGGCCACGAGGTCGGTGCCGCTGGCCAGCAGGGCGGCCAGCGCGGCCGACAGGGTGTCGCCGGCGCCGGTGAACACGGCTTCGAGGCGTTCGTACTTTTCGCTCGTGAGCACCGACTGCGGCGAGGCCAGCACGTTGTCGATGAACTGGTCCGGCAGCACCAGGCCGGTCACCAGCGTGTAGGCCACGCCGAACTCGCCGGCGGCCTTGGCAATGTCGCGCGCGGTGGGCGGCCGCTCGCCGCTCCAGTCCGGCAGCAGCCAGCGCCACAGCGTGCTGTGGTTTCCTACCAACACGGTCGTCTGGGGCAGAACGAGTTCGCGGAACGCGTCCAGGTAGGGCTCGATCAGGTTCTCGTCCCACCATGACAGGTTGGGCATGTAGGCCACCACGGGGACGTCGGGGTAGTCGGCGGCGGTCTCCGCGATGGTGCTCAGCGCGTCGGGCGTGCCGACGAAGCCCACCTTGATGAGCTGGACCTCGACGTCCTCGAGGATCGAGCGCGCCTGCTCGGCGATGGCTTCCTCGTCGAAGGCGAAGTGGTCGAAAATCTCGGCCGTGTCCCGGGCGTAGGCGCCGGTGACGACCGGCAGCACGTGCGCCCCCACCGAGGCCATGGCCAGGGCGTCCGCGCCCAGGCCGCCCGCGCCGCTGGGGTCGCTGGCGTTGAACACCAGCACGCAGGGCGGATTCAGGTCGCGCTCGGCAACCTCGTCCTCGGCCTGCGAGGGGTCGTTAAGATCGCCGGGTTTGCGGGCGTTATCTGCTGGAAGTAAGTAGATGGTCATACGCCGGGCTCCATCCCCTGGATGGTGGCATAGGCGCGACGTTTACAGTCCGCTAATGAGATACGCATAGATACACTCGTTGCATTTAATGAACAAGGACTTTAAGCTCCGATGAATACGAAAACTTGGATGTGCCTGATTTGTGGGTGGATCTATGACGAAGCTGTTGGTGTACCAGAGGACGGTATCGCGGCAGGCACGGCCTGGGCCGATGTTCCGATGAACTGGACCTGTCCCGAGTGCGGTGCGCGCAAGGAAGACTTCGAAATGGTGGAAATCTGAAAGCATGGCATAGATAGAGCTACGCGGTCTGCGTCGGTGTTCGGCGCGGCGGGCTTCCAAGTCTCATGAGCAGGAGCGTTTGCAATGGGCCCGAATGGATCTGGTTACAAGGTGCTGGTCATCGACGACAGCAACACCATCCGGCGCAGTGCCGAGATTTTTCTGAAGCAGGGCGGGCACGAGGTTCTTCTCGCGGAAGACGGTTTCGATGCGCTCTCCAAGGTTAACGACCACAAGCCGCACCTGATTTTCTGCGACATCCTGATGCCGCGGCTCGACGGCTACCAGACCTGCGCCATCATCAAGCGCAACGCTCATTTCTCCAACGTCCCCGTCGTCATGCTGTCTTCGAAAGACGGTGTATTCGACAAGGCGCGCGGCCGCATGGTCGGCTCCCAGGACTACCTGACCAAGCCATTCACCAAAGACCAGCTGCTGCAGGCCGTGCAGCAGTTTGGCATCGTTCAACAGGAAGCGCAGTAATGCCCATTCGCAAAATCCTCGTCGTCGACGACTCCAAGACCGAGCTCGTCTTCCTCACCGACCTCCTCCAGAAGAATGGCTTTGCCGTCAAGACCGCCGAGAACGCGGACGACGCCATGCGCCGCCTCGAGGAAGAGCACCCCGACCTGATCCTGATGGACGTCGTGATGCCCGGCCAGAACGGCTTCCAGCTCACGCGCGCCATCGCACGCGACCCGAAGTACGCCGCCATCCCGATCATCCTGTGCACCAGCAAGAACCAGGAAACCGACCGCGTCTGGGGCATGCGCCAGGGCGCGCGCGACTACATCGTGAAGCCGGTCAACGCAGCCGACCTGATGTCCAAGATCAGCGCGCTGAACTGAGCGAAAGCCTGCCCAGTCCATGGCGAATCGCGATGCTCTGAGAGCCTTCCAGTCCCGGCTGGCGAGCCGCCTGCAGGCCGCCCGCACCACCGGCGTGGCCGCCACGTGGCTGGCGGTCGAGGCGGGCGAGGGCAAATACCTTTTCCCGCTGGGGCATGCCGGCGAGATCTTTCCCTGGACGCCGCCGCAGCCCGTGCCCTACACGGAGCCCTGGTTCCTCGGCGTGGCCAACCTGCGCGGCGGCCTCTACGGCGTGGTGCAGCTGTCGGCATTCGCCGCCGGCGGCCCGGGCACGCAGGCCGCCTCCGAGGCGGCGCGCATCCAGTCGCGGCTCGTTGCCTTCAACGAGCTGCTCGAAGTCAACTGCGCGTTGCTGGTCGATCGACTGGCGGGGTTGCGGGGCGCGGAAGCCTTCACGGCCTCCGAGCCTCCCGGCGCAGAAGCACCTGCCTGGCACGGGCATCTGTACACCGACGCGGCAGGGGAGCGCTGGCAGGAAGTCAACCTGCAGGCGCTTTCGCAGCAACCCCAGTTTTTGAGTATTGGTGCGTAGTGCCTCGGCACGCAGCACCCGAAACCACCTGAAGGACCGACCGTGAGCTCGATCGCCGACAAGTTCAAGAAATTACTGCCCGTGACCAACGGGAACGACAAGGCCCCCGTCGACGGCTCCGGTGCGATATCGCTCGACGATGTCGACACGGTCCAGGTTCCGGACGAAAAGACAGTGAGGCTCGCCAGGAAGAGCGGCACGGGCGACACCAGCTTCGGCGAGGTCGAGCTGCCCGGCGGCGGCGACGCCGCCAACGAGCCCGGTGCCGCCGCGCTCGACGCCGTGCCCGACGCCTCGGGCGGCCGCGTGGGCGCCGCCCCCGCCAGGCAGCAGCGCATCCTGGCGATCATGCTGGCGGTGGTGGTGTTGCTGCTGCTGCTGGTGGCCGGCTCCGCCATTCTTCGCGCCGAACGCCTGGCACAGCAGGTGGCGGCCACCGGCCAGGCGCTGATGCAGTCGCAGCGTCTTGCCAAGTCGATCTCGCAGGCCCTCGTCGGCAGCGCCTCGGCGTTCGTCGAAGTGAAGGACAGCGCGGACGACCTCACGCGCCGCGTGCAGGGCCTGACCAACGGCGACGATTCGCTGCGGCTGGAGCGCGTGGGCAACCAGTACGACGAGGAGATGAACAAGATCAATCCCCTCGTCGCCCGCGCCGACACCAGCGCCAAGGCCGTGCTGGCCCAGCGCCAGATCCTGACGCAGGTGGGCGCCGCTTTGCGCGACATCAACCAGCAGTCGTCCACGCTGCTCGAAATGACGGAAACCGTCGCGTCGCTGAAGATGCAGCAGAACGCCACGCTGCCTGAAATCTCGGCCGCCGGCCAGCTCGTGATGCTGACCCAGCGCATCGGCAAGTCGACCAACGAATTCTTCACCGTCGAGGGTGTGAACCCCGACGCCGTGTTCCTGCTCGGCAAGGACCTGAACACCTTCCAGGAAACCACCCGCGGCCTGCTCGACGGCAATGCGCAGCAGCGCTTCCCCGGCTCGAAGGACCCGCAGACGCGCGAGCAGCTCGAAGCCATCCTGAAGACCTACGAGCAGATGCGCACGCAGGCCTCCGCCATTCTGGGCAACCTGCAGGGCCTGGTGGCGGCGCGCGAAGCGCAGGCTTCCATCCTGACCGACAGCGAACCGCTGCGCAAGTCGCTCGGCGACCTGCAGGACAAGCTCTCGGCGCGCACCGGCCTGGGCGCCGGCACCATCGTGCTGCTGTTCGTGCTGTCGCTGGCCGCCCTGGCACTGGCCGGCGCCATCGGTTTCGTGCAGGTGCGCGAAGGCCGCGAACGCGCCGCCGTCGCCGAGCGCGAGCGTCTGGCCGCCGAGCAGGCTTCGGAAGAAGCCGGCCGCGTGAACAACGCCAACCAGGCCGCCATTCTTCGGCTGATGAACGAACTGCAGACGGTGGCCGAAGGCGACCTGACGCAGGAAGCCACCGTGACCGAGGACATCACCGGCGCCATCGCCGACTCGGTGAACTACACGGTGGAAGAACTGCGCCTGCTGGTGGGCAACGTGCAGAACACGGCGACCCGCGTGGCGCAGACGACGTCGCAGGTGGAAAGCACCTCGACCGAGCTGCTGGCCGCCTCGACCGAGCAGCTGCGCGAGATTCGCGAAACCGGCCAGTCGGTGCTGACCATGGCCGAGCGAATCAACGGCGTGTCTTCCCAGGCGCAAGAGTCCGCCACGGTGGCGCGCCAGTCGCTGCAGGCCGCATCGTCGGGCCTGCAGGCCGTGCAGAACGCCATCGGCGGCATGAACTCCATCCGCGACCAGATCCAGGAAACCTCCAAGCGGATCAAGCGCCTGGGCGAGTCGTCGCAGGAGATCGGTGAAATCACCGAACTGATCTCGGACATTACCGAACAGACCAACGTGCTGGCCCTGAACGCCGCCATCCAGGCCGCATCCGCCGGTGAAGCCGGCCGGGGCTTCTCGGTGGTGGCGGAAGAAGTTCAGCGACTGGCCGAACGCTCCGCGGACGCCACGCGCCAGATCTCGGCGCTGGTGAAGGCCATTCAGACCGACACGCAGGATGCCGTGGGCGCCATGGAGCGCTCCACGCAGGGTGTGGTCGAAGGGGCCAAGCTGTCCGACAACGCGGGTACCGCGCTGTCCGAGATCGACCGCGTGTCGCGCCGCCTCGCCGACCTGATCGAGCAGATTTCGCAATCCGCCTCCCGCGAAGCCGATTCGGCCAACGTGGTGGCCGCGAACATCCAGCACATTTTTGCGGTGACGGAACAGACCGGAGAAGGTACGCGTACTACGGCCCAGCAGGTGCGCGAACTCTCGCAGATGGCCGAGGAACTGCGCCGCTCGGTAGCCCGCTTCAAGATTGCGTGATGACGCTCTCCCCCAGCCTTCGCGCACTTCGTGTCGCTTCGCCAACCCCCTTCCGGGGGCAACACCGGCGGCCCGGCAAAGCCGGTTCCGCGGTGTTCCTTGAAGTGGCCGCGATGGCTTTGTGCATTCAGGGCGCGCAGCGCCCTTCGGAAAACTGACAGCTAAAGAACGGCGAGCACCCAACGTGTCGATTCAAACCCCTGCCACGGCCCCCCTCGCCGGCAACGTGCCGGCCACCGAAGACCTCGGGCCGCTGGCCTGGGTGCTGGGAGAAATCCAGAAATCCCTCGACGGTGTCGGCAAGTCGTTGCGGCGCTTCGTGCGCGACTTGGGCTCGCCCGAGGAACCCGAGAGCGGCCCGCTGCAGATGGCCCGCCAGCAACTGCACCAGGCCGTCGGCGCGCTGCAGATGGTGGGGCATGCGTCGCCCGCGCTGGTGCTCGGCGCCATCGAGTTCGCGGTGCAGGGCTTCATTGCCGACCCGCGGCGCTGCACCGAAGCCGCGGTTCACAAGATCGAGCGTGCCGGCTTTGCCGTCACCGATTTCCTCAACGCCCTGCTGGCCGGCAAGCCGGTGTCGTCGGTGGCGCTGTTTCCGCAGTACCGCGACGTGCTGGAACTGGTGGGCAACGAGCGCGTGCATCCCGCCGACCTCTGGGGCACGGCATGGCGCTGGGTCGAGATCAAGCCCGCGCTCACGCAGGCCGCGGTCGCCTATGACCCGTCCGTGCGGTCGCGGCTCGACCGCGAAGTGCTGCAGCTGGTCAAGTCCGGCGACACGCAGGCCGCGCGCCGGCTGCATGCGCTGTGCCTGGGGCTCGGCCGTGGCGCGCTGCTGCCGCGCGTCGCCAGCTTCTGGACGCTGGCCGCGGGCTTCTTCGAGGCGCTGGCGCTGGGCCTGATCCCGGCCGACGCCTACGTCAAGCGCGCCGCTTCGCGCGTGCTGCTGCAATACGCCACGCTCGCGCGCGGCGACAGCGTGGTGTCCGACCGCCTCGGGCAGGACCTGCTGTTCTTCTGCGCCCAGGCCGTACCCACCGCGCGCGATGAAGCGCCCACGCTGCGCACCGTGCGCAGCGCCTGGGGCATCGCCAACGAACCGCGCGTCGACTACACCGTCGAGCAGTTCGGCCGCTTCGATCCGCTGGTGCTCTCGCAGGCCCGCAAGCGCATCGAGACCGCCAAGGAAATGTGGTCGGCGCTCTCGGGCGGCGACGTATCGCGCACGCGCCAGGTGGCGGACACCTTCGCGCAGCTCGGCGAATCGCTGCAGAAGCTGCATCCTCCGAGCCTGCCGATGGTGCATGCGCTGACCCACGCGGTCGAGGCCTCGCTGCGCGCCGGCCGGCCGCCGGACACCGAACTGGCGATGGAAGTCGCCACCTCGGTGCTCTACCTGGAAGCCGCGCTCGAAGACCTCGACCCGAGCGACCCCCAGCTCACGGCCCGCACGCTGCAGCTGGCCGGCCGCATCGAACGCGTGCAGGGCGGCGGCCATTCCGAGCCGCTCGAGCCGTGGATGGAAGACCTCTACCGCCGCGTGAGCGACCGCCAGACCATGGGCACCGTGGTCGACGAGCTGCGCAGCCACCTGAGCGAGCTCGAGAAGTCGCTCGACCAGTACTTCCGCCGGCCGGCCGAAAAAGGCCTGCTGCGCACCGTGCCGACGCAGCTCATGCAGATGCGCGGCGTGTTCTCGGTGCTCGGCCTCGACCAGGCCGCGCACACCGTGCAGCGCATGCGCGACGACGTCGAGGCGATGCTCGTCAGCGCCTCGCCGGCCGAGGAAATGGCCGGCTTCGACGCGCTGGGCAACAACCTCGGCGCGCTCGGCTTCCTGATCGACATGCTGGGCTACCAGCCCGCGCTGGCCAAGCGCCTGTTCGTGTTCGACTCCGAGGCGGGCGAGCTCAAGCCGCTGATGGGCCGCCAGGCCACCGACAGCCCGGCCGCCGACAGCGCCGCCGCCGGCCAGGCCCCGGCCGCCGAAGCCGTGCTGAGCATCGAGGAAGTCGACGCCCAGATCGCCTCGAAGCTGGCCGCGCTGGCCACGCCCAACCGCAAGGCCAAGGTCTCGCCGATCGAGGAATTCAGCAACAAGGCCGACAGCTGGACGAACAAGATCGCCGGCCCGTCGGCGTTGCCCGACACCGAAGTCACCGAGCTCGAAGAAGACGACCTGCAGAACATCTTCCTGGACGAGGCCCGCGAGGTGGTGCAGAACGGCCTGGAGGCCATTGCCGAACTCGCCAGCTATCCGGACGACACCGAAGAGCTCACCATCCTGCGCCGCGCCTTCCACACGCTGAAGGGCAGCTCGCGCATGGTCGGCCTCACCGAATTCGGCGACGCCGCCTGGTCGCTGGAACAGGTGCTCAACACCTGGCTGGCAGACCAGCGCGCGGCCACGCCCGAGCTGCTGTCCGGCACCGAAAGAACCCTGCGCGAATTCAGCGAATGGGTCGAGGCCATCGCGGCCGGCCAGCCGCATTCGTGGCAGGCCGCGCCGTTCAGCCGCGTGGCCAACGCACTGCTGGCCGGCGAACCCGTGCCGCCGCCGGTGCGCGTGGCCGATGCCGAGGCCCTGGCGGTCGCGGCGCGCCACATCGCCGCCGAGGCGCCCGTGGCGGCGCCGGCCGTGGCGCCGCTGCCGATGCCGGCGCTTCCGGACCTGCCCGACCTGTCGCTGACGCCGGAACCGGTGTCGCCCGCGGCGCATGCGGCCCCCGAACCCGCACGGGACACCGCACAGGAACCCGCGCTCGAGCCCCTCGATTGGGCCGAACCCGCGCAGCCTCCCGAGGCCGACGACGATTTCGCATCCACCGACTTCCTCGATTTCGAAACCCGGCAGAACACCGAACCCGCGCCGCTGCTGAGCCTGCCCAGCGGCGACGAGTTCGACTTCCTCGCGCCAGCCAAGACGCAGCCGCGCAGCGAGCCCGAACCGGTGGTGCCGCCGCCCGCCGAGCCCGAGCTGCAGGCCGAACCCGTGGCCGGCGTCGAGCCCGAATCGCCTGCGGCGCCCAGCCTGCCCGACCTCGCCTGGGAGCCCGAACTGGAGCCCGTGCCCGTTCAGGCTCGGGAGCCCGAAGTCATCGAAGCGGTGGAGCAGCCGCACGAAGAACAAGAAGCGCCGCAGCCGCAGTTGGCGGCCGAGCCCGAACACGAGCCTGCAGTTGCGGCTGAGCCGGAGCCGGAGCTCGTCGCCATCCAGCCCGAGCCCGAGCCCGAAGCGGAGCCGGCACCCGAGCCCGAGCCTGTCATCGCCGAAGTGCTCGCGCCCATCGTCGAGGCGCCTGCCACGCCCGTCGAGCCGCAGATCCTCGTTGCCGACGAGCTGCCGGAGCCGGTCGAGGCCCAGGCTGCCCACGAGGCGCCACAGCCGCACCAGGCCGTCGAGGAAATCGCCGTCTCCTCGAGCGCCGAAGACCAGGTCAAGGTGATCGGTCCGCTGCGCATCGGCATCGCGCTCTACAACGTCTACCTCAACGAAGCCGACGAATGGTCCCGCCAGCTGGCGACCGATGTCGGCGAATGGGCGCTCGAATCGCACGAGCGCCTGCCCGATTCGACCGTCGCGCTGGCCCACTCGCTGGCCGGCAGCTCGGCCACCGTCGGCTTCCACAGCCTGTCGGGCATGGCCCGCCTGTTCGAATCCGCGTTGCAGCACCTGCAGATGCAGGGCAGCGGCACGCGCGAGCAGGGCATGGTGCTGGTGGCCGCGGCCGACGAGCTGCGCCGCCTGCTGCACCAGTTCGCGGTCGGCTTCCTGCGCGACCCGTCCGAAGGCACGCTGCAGGCGCTGCGCGACATCGCCAATTCGCCAATGCCGACCGAAGTCGCCATGCGCGCCGAAGCCCGGCCGCTGCAGCAGGTGGTGTCCACCGACAGCATCGCCGACGTGGCGCTCGACGACTCCGAGGACGCCATCGACCTGGCCGACGCGGTCGACGTCGACCTGTTCCCGATCTTCGAGGAAGAGGCCGCCGAACTGCTGCCCCAGCTGGGCGAATCGCTGCGCCAGTGGGCGCACCACCCGGACGACAGCGCGCCCCGCGCCGCGGTGCTGCGTACGCTGCACACGCTCAAGGGCAGCGCCCGCCTCGCCGGCGCTATGCGCCTGGGCGAACGCGCGCACCGCATGGAGTCCGAGATCGAACTCCTGGGCTCGCAGGGCGCCGAGCGCGCCGACGTCGAGAAGCTGCTCGGCCGCCTCGACGCGCTGCAGGCCACCTTCGACGCGCTGCGCGCGGCCGACGACGCCACGCAGGTCGAGCTGGCCCAGTTGGTGGCGAGCGCCAGCGCTTCCGCGCCGGCCGCCCAACTGGTGCAGGTCGCGCCCGAAGCCGGCGTGCCGGCCAACGACGAGAACGCGGCGCCCGTGCCGGGCGACGAGGACGACACGGCCGAAGACATCGCGCCGGCCACGGCGGCATCCGCGCTGCAGCCGCGCCCGGCGCCCACGCTGCTCGCACCGCTGCGCGCCGTGTCGAGTCAGGCCGTGCGCATCCGCACCCAGCTGCTCGACCGCCTGGTCGCGCAGACCGGCGAGGTCATCATCACGCGCTCGCGCCTGGAGGCCGAACTGGGCCAGCTGCGCGGCTCGCTCGCCGACCTCACGGGCAACCTGGACCGCCTGCGCCAGCAGCTGCGCGACATCGAAGTGCAGGCCGAAAGCCAGATGCAGTCGCGCCTGGCGCAGGCCAAGGATTCGCAGCAGAGCTTCGACCCGCTGGAGTTCGACCGCTTCACCCGCGTGCAGGAGCTCACGCGCATGATGGCCGAGTCGGTGAACGACGTGGCCACCGTGCAGCGCACCCTGCAGAAGACGGTGCAGGCGACGGAAGACGACCTCAGCGTGCAGGCGCGCCAGACGCGCGAACTGCAGCGCGGCCTGCTGCGCACGCGCATGGTGGAGTTCGAAGGCATTTCCGACCGCCTCTACCGCGTGGTGCGCCAGGCCTCCAAGGACACCGGCAAGCAGGTGCGCCTGGACATCGTCGGCGGCTCCATCGAAATGGACCGCGGCGTGCTGGACCGCATGACGCCCGCCTTCGAGCACCTGCTGCGCAACTGCGTGGCGCACGGCATCGAGGACGCGGCTGCGCGCGAGAAGGCCGGCAAGGACGCCAGCGGGCTGATCGTCATCGACCTGCACCATGAGGGCAACGACGTCTCGGTGAGCTTCCGCGACGACGGCGCCGGCCTGGACAACAAGCGCATCGCCGAGCGCGCCCGCGTGCTGGGCCTGATCGGCGCCGACCAGGAGCTGTCCGCCGAGGAAGCCACCGAGCTGATCTTCAAGCCCGGCTTCTCGACGGCGGGGCAGGTCTCCGAGCTGGCCGGCCGCGGCATCGGCATGGACGTGGTGCGCGCGCAGATCGCCGCGCTCGGCGGCCGCATCGAAACGCACAGCACGCCGGGCCAGGGCACCACCTTCAAGCTGGTGCTGCCGCTGACCACCGCCGTGACGCACGTGGTGATGCTGCGCGCGGGCGATGTGTCGATCGGCGTGCCGTCGAACCTGGTGGAACTGGTGCAGCGCGTGAGCGGCACCGACCTGGAAGCGGCCTACCTGCACAACAGCCATCCCTTCGGCAGCGAGCAGGTGCCGTTCTACTGGGCCGGCGCGCTGCTGCAGGCCTCCGCCCGAAGCGAACACGCGGCGGCCAAGAACAACACGCTCGTGGTCGTGCGAAGCGCGGCGCAGCGCGTGGCGCTGCACGTGGACGAAGTGCTGGGCAACCAGGAAGTCGTGGTGAAGAACCTCGGCCCGCAGCTCGCGCGGCTGCCCGGCCTGGCCGGCATCTCGGTGCTGGCCTCGGGCGCAGTGGCGCTGATCTACAACCCGGTGGCGCTGGCGGCGGTGCACGGCGAGCAGGCGCGCGAGCGCCAGGCTGCCGCGCTGGCGGCGGCACCGGCCCGCACGGGGTCGGCCGAGGCGCAGCAGGGCGTGCCGCAGGAGCCGGCGCTGCTGGCACCGGTGGCGCCGCAGATTCCGCTGGTGCTGGTGGTGGACGACTCCATCACCGTGCGCCGCGTCACGCAGCGCCTGCTGCAGCGCGAAGGCTACCGGGTGTCGCTCGCGGCCGACGGCCTGCAGGCGCTCGAACGGCTGCAGCAGGAGCGCCCGGCGGTGGTGCTGTCGGACATCGAGATGCCGCGCATGGACGGCTTCGACCTGGCCCGCAACATCCGCGCCGACGCCGGCCTGGCCGAGCTGCCGATCATCATGATCACCTCGCGCATCGCCGAGAAGCACCGCGACTACGCGCGCACGCTGGGCGTGAACCACTACCTGGGCAAGCCGTATTCGGAAGAAGAACTGCTGCGCCTGGTGCGTGCGTACACGAGCGAGCCGGCGCTGGTGGCGGCTGCCGCCTGAGGTTCGCGCCTGCCCGGAAACGGAAAGGGGCCTCGCGGCCCCTTTTTCATTTCTGCAGCGCCTTGGCCCGCGCCACGCCATAGCGCTGCAGCGTCTTCTCGCGCGCCTCGGCGTGGTCGACCACCGGCTTGGGATAGGTCTCGCCGAGCTTGATGCCTGCCGCCTCCAGCTCCACCGGCGACGCCATCCAGGGCGCGTGGATCGCCGCGTTCGACAGCCCCGCCAGCTGCGGCAGGTAGCGGCGGATGAACTTGCCTTCGGGGTCGAAGCGCTCGCTCTGCGTCACCGGGTTGAAGATGCGGAAGTAAGGCTGCGCGTCGCAGCCGCTCGAGCTGGCCCACTGCCAGCCGCCGTTGTTGGACGCCAGCTCGAAGTCGTTCAGGTGCAGCGCGAAGTAGGCCTCGCCGCGCCGCCAGTCCAGCCCCAGGTCCTTGCACAGGAAGCTCGCCACCACCATGCGCAGGCGGTTGTGCATGTAGCCGCTCTGGTTGATCTGCAGCATGGCCGCGTCCACCAGCGGGTAGCCGGTGCGGCCCTGGCACCAGGCGTCGAACAGCTGGTCGGCATGCTTGCCGTGGTGCCACTGGATCTTGTCGTACTCGGGGCGGAAGCTCTTCGACTCGCCGCCGGTGTGCACGTGCGGGAAGTGCGCCAGGATCTGGAAGTAGAAGTCGCGCCAGATCAGCTCGCTGAGCCAGGTCGCCGCCCCGGCATTGCCCTGCAGCGAGAGCTGGTGCGCCAGGCTCGCCATCTGCCGGATCGACACCGTGCCGAAGCGCAGGTGCACGCCCATGTAGCTGGGGCCGCGCACCGCCGGGAAGTTGCGGGCTTCGTCGTAGCGGTCGATGCGCTCGAAGAAATCTTCGAACAGCGCGCCGGCGCCCTTGGTGCCGGTCGGCATTTCCAGCGTCGACAGGTTGCTTTTCTCGAAGCCGATCTCGCGCAGCGTGGGCACCGGCTCGCGGTAGGCCTCGGGTGGCGGCGCCAGCGCGTCGGCATGGCCGCGCACCGGGTACGACTTGAGGAAGAACGAGTCGACCTTGGCCAGCCAGGCCCGCTTGTAGGGCGTGAACACCGTGTACGGCTGGCCGGTCTTGGTCATGACCTCGTCGCGGTCGAAGACGGTCGAGTCCTTGTAGGTGTGGAAGGTGACGCCGGCGTTGGCCAGCGCGCCGAACACCTTGGCGTCGCGCTCCAGCGCGTCGGGCTCGTCGTCGCGGTTGGCGAACACGGCCTGCACGTCGAGGTCGCGGGCCAGCGCCGGGATCTCATGCGCGGCCAGCCCGTGCCGCACGATGAGCCCGCCGCCCAGCGCGCGCAGCTCGGCTTCCAGCTCCACCAGGGATTCGCGGATGAATTCCACCCGCCGGTCGACGGTGGGCAGCGGATCCAGGATCGCCTTGTCGAATACGAAAACGCAGACGACCTGACGGCAGGCTCGCAGCGCGCGGTAGAGGGCAGCGTTGTCGTCCACGCGAAGGTCGCGGCGGAACCACATGAGCCCTTTGGGATAGGTCTTGTCGACGGCCAGTAAAATCGGAGGCATATGGCTGCCGATTCTGCCCCGATGAACCTCACGCATCACTTTTTGATAGCGATGCCCGGGATGGAAGACAAAACTTTCAACCGCAGCGTCGTGTACCTCTGCGAACACAGCGAGCGCGGCGCGCTCGGGCTGGTGATCAACAAACCCAGCGACATCAACCTCAAGGTGCTTTTCGAGAAGATCGAACTGCACCTGGCCCGCCCCGAGCTGGGCGAGGCCCCCGTCTTCCAGGGCGGCCCGGTCCAGACCGAGCGCGGCTTCGTGCTGCACGAGCCCGTCTTCACCCAGGCCGAGAAGCCCGAGGAATCGGTCTACGCCTCCACCATGACCATCCCCGGCGGCCTGGAGATGACCACCTCCAAGGACGTGCTGGAGGCCCTGGCCACCGGCGCCGGCCCGCGCAAGGTGCTGGTCTCGCTGGGCTATTCGGCCTGGGGCGAGGGCCAGCTCGAGTCGGAACTGGCCGAAAACAGCTGGCTCACCGTCGGCGCAGACCCGGCCGTGATCTTCGACACGCCGGTCGACCAGCGCTACGACAAGGCGCTGCTGCTGCTGGGCCTGGAGGCCTGGAAGCTTTCCCCGCTGGCCGGACACGCCTGAACGCCGTCATGCCAGACGCTCCCGCTCCCGGCGCTCCCGCTTCTTCCGTCCCTGCCACCCCTGCCGCCCCTGCCGCCGTTCCCGCCCATTTCCAGACCTTCCTGGCTTTCGACTACGGCCTGAAGCGCACCGGCGTGGCCAGCGGCAACCGGCTGCTGGGCACCGCCACCCCTCAGGCGACCATCAAGGCCGAGGGTGCCGACGCCCGCTTCGCGCAGGTCGAGGCGCGCATCAAGGAATGGCAGCCCGACGCGCTGGTGGTCGGCGTTCCCTATCACCCCGACGGCGCCCCGCACGAGAACACGCGCCGCGCGCAGAAGTTCGCGCGGCAGCTGCGGGGCCGTTTCAATCTCCAGGTGTTCGAGGTCGACGAGCGCTACAGCACCACGGAGGCCCTGTCGTCAGGCGCCCGCGATGCCGATGCCGCCTCCGCCTGCATCATCCTGGAGCAATTCCTGAGGAGTCTCACGTGAGTTCAATTCCCGATGCCGAAGCGCTTTACAAGACGCTGCTTGCCGGCGTAAAGACGCTGATGCGCCCTGAAACCAGGCTGGTCGGCATCACTTCCGGCGGCGCCTGGCTGGTCGAGCGGCTGCAGAAAGACCTGGGCCTGCCCGGCGCGCCGGGCGTCATCTCGTCGGCCATGCACCGCGACGACTTCGCCCGGCGCGGCCTGTCGGCCAGCGCGCAGACGGCGCTGCCCTTCGACGTGAACGGCACCGACGTGCTGCTGCTCGACGACGTGCTCTACACCGGCCGCACCATCCGCGCGGTGCTCAACGAGCTGTTCGACTTCGGCCGCCCGGCCTGCGTGCGGCTCGCGGTGCTGGTCGACCGCGGCGGGCGCGAGCTGCCGGTGGCCGCGGACTTTGCCGCCACCACGCTCACCCTGCCGGCCACCCAGCTGGTGGCACTGGCGCGGGCCGACAGCGGCGCATTCAGCCTCAAGGTGGAGGAAAGCAAGTAATGCTCTACAAGCGAAACCCCCAGCTCAACAAGCACGGCGAGCTGATCCACCTGCTGTCGATCGAGGGCCTGCCCAAGGACATCGTCACGCACATCCTCGACACCGCCGCCAACTTCACCAGCGTGAGCGACCGCGAGGTGAAGAAGGTGCCGCTGCTGCGCGGCAAGAGCGTGTTCAACCTGTTCTTCGAGAACAGCACGCGCACCCGCACCACCTTCGAGATCGCGGCCAAGCGCCTGTCGGCCGACGTCATCAACCTCGACATCGCGCGCTCCTCGGCCACCAAAGGCGAGTCGCTGCTCGACACCATCGCCAACCTGAGCGCGATGGCGGCCGACCTGTTCGTGGTGCGCCACAGCGAGTCGGGCGCGCCGTACCTGATCGCGCAGCACGTCGCGCCGCACGTGCACGTGGTGAACGCCGGCGACGGCCGCCACGCGCACCCGACGCAGGGGCTGCTCGACATGTACACGATCCGCCACTACAAGAAAGACTTCTCGAACCTCACGGTCGCGATCGTCGGCGACGTGCTGCATTCGCGCGTGGCGCGCTCCGACATCCACGCGCTCACCACGCTCGGCTGCGCCGAGGTGCGCGTGGTCGGCCCCAAGACGCTGGTGCCCGCCGACATGGCCGGCATGGGCGTGCGCGTGTTCCACACGCTCGAAGAAGGCATCAGGGACTGCGACGTGGTCATCATGCTGCGCCTGCAGAACGAGCGCATGAGCGGCGCGCTGCTGCCGTCGTCGCAGGAGTTCTTCAAGACCTTCGGCCTCACGCCGGAGAAGCTGCAACTGGCGAAGCCCGACGCCATCGTGATGCACCCGGGGCCGATCAACCGCGGCGTGGAGATCGACTCCGCCGTCGTCGACGGCAAGCAGAGCGTGATCCTTCCGCAGGTCACTTTCGGCATCGCGGTCCGCATGGCCGTCATGAGCATCGTCGCAGGCAACGAAGCATAGACATGTTGCTCGCCCCCAGTCTTCGCGCACTTCGTGTCGCTTCGCCAACCCCCTGCCGGGGGCAACACCAGTGGCCCGGCAAAGCCGGCTCCACGGTGTTTCCCGAAAAGGCCATGACTGTCACCGGAAGCACAGACGCATGAACATCCTCATCACCAACGGCCGCGTCGTCGACCCCGCATCGCGCACTGACAAAAAAGCCGACATCGCCATCGCCGACGGAAAGATTGCCGGCATCGGCGCCGGCGTTCCCGCCGGCTTCAAGGCCGATCGCACCATCGACGCCGCGGGTTGCATCGTCGCGCCCGGCCTCGTCGACCTGGCCGCACGCCTGCGCGAGCCCGGCTACGAGCACGAAGGCATGCTCGAAAGCGAAATGGCCGCGGCCATCGCCGGCGGCGTGACCAGCCTCGTGTGCCCGCCCGACACCGACCCGGTGCTCGACGAGCCCGGCCTGGTCGAGATGCTCAAGTTCCGCGCCGAGAAGCTGCAGGGCGCCCGCCTGTTCCCGCTGGGCGCGCTCACGCGCAACCTGGCCGGCGGCGTGCTGACCGAGATGGCCGAGCTCACCGAGGCCGGCTGCATCGGCTTCGGCCAGGCCGACGTGCCGCTGGCCGACACGCAGGTGCTGCAGCGCGCGCTGTCGTACGCCAGCACCTTCGGCTATACCGTGTGGCTGCGCCCGCAGGACCGCGACCTGGGCAAGGGCGTCGCCGCCAGCGGCCCGCTGGCAACGCGGCTGGGCCTGGGCGGCGTGCCGGTGTCGGCCGAGACCATCGCCATCTTCACCATCGTCGAGCTGATGAAGGCCACCGGCGCCCGGGTGCACCTGTGCCGCATTTCCAGCGCGCGCGGCGTGGCGCTGGTGCGCGAGGCTAAGGCGCAGGGGCTGCCGCTGACCTGCGACGTGAGCATCAACTCGCTGCACCTGGCCGACACCGACATCGGCTACTTCGACAGCCGCGCCCGCCTGAACCCGCCGCTGCGCCAGCAGGGCGACCGCGATGCGCTCTCGGCCGCGCTGGCCGACGGCACCATCGACGCGCTGGTGTCCGACCACACGCCGGTCGAGGCCGACGCCAAGACGCTGCCGTTCGCCGAAGCCGAAGCGGGCGCGACCGGGCTCGAGCTGCTGCTGCCGCTCGCGCTGCTGTGGAGCGAGCGCAGCGGTGCCGGCATTGCGCGCGCCATCGAGGTCGTGACCTCGGCGCCCGCCCGCCTGCTGGCCGCGGCCGACGCGGACACCGGCATCGGCCGCATCGTGGAGGGCGGCGTGGCCGACCTGTGCATTGTCGACCCGGCGCTCGAGTGGCAGGTGCGGCCCGACGCGCTCAAGAGCCAGGGCAAGCACACGCCGTTCTCCGGCTATCCGATGCAGGGCCGCGCGCGCCACACGCTGGTGGCGGGCCGCGTAGTCCACGGCTAGAAATGAAGCTCACCCCCAGTCTTCGCGCACTTCGTGTCGCTACGCCAACCCCCTTGCAGGGGGCAACACCGGCGGCCCGGCAAAGCCGGTTCCGCGGTGTTCCGCGATCACGCATTGAAAGCTGAGAGGACGCACGCCCTATGCTTCATTCCCTGAAGGCCTGCGCGCGCCTGCTGCACGCGGTGGCGCACGCGCTGGCGGGCTGGTGGACCATTCGCCACAAGTTCCCAAGTCTTCCGCAGGAAGAGCGCAATGCGCGCGTGCAGGCGTGGTCACGGCGCATGCTGCAGATCATGGGCATCACGCTCAAGGTGCAGGGCACGCCGCCGGCCGAGGGGCCTGTGCTGCTCATCTGCAATCACCTGTCGTGGCTCGACATCACCTGCCTGCATGCCGCGCGCCACGTGCGCTTCGTGTCGAAGTCCGACGTCAAGCACTGGCCGCTGATCGGTACGCTTTCCACTGGCTCCGGCACTCTCTACATCGAGCGTGAGCGCCGCCGCGATGCGCTGCGCGTGGTGCACCACATGACCGAGGCGCTGCGCGGTGGCGACCTGATCGGCGTGTTCCCCGAAGGCACCACCAGCGACGGGCGCGGCCTGCTGCCGTTCCATGCCAACCTGCTGCAGGCGGCCATTTCAGCGGGCGCGCCGGTGCTGCCGGCCGCGCTGCGCTTTGCCGATGCCGCCACCGGCGAGACCAGCCAGGCGCCGCGCTACATCGGCGACGACAACCTGCTTGCATCGCTGTGGAACACGCTGCGCGCGCCGCCGCTGCTGGCCATCGTGCGCTACGGCGAGCCGCAGCCGTCGCACGGCCGCGACCGCCGCGAATGGGCCGTGTCGCTGCACGAAGACGTGCAGCAGCTGCGCCGCGAAACCCACTGATTCGCCGGGCATGGCCCAAAAAAAGCGCTCCCGAAGGAGCGCTTAACGGCGCGGATGCGCCGCGAGGAGGAACTTTCTCTCGAGCAACCGGTAATGTGGGAAGTTTCCTTGGAGGGTCAGAGGATGCCGAAGATCTTCAGGCCGATGATCACGACCAGCGGCACGCCGCAAAGCCAGAGGATGATGCTTTTCATTGTTCAGGTCTCCAAAGCCAACTAAGTAAGCCTGAAGGTTCGCCGCGGCGGCGGCGGGCACATGCGGGAGAAAGCTAGACAAGTGCGTGGGCGAGTGCCTACAGATGCTCGGGGTCGTCGTCCGGCGGCGCGCCTGCTGCCCGCTTGGGCCTGAAGTCGCCGGGCTGCCGGCTGGTCCAGCGCCTGAAGGCATGGCGGAAGTTGGACCCGTCGCTGAAGCCCAGCCGCGCCGCGATTTCTTCCTGCGTCAGGTCGGTGTCGCGCAGGTAGGCAATGGCCTGGTCCTTCAGCACGTTCGAGCGAAGTCCGCGAAAGGACGTGCCGGCTTCCTGCAGCCTGCGCCGCAAGGTGCGCGGATTCATCTGCAGCTCGCCCGCGATGTCGTCGATGTCCGGCGCGGGCTTTTCCGCGTGCTGTGCCGCAAGCAGTTCGCGCACGCGCGCCTCGATGCTGCCCCGCAAGGAGAGTTTCTTCAGCAGCACTTCGCAGCCGGCGCGCACCATCGCCATGCTGACCGCATTGGCGTGCGGCAACCTGTGCTCGAGCAGGGCCGGATCGAAATGGAAGCCGTCGTGCGGCTGGCCGAAGTGCACCGGGCAGCCGAAGAAATGCTCGTACAGCGAGGCATGGGCGGGCGCGTCGTAGCGCAGCGATATCGCGAGCGCCCTGAAGCCGGGGCCGAAGGCGATCTCGGACATCCGGTAGCCCATGCACAGGGCGAACTCCATGCTCATCTGGTATTCGGTGCTGTGCGGGTTCGAGACCAGCAGCGGGGTGTAGGTCCACCAGGCGCTGCCGCCGGCCTCGTGCAACTCGAAGGCGACCATCGGGCCCAGCACCCACTGGTACCTGACCACGAACTCGGCCAGTTCCCGGTAGGTGCGCGCGCTGCTCATGCCCATGCCCCATACGCCCAGCGAAGCCAGGCTGACGCGCCGGCCCGCCTCGAACGGCGCTTCGGGTCCCGGCGACAGCGCCACCGCATTGCGAAGAATGGTCTGCATCTGCGCATAAGAGACCTTCCTCGAATGCGACATCAGCTCGCTTTCGTCGATTCCGGTGCCATGCAAGAGCTCCGATGCCGAGGCGCCGCTCTGCGTCAGCGCCATCACGCAGGCGGCCGTGCCGTGCATGGGATAGCAGCGGTCGTCGGGCGGGGCGACCAGGTTGCGGCGGGTTCCGAACCTCATGAGTGTGTGTGTGTTGGCGGATTCGTTGATGGATGAACGACTCCGATTAAAGAAGACTTCGAACGGCCGCGTTCGATTCGCGGCTGCAGAAAGTCACACTCACGCTACCAATTGCGAAGAATTGGCGCTAAAAGTTGATCATTGGTAGTTAACGCGAGGTTAACTTCAGCTGGCCTCGTCGATCGGCACGAAGCCGAGCCTGCGCGAGATTTCGAGCGCGCAGGCTTTCAGCGGCACGGCCACGCGGCCGTTCCAGTCGCTGTCGAAGGTGGCTTCCGGGCCCATGGCCGTGATGCCCAGCACCAGGTTGTTGGTCGAGTCGAACACCGGCGCACAGAAAGCGTCGATGCCGGGAATCGGCTGGCCCAGCGTGCGCGACATGCCGTGCAGGCGGGTTTCGACCAACAGCGCCTCGATCTGCGAGTGCGACAGTTCGGTGGTGGAGCCGCGGCCGTCGGCCGGGCGGGTGCGCGCCAGGTCTTCGAGCATCATCTTCTCGACCACCTTGGGCGGCAGGTAGGCCGCGAACAGCCGCCCCGTGGCCGTGTAGGCCAGCGACATGACGGTGCCGGTGCGCAGGTTCACGTGCAGCGGGTGGATGGGTTCCTCCAGCCGCACGACGGTCGGCCCGAAATTGCCCCATACGGCCACCGCGATGCTCTGTTCGGTTTCCGAGGCCAGCGCCTCGATGAGCGGCGACGCCTCCTTGATCGGGTCGAGCCGCTGCAGCTTGGCAAGACCCAGCTGCAGGGCCAGCGGCCCCAGTTCGTAGCGGCCCGCGCCGTCCTGAACGACGAAGCCGACCTTCAGAAAACTGACGAGGTAGGGATGTGCCTTGCCCACGGGCACGCCCGCGGCCTTGCCCAGGTCGCGCAGCGCCATCGGCGCGACGTGCCGACCCAGCGCCACGAGCAGCTGCGTTCCGATTTCGACTGACTGAATGCCACGTCTTGGCTTTTCCATAGGGCGCCCGGCGTGGGGAATGAGGGTGGGGGCGAGTATATCCATCAGGGTTTCTACTGATATTGTCACAGACAATCGATGATGACTGATCATCTGATAGTAACTAAACGACTTGACCATATCAATAACGCTGCCTAAACTCCGCCGCAACTTAAGTCGTACACAAACAGGCGAAACAGGCAGAGATGGAACAGAACACTTTTGAATGCGACGTGCTGGTCGTCGGCAGCGGCGCCTCGGGCATGTCCACCGCCATCACGGCGGCTTCGCAGGGGTTGAAGGTGCTGGTGGTCGACAAGGAGCCGCGCTTCGGCGGCACCACCGCGCGCTCGGGCGGCTGGCTTTGGATTCCGGGCACGCGCCTGGCCACGGAGCAGGGCATCCACGAGCCCGAGGGCGCCGCGCTCACCTACATGAAGCACGAGACCACCACGCACTTCGATGCGGCGCGCGTCGGTGCCTTCCTCGACATGGGCCCCAAGGCCATCGACTTCTTCACGCGCAACACCTGCGTGCAGTTCGACATGCCGCCCGTGTTCCCCGACTACCACGCCGAAGCGCCCGGCGGCCAGCAGGGCGGCCGCTCGATGGTCACGCGCCCGTTCGACGGCCGCGAGCTGGGCAAGCGCGTCAAGCTGCTGGCGCCGCCGCTGCCCGAGCTGACCGTGTTCGGAATGATGTTGGGCTCGGGCCCCGAGATCAAACACTTCATGCGGGCGTTCAAGTCGCCCACCTCGTTCTGGTACGTGACCAAGCGGCTGACCCGCCACTTCCTCGACGTGCTGGGCCACGGCCGCGGCATGACGCTGACCAACGGCAACGCGCTGGCCGGCCGCCTCGCCAAGGCCGCGATGGACCTGGACATTCCCGTGTGGCTTTCTTCGCCGGTGAAGAAGCTGGTGGTCGAGTACGACGGCGTCTCCGGTGCCGTGGTGCAGCACGAAGGCAAGAGCGTGCGCGTGGTCGCCAAGCGCGGCGTGGTGCTGGCCTGCGGCGGCTTCCCGTACGACGTGGAGCGCCGCAAGCAGCTGTTCCCGCACGCACCGACCGGCAAGGAGCACTACTCGCCTTCGCCTTCCACCAACACCGGCGACGGCCTGCGCCTGGCCGAAGCCGTGGGCGGCCGCGTCGACGGCACCATTCCGCATGCCGCCGCGTGGGTGCCGGCTTCGGTCACCACCCGCCCCGACGGCACCAAGGGCGTGATGCCGCACTTCATCGACCGCGCAAAGCCCGGCGTGATCGCGGTCACGCCCAAGGGCAGGCGCTTCGCCAACGAAGGCAACTCGTACCACGACTTCGTGCAGGCGATGGTCAAGGCCTGCGAAAGCGACGGCGAACCCGAAGTCACGGCCTGGCTGCTGTGCGACCACAAGGCGCTGCGCAACTACGGCCTGGGCTGCGTCGCGCCGGCGCCGCTGCCCATCGGCCGCCACCTGAAGAGCGGCTACCTCAAGCGCGGCGCCACCGTCGGCGAACTGGCCAGGGAAATCGGCATTGCGCCGGCCACGCTCGAAGCCACCGTGCAGGAGTTCAACAAGGGCGCGCGCACCGGCGACGACCCCGCCTTCGGCAAGGGCAGCAAGGCCTACAACCGCTACCAGGGCGACGCCAACGTCACGCCCAACCCGTGCGTCGCGCCGCTGGAGAACGGCCCGTACTACGCCATCAGGCTGGTGGTCGGCGACATCGGCACCTTCGCCGGCCTCGTCACCGACGAGAAGACCCGCGTGCTCGACGCCAACCGCCAGCCGATCAAGGGCCTCTACGCCGTCGGCAACGACGCGGCCAGCGTGATGGGCGGCAACTACCCCGGCGCGGGCATCACGCTCGGCCCGGCGCTGACCTTCGGCTACGTGGCGGGCCTGCAGCTCGCGCAGGCCGAGGCCGCCGCGGCGGTGCAGCTGAAGGTGGAGCAGCGCGAAGCCGTGCCCGTGAGCCGCAAGGCCTGAGCCCTCCCGCAATCGAAGCATCCGCATTCCGTACATACATAGAAGGAGACACCGATGGCCTTTCCCTCCAACGTCGCGCCGCGCCTGCTCGAAGGCCGCCTCGCCCTCGTCACCGGCGCGGGGCAGGGCAACGGCCGCGCGCTCGCGCTCGGCCTGGCGCAGGCCGGCGCGCGCGTGGTCGTGACCGACATGAACGAAGCCACCGTGCGCGAGACCGCGCAGCTGGTGCGCAACAAAGGCGGCGAAGCCTGGTCCTTCGTGCTCGACGTGACCGTGCCCGAGGCCTGCCATGCGCTCGCCGAGCGCGTGGGCAAGGAGATCGGCAACGTCGACCTGCTGGTGAACAACGCCGGCATCATCATCCGCGAGACCACCGCGAGCCCGAACGCCGCCGCCAACTGGAAGAAGACCATCGACGTGAACGTGCACGGCACCTTCAACACCACGCTGGCCTTCATTCCGGTGCTCAAGCAGACGAAGGGCTCGATCATCAACATCGCCTCCATCGCCGCCTATGCGGGGCAGGGCGCGAGCCTGGGCTACTCACCGTCCAAGGGCGCCATCAAGATGCTGACGCAGTCGCTCGCGCAAGAGCTGGCGCCGGCCGGCGTGCGCGTCAACGCGCTCGCGCCCGGCGTCATCGAAACGCCCATGACCGCCGCCACGCGCGACAACCCGGGCCGCCTCGAATCGTTCATGACGCGCATCCCCATGGGCCGCGTCGGCCAGACCGAAGACCTCGTCGGCCCGGTGATCTTCCTGGCCAGCGACATGTCGCGCTACGTCACCGGCATCGTGCTGCCGGTGGACGGCGGCTTCCTTGCCGTCTGAGCCGCCTGCGCTTTCCCTTCGCTTCCCCGTCCGTCAATCCATCAGGAGACAAAAAATGAAAACCCTTCGTCTGTACAAGACCCTGCTCGCCGCGGCTGCGTTCGCCGCCTTCACCGCCGGTGCGTCGGCGCAAGACATCAAGCTGGGCTACAACGGCGACCTGTCGGCATCGCCCTCGGCGCAGAGCGGCCAGGCCGCGGTGCTGGGCATGGAAGCGGCCATTGCCGACATCAACGCCGCCGGCGGCGTGCTGGGCAAGAAGCTGGCGCTGGTCACGCGCGACGACGTGTCGGCTCCGCCCAAGTCGATCCAGAACATGAGCGACCTGATCGACAACGAGAAGGTGGTCGCCGTGTTCGGCCCCACCAACTCGGGCAACGCGATGGCGTGGAAGCACATCGCCAACCAGAAGAAGATTCCGGTGCTGGGCAACGTGGGTTCGGGCACCGACATCACCAAGCCCATGAGCCCCGGCGCCGACAACTACATGTTCCGCGTCTCGATGGTCGACCGCGAACAGGTGGCCGCGCTCATGGCCTACGTGAAGAAGAACGCCGCCGGCTCCAAGGTGGTGGGCCTCATGGCCGAGACCACCGGCTACGGCCAGGGCGGCCTGAAGGACATGGAAGAAATCGCCAAGCTGCAGGACATCAAGATCGCGGCCACCGAGCGCTTCGGCGTCGGCGACACCGACATGACCTCGCAGCTGAGCAAGATGAAGGCCGCCAACGTCGACACCGTGGTGGTGTGGGCGCAGGGCACGCCCATCGCGCAGCTGGTGCGCAGCATGGAGAAGATCAACTACTTCCCGCTGACGCTCACCTCCTGGGCCGCCGACAACATCACCTTCTACGACGCGGCCGGCAAGGCGCTGGCCGAGAAGCCGATCTTCATGCGCACCGTGAGCGAGACCCGCACGCCCGCGCAGCAGAAGCTGTTCGACCGCATCGGCAGCAAGCTGAAGGCGCCGGGCTCGTTCTCCTTCGCGCTGCACGGCTATGACTCGATGCAGCTGCTGGCCCAGGCCATGAAGCAGGCCAACAGCACCGACGGCGCCGCCGTGCGTGCCGCGCTCGAAGACCTGAAGACGCCGGTGCAGGGCGTCCTCAAGACCTACGACAAGCCCTTCAGCAAGACCAACCACGAAGCCCTGACCGCCAAGGACCTGGTGTGGATCCGCTGGAAGGACGGCAAGCTGCTGCCCTACAGCGACGCGCTGATCGACGGCCTGAAGCCGGCCGACTTCAAGCAGTAAGCAAAGCAAGAAGCAAGAAGAGACACAGACCATGGTTGTAGCGCTCCTGCAGGCGCTCATCAGCGGGCTCGCCGTCGGCGGTGCCTATGCGCTGGTGGCGCTCGGATTCAGCATCACGTTCACGACGACCAAGACGCTGAACTTCTCGCACGGCGAGTTCGTCTCGGCCGGCGCGTTCATCGGCATGAGCGCTCTGTTCCTGGTGCTGGGCAAGCCTTTCGACTCCACCACCTTCGGCGACGCCATTCCCGGCGCGGGCGCGCAGCTCTTCGCGCTGGTGGCCGCGCTCGGCGTGATGGGGCTGCTGGGCTGGCTGCTCTACGTGCTGGGCGTGCGTCCGTTCGCGGGCCGCCCAGGCATGGCGTGGGTGATGAGCACGCTGGGCTTCGGCGTGATCCTGCAGAGCGTGGGCCTGGCCATCTGGGGCCCCAAGCCCGTGGTGGTGCCCGCGCCGGTGGGCGACACCGTGATCCGCATGTTCGGCGTGGGGGTACGCCCGCAGGAGCTGCTGACGCTGGGCGTGGCGGTGGTCGTGATGTTCGGCTTCGACCGCGTCATGAACCGCACCATGGTCGGCAAGGCCATGCGCGCGGTGGCGCAGAACGGCAACGTGGCCAGCCTGATGGGCATCAACACCAACGCGATGATGATCGGCGCCTTCGTCGTCAGCTCGGCGCTGGCGGGGCTCTCGGGCTTCCTGCTCGCGCCCATCGCGCAGGCATCGCTCTTCATGGGGCTGACCGTGGGGCTCAAGGGCTTCTCGGGCGCGATGATCGGCGGGCTGAGCAATCCGCGCGGCTGCGTGATCGGCGGCTTTTTGCTCGGCGTGCTCGAGTCGATGGTCAACCTGTGGCAGGCGCAGTGGCGTGAGGTGGCGGTGTTCGCGCTCGTCATCCTGGTGCTGGCCTTCCGGCCCACGGGCCTGTTCGGCCGCTCGACGGTGGAGAAGGTATGAAGCGCCTCGCCCACCCCGCCGGCGTGGTCGCGTTCGCGGCCGTGCTGATCGGCATCGTGTCGATGTCCGGCAACGACTACTACCTGCGCATCGCCTTCATGATGTGCGTCTACTACCTGTGCGCCGCCGGCATGAACGTGCTGGTGGGCTACGCGGGACAGAAATCGCTCGGCCAGGCCGGGCTGTTCGCGGCCGGCGCCTACGGCGTGGCGCTGCTGACTTCGCGCACCGACATGGACCCGTGGCTCGCGCTTGCGCTGGCCGCCGTCATCTCCGGCCTGTGCGGCGTGCTCATCGCGCTGCCTTCGCTGCGCGTGAAGGGGCCGTACCTGGCCATGGTCACGCTGGCCTTCGGCATCGTGGTGGAAAAGCTCGTGGGCGAATGGACCGACGTGTTCGGCGGCGCGCAGGGCATCTACGGCATCCGTCCGCTCACCTGGAAGGGCGCGCCGCTGGACACCACGCAGTGGGTCATCCTCGGCATCGTGCTGTGCGCGGCGCTGCACCTGCTGCTGCGCAACCTGCTGGGCGGGCGCTTCGGCCGCGCGCTGCTGTCGCTGCAGGCGGACGAGATCGCCTCGTCTTCGGTGGGCGTGCGCGTGTACCGCGCCAAGGTCATGGCCTTCGTGGTCGCGGCCGTCACCTGCGGCATCGCGGGCGCGCTGGTGGCGCAGCAGAACCAGTACATCAACTCCGACTTCATCACCTTCCACCTGTCGATCTTCATCCTGCTGCTGGTGCTGTTCGGCGGCGCGGGCTCGATGTACGGCCCGCTGGTGGGCGCGGTGCTGCTCACGCTGACCGACGCGCTGCTGGCGCGCTGGCCCTCGGCGCAGCACTTCCTCTACGGCTTCCTGCTGCTGTTCGCGCTGTACGTGATGCCGGGCGGCGTGGTGGGCCTGTTCAACAAGTGGTTCATGAAGTCGCGCCATCGCGGCGAAGGCGCGGGCGGCAAAGGCGTGCCCGGCCAGATCGGCCCCGGCGGCGAAGGCGAACTGCTGGTGGTGCAGGGCGTGACCAAGTCCTATGGCGGCGTGAAGCCGGCGCAGGACGTGTCGTTCCGCCTGCAGCGCGGCCACATCCATGCGCTGATCGGGCCCAACGGCGCGGGCAAGAGCACCATGATCAACATGCTCACCGGCGTGATCGAACCCGATGCGGGCGTGATCCGCTTCCTGGGCCAGAACATCGTGGGCCAGCCGGCGCACACCATCTGCTGCCTGGGCATGGGCCGCACCTTCCAGAACCTGCGCCTGTTCGCCGACCTGTCGGTGCTCGACAACGTCATGCTGGGCCGCCACAGCCGCATGAGCAACGGCTTCCTGTCGTCGCTGGTGGCGTGGCCCACGGCCGGCAGGCAGGAGCGCGAGACGCGTGAACGCGCGCTGCAGCTGCTCGACCTGGTCGGCCTCGGCCACCTGGCGCACTGGCCCGCCGGCAGCCTGCCCTACGGCCTGCAGCGCCGCGTGGAGCTGGCGCGCGCGCTGGCCACCGAGCCGCAACTGCTGCTGCTCGACGAGCCCGCCGCCGGCCTGAACCCGCAGGAGACGGCCGAGCTCGGCGAACTGCTGCTGCGCATCGGCAAATGCGGCGTGTCGATCCTGATGGTGGAGCACCACATGGACCTGGTGATGTCGATCTCCGACCACGTGATCGTGCTCGACTACGGCATCAAGATCGCCGAGGGCAAGCCCGCCGAGGTGCAGGCCAACCCGCGCGTGGTCGAGGCCTACCTGGGCGTGGACGACGAAGAAGAAGAGGCACTGGCCACGGCCATGCCCGCCTGAGCAGAAAGACCGAAACCATCATGCTGAAAATCGAATCGGTGAAGGTCTCGTACGGCGCCATCGAGGCCGTCAAGGGCGTGAGCCTGGAAGTGCGCGCGGGCGAGGTCGTCACCATCATCGGCGCCAACGGCGCCGGCAAGAGCACGCTGCTCAAGAGCATCGTCGGGCTGGAGCCCGTGGCCGAGGGCCGCGTGCTGATCGACGGCAACGACTGCACCCACGTGCCTTCGCACAAGCGCGTGGGCCTGGGCGTGGCGCTGTCGCCCGAAGGCCGGGGCGTTTTCCCCGACCAGACGGTGCGCGAGAACCTGATGCTCGGCGCCTACTCGCGCCGCAACGACAAGGCCTTCGTGGAGAGCGCCATCGAACGCGAGTTCGCGCGCTTCCCGCGGCTGAAGGAGCGCCAGCACCAGCCTTCGGGCACGCTGTCGGGCGGCGAGCAGCAGATGCTGGCCATTGCCCGCGCGCTCATGAGCGAGCCGCGCCTGCTGCTGCTCGACGAGCCCTCGCTGGGGCTCGCGCCGCTCATCATCAAGGACATCTTCGACGCCATCCGCCAGCTGCGCAGTTCGGGCCTGACCATCCTGCTGGTGGAGCAGATGGCCAAGCAGGCGCTGGGCGTGGCCGACCGCGCCTATGTGCTGGAAACCGGCTGCATCACGCTCGAAGGCTCCGGCCGCGAGCTGCTCGACAACCCCAAGGTGAAGTCCGCGTACCTCGGCACGCACTGACGCCACCGCTCACTTCAAAGGACCGCTTCCAATGACCGCCACCACCAAGAAATTCGCCAGCCAGGCCGACCTCGAAGAAAAGAAGGTCTCGTTCACCCGCCTCTCGGAGAACGCCTACGCCTACACCGCCGAAGGCGACCCCAACACCGGCATCTTCATCGGCGACGAGGCCGTGATGGTGGTCGACACCCAGGCCACGCCGGCCATGGCGCAGGACGTGATCCGCCGCATCCGCGAAGTGACGCCGCTGCCCATCAAGTACGTGCTGCTGAGCCACTACCACGCGGTGCGCGTGCTGGGCGCGTCGGCCTACTTCAAGGAAGGCGCCGAGCAGATCATTGCCAGCCGCGACACCTACGACCTGATCGTCGAGCGCGGCGAGCAGGACAAGGCCAGCGAGATCGGCCGCTTTCCGCGCCTGTTCCGCAATGTCGAGAGCGTGCCCGCGGGCCTGACCTGGCCCACCATGACCTTCGACGGCACCATGAGCGTGTGGCTGGGCAAGAAGCTCGAAGTGAAGATCGCGCAAGTCGGCCGCGGCCACACCAAGGGCGACACCATCGCCTACCTGGAAGACCAGAAGATCTGCTTTGCCGGCGACCTGGTCGAATACCAGAGCACCGCCTACGCCGGCGACTGCTACTTCCGCGACTGGCCCACCACGCTCGACCGCCTCGCGGGCTTCGGCTTCGAGAAGCTGGTGCCCGGCCGCGGCGCCGCGCTGGAGAACGCGAGCGACGTGCGCAAGGCCATCGCCTCCACGCGCGCCTTCATCTCCGACGTGTACACGCTGGTCAACAACGGCGTGGCCCAGGGCAAGACGCTGAACGCGATCTACAAGGAAACCGTGGCCGCGCTGCGCCCGACCTACGGCCACTGGGTGATCTTCGACCACTGCATGCCCTTCGACGTGACCCGCGCGTATGACGAAGCCACCGGTCACGTCCACCCGCGCATCTGGACCGCCGAGCGCGACATCGAGATGTGGAACGAACTGGAAGGTTGACCACCCCCAGCCTCGCCCACTTCGTGTGGCTCGGACACCCCCTCGCGGGGGCGCACCCTGCGGCCCGGCAGAGCCGGTTCCGCGGGCGCTCCCGAAAGGCCCACGCTTCGCGGGGCGCGCACTGCTCCTCGAACATCTGAAATGAAACAGTCCACACCGCCACCTGGCGCGACACCCGCCGCCGTGCAGGGCTGGATGCTCCTGGCGATGGTGCTGTGGGGCGTGAACGTGTCCGCCGTGAAGGCGCTCACCACGTCCTTCGAGTCGCTGCCGCTGGCCGCGCTGCGCATGGCGGTGGCGTGCCTGGCGCTGTCGGCCATCGTGCTGTGGCGCCGGGGCGGCGTGCCCGCGCTCGGCGCGCGGCAGCTCGCGGCCATGACGGGGTGCGCGTTCCTCATGGTCTATGCCAACCAGATCCTGTTCGCGCAGGGCCTGCTGCGCTCCACCGCCACCAACGGCGCGCTCATCATGGCGCTGAGCCCGCTGGTTTCGGCGCTGATGGCCGCGCTGGTGTTCCGTGAAAGCCTCACGCCCCGGCGCATGCTGGGCGTGGCGCTGGGCTTCGCGGGGGTGGCGGCCGTGGTGCTGAGCCACCCGGGCGCGGGGCTGTCGCGTGCCGGCATCGGCGACCTGATGCTGGCGCTGGGCGTGGTGAGCTTCGCGATCGGCGGCGTGGGCGTGCAGCGGCTCGCGCGGCAGATCGATCCGCTGTCGATCAGCTGGGTCATCTACATGATCGGCACCGCCATGCTGGTGCTGCACACCCTGCTCGGGCGTTCGCGGCTGGGCACGGCCGAGCTGTTTCCCGGCGCGTGGCCGTGGGCGCTGGTGCTGTTCTCCGGCATTGCCGCCACCGCGGCGGGCAACCTCATCTGGAACCGTGCGATCTCCGTCATCGGCGTGGCGCGCACGGCCGTCTTTCTTTACTGGGTGCCGGTGTTCGGCGTCGCGTTCGCGGCGCTGCTGCTGGGCGAAGCGCTCACGTGGTGGCACCTGCTCGGCTTCGTCGCCGTGATGAGCGGCACCTGGCTGGGTACGCGGCCCGCCGCCACGGCCGTCGCGCCCTGATCCCTGCCATTCATGTCCGACTCTCTTCCCCTGCTGTTCCAGCCTTTGCAACTGCGCGGCCTCACGCTGGCCAACCGCGTCGTCATCTCGCCCATGTGCCAGCACGCCGCCGACCGTGGCCATGCCACGCCGTGGCACATGGTGCACCTGGGCAAGTTCGCGCTCGGCGGTGCGGGGCTGATCCTTACCGAAAGCACCGCGGTCGATCCGCGCGGGCGCATCGGCACGGCCGACCTCGGGCTGTGGAACGACAGCCAGATCGCGCCGCTGAAGGCCGTGGTCGACTTCGTGCATGCGCAGGGCAGTGCCATCGGCGTGCAGCTGGCGCACGCGGGGCGCAAGGCCGGCAGCCAGCCGCTGTGGGAAGGGGGCGCGGCGCTGGATGACGCGCGCATGGCCGCCGACGAGGAACCCTGGGAGCGCCTGGGCCCGAGCGCGCTCGCGGCGGGTCCGGGCTGGTCGGCGCCACGCGCGCTGGACGCGGACGGCGTCGCCTCGGTCGTGCAGCACTTCGTCGATGCGGCGGTGCGCGCGGACAAGGCGGGCTTCGACGTGGTCGAGCTGCACTTCGGGCACGGCTACCTCGTGGCGAGTTTTCTGTCGCCCAACGCCAACCACCGGGGCGACGCGCTCGGCGGCAGCCGCGACAAACGCATGTGGCTGGCGCTGGAAATCGCGCGGCGGGTGCGTGCCGCATGGCCTGCGCACAAGCCGCTGTTCTGCCGCCTGTCGGCGGTGGACGGCACGCTCGACGGCTGGAGCCTGGACGACTCGGTGGTGCTCGCGCGCGAGCTCAAGCGCTGCGGCGTCGACGTGATCGACTGTTCGTCCGGCGGGCTCACGGAAGAGACGCGCGCGCTGCCGGTGCCGCGCGGGCTCGGTTTCCAGGTGCCGTTCTCGGCGCGCATCCGGCGCGAGGCGCAGGTGCCCACCCAAGCCGTCGGCATGATCGTCGACGCGCAGCAGGCCGAGGCCGTGCTCGCCGCCGGCGATGCCGACCTGATCGCGCTGGGCCGCGAGGCGTTGTTCGACCCCTATTGGCCGCACCACGCGGCCGCCGCGCTCGGCGCGGACCCCGGCTACGAACGCTGGCCGGTGCGCCACGGCGTGTGGCTGGCCAAGCGCGCGCCGGGCCTGGCGCGCGCGCGGGCCGAAGCGGCGGCGGCATCCAGCGACAAGAAGACAGGCACGCAATGACCGAACCGACCAGCACCGCTGCAACCACCACCACCAGCCTGCGCATGGGCCTGATCCGCAAGAAGCCCGCGTGGACCGACGAAGCCTTCCGCACCCACTGGCGCGACAGGCACGGCCCGCTGGTGGCGCAGTTGCCCACGCTGCGCGCCTACCGGCAGAACCTGGTCGTCGACCGGCTGCAGCGCGGCATCGATTTCGCGCGCGGACCGTGGGACTTCGACGGCTTCTCGCAACTGCGCTTCGACGAGGCCGCGCAGGCGTCGCAAGCCTTCGGCCACGGCGAACTGGCGGCTGCCATCCGCGCCGACGAAGAGCGCTTTCTGGGCGGCCTGCACATCGTGAGCGTCGCGCAGACCGAAGTGATCGCGCTGCCGCCCGAGCCCCATGGCCTGCTCAAGCGCATCTCGCTGCTGCGCCGGCCGGCTGCGCAATCCGAAGAAGACTTCCGCCGCGAATGGCGGGTTCATGCCGAGCATGTGCGCCGCATGCCGGGCGTGAGCGGCTACCGCCAGAACGTGGTGACCGCGCGCGAGTTCGTGAAGGGCACGCCCTGCGACTACCCGGAGCTGCCCATCGACGGCATCGTCGAGCTGTGGTTCGAGAACACCGACACGCTGAACGCCGCCTTCGCATCGCCCCAGGGTCGGGTGACGATGGCGCATGCGCTCACCTTCCTGGCGGAGATCACGGCCTTCGTGGTGGAAGAGTACCGGGTGGCTTGAGCGCGCGGCGCACGGCGGCGCGCCAGTTAACCCGTTCATGGGATTGACCCGGCCGGTGCCATGGCGACACTGGGCCGACAAAAACTCCAACCCACGGACATGCCCGCTTCGCACGATGGCAGGCAGTGTTCGAGCGCGCGCGCCCTTGACCTCACATCCCATTTCCGTCGACCTGAAGGGCGGCTGGTCCTGTTCGTTCCACTTCAAGCAGGGCGTGAGCGGCGGCTACGCCGGCGTGGCCGAGATCGCGCTGGACGGCCTGCGGCATGGCGAGGTCGTGATCATGGCCCAGCCCTCGCTCGACGCCGCCGTGGAGCGCATGAAGCTGCGCGCCAGCCAGTTCGTCAGCGTGCGGTCGGTCGACGGGGCGCACAAGCCGTGGCGTGAGCGGACCGAAGCGCAAAAGTAATATCCGGCCTCGACAACACCGGAGCAGCAGGCATGGGGCGGATCTTCTTCATCGGCATCGTCATGGCAGCCGCCGCGTGCGCGGCATCCGCCCAGACGCGCAAGCCGTTTCCACCCGGCGTGGTGGGCGTGATGCGCATCGACGCCGGCACCGAATACGTTTTTCTCGACCGGCCCACCACCGTGGGCGGCGCATGCAAGGGATGGAAGGCGGTGTCGATCCAGGCGCCCGGCCCGGCGGGGTCGGGCCTGACCAATCTCATGTGCTGGAAGGAATCGAACGGGCAGCTGCTGACCGCGACAGAAGCCAAGGTCACGCCGCAGGTCGCGTCGATGGACCTGATTCGCTGATGCGGCTGCTCAGGCCGGCAGCAGGCGGTCCTTGGGCGTTGCTGCGAGCCGCGCCTTGCGGGCCGGCGTATTGCCCCGGGCCGGCAGCCACTGCGCGTCTTGCCGCGCGGCCTCGCCGTCGCCCGGCAGCACGAACTGGCTGATCAGCGCCTCGAGGCTGCGTGCCTGGTCGCGCAGGCCTTGCGACGCGGCGGCCGACTCTTCCACCAGCGCCGAGTTCTGCTGCGTCATGCGGTCCAGCCGAGAGACGGCGGTGTTGATCTGGCCGATGTCGCGCGTCTGCGCATGCGTGGCCTCGGTGATGTCGTTCACCGTGCCCGCCACCTGCCGGATCGACGCCATGATGCGGCCCATCGTCTGCCCCGCGCTGTCGGCCAGCTGCGTGCCGGCCTCGATGCGCTGCACCGAGTTCTCGATCAGCCCCTTGATCTCGCGCGCCGCCGCCGCCGAGCGCGTGGCCAGCTGCCGCACCTCGGCCGCCACCACCGCGAAGCCCCGGCCCGATTCGCCGGCGCGCGCGGCTTCCACCGCCGCGTTGAGCGCGAGGATGTTCGTCTGGAACGCGATGCCGTCGATCACGCCGATGATGTCCGCCATCTTGTGCGAGGCGCGGTGAATGTCCTGCATCGTGCCGACCACCTGCGACACCACCTCGCCGCCCTGCGCCGCTACCGTGGCCGCGGCGCCCGCCATCTGCTCGGCCCGGCCCGCGGCCTCGCTCGACTGCGCCACGTTGCGCATCACCAGCTCCAGCGCGGCAGCCGTCTGCTGCAGGCTCGACGCGGCTTCTTCCGTGCGCGACGAAAGTTCCGAATTGCCCTGCGCCATGTCGCCGGCCGCCACGCGCACGTTCTGCACCGATTCGCGCACCCGCTCGACCAGTTCGCGCAGCGCGCCCTGCATCGCGCCCAGCGCCTGCAGCATCTGCCCGGCCTCGTCGCGTGCGTGGCCCTCGATGTCCTGCCGCAGGTCGAGGCTGGCCACGCGCTGGGCCGTTTCGCCGGCCGCGCGGATCGGCCTGCTGATGCTGCGCACCAGCCACTGCGCCAGCACCGCGCCCACCAGCAACGCCGCCGCGCAGAACGCCACCAGCGCCAGCCGCGCCGACGCGCTCAGGCCGTCGATGCGGGCGTCGGCTGCATCCATGGCGTCGCGCTGCGCCTGCGCGAGCCTGGACACCGCCGCCAGCAGCGCGGCCGAGCCCGGCTGGAAGCGCTGCGAATAGACGTTGCGGATGCGCTCGGTCAGGCCCGAGTCGCGTGCCGCGATCAGCTCTTTCACGGCCGCCTTGAAGCTGGTGCCCGCGGTTTCGATCTGCGCGAGCAATGCGCGGTCGGGCTCGGACTTCAGGCGCTGGTCGACCTGCTGCATCAGCGCGTTGTATTGCGTTTCCGTCGCCTGGATGTCGGCCGCGAGGATCTCGCCGACCTCGGGCTCGGAGCTCAGCGCCATCGCCTTGTAGCGCTCGGCGTTGATCGCCTGCAGCCGGTAGGCGTCGACCACCAGGCGTTCGGACACGCCGTTCTGCTGGATGGCTTCATGCGTGGCGCCGGTCACCTTGGCCAGCGACCAGATGCCGATGCCCGAGCCCGCAAGGGTCAGCAGCAGCACGACGCTGAAAGTGGCCAGCAGCCGGCGGCCGAGGATGTTGAGGGGACGGGGAGGGCGCGGGTCGGTGGCGGAAGTCACGGGGCTGCGATGAAGAAGAAGGCTGGGAACGTTCCCGCGCCCGATTGGAGCCGTGCCGTGTTACCGGGAATTAACAGTTGGGGCCGCAGGGCTTTGCGGCCTTGCTTTCTTCGTCTTTGCTTCAGCGTGCGAGGAACACGCCGATGGCCACGATCCATGCCGCGCCCAGCGCGATCGCCAGCCACGCGGACCATTGCATCAGCAGCTCCTTCCAGCGCGGCTGATCGTGCGGGCATGGGTCGAGCAACGCCAGCAAGGCCTGGCCGCCGCCCATCGTCGGCAGCGGAAGCAGGTTCAGCGCGGCGAACTTCGCGGCGAGCATGCCGAGCAACGATGCGAAGCCGAGCGACCCCACATTCGTCGCGCCGCCGAGCAGATGCTGCGCGGTGGAGAGCGGCGAGAGCGCGCCCGTGGCGATCTGCGCAAAGCCGTTGACGAGGCTGCCCCATGCCGCGTCGGGCCGCAACACGAAGGCCACGGCGATGAGCGCTGCAATGCCCGACAGCGGAAGCAGCACGCGCACCGCGCGCGGCTGGGTGTCGAAGGCGTCGTCGGCCCAATCGGGCGCGGCGTCGTGCGGCTTGGTGTCGGTGAGCGTGTTCTTGAGCATGACCGCGCCGCCGAACGGCAGCGCGCGCAGGCGGAAGATGCCCATGGACAGCAGAGTCGGACCGAAGCCCAGCGACACCTCGCGAACCGTGATGCCGAGCAAGCGGGCGAGCATGGCCATCACGGTGGTGTGAAGCGCGGCCAGCAGGGCGATGGCGGCGATGAACTGCAGGGTGAGGGACATGGCGGAACGAAGGCAGGGAACACAAGCGGGTGCTTGCGGTGCGGGCGATGTTAGCTTTGGGATCGCCGCTGCTGCCTGTCCCTTATCGCTCGCGCGGGATGCAGACCTGGATCAGGTTCATCACTTCTCTCGCCAATTCGGAGGCGAGCCAGAACACGTTGCCGCGATGTTCCGGTCCTGCGTCTTCCTGCTGCGGCGGGCCGTTGCCGTGGCAGTAGCAGAGCAGCGAATAGAGCTGCGTGCTCTTTTCCTCCAGGAGCGTTGCTGCGTCTGGCGGGGCCTCTGCGTGAGCCAGGGGCGTGGAGGGGCGGGCTATATTTGGGGTAGCCATTTGGGGTGCTTCCTTTTTGAGAGTTGGGCACTTCACTTGGTCAGACGGCCGGGGTGTTGACGCATCCCGGCCGTCGCCTTTTGAGACCTCGCATTTGCATCGATGCGGCGGCGCGCCGATGACCCGCTGCGAGGCGGTGCGGTTCATTCGTTCGGGTGCTTGAGGGGGATGCGCTCCTTGCCCACTTGGTGGGGTGTTGGGGGACGAGGGCGTTTACTGTAGAGACGAATGGGGGCGCATAGGCAACGGGAAGTGCCCAGTAGTTCTCGGATCGGATGGGAAAGTGACACTCGGCGATGTCGCGTCACAAAGGGCTGACCTTTGTTGATCGCCACCCGGTTCGGCGGGCCGTTCTGAGCGAGGAAGTCTGGAATCGGCTGGCCTTACGATCAAAGCCAGATCTGATATCTCGCCCGGCAGCAAAGTACCGTGCTGGGCGCTTACGAATCCGAATCCATGCTCCATTACACAACCATCCAATTCGGCCTTCCTTCGACTGATACCGCTGACATCGGCCGCGTCGACAACGCTGAAGCAGCCATTGCGCTTGTCAGATCGGTTGACTGGCGAAGTGTCATGGGGGCGTGGCATGAAACCCAGGAGGGGCCGTTGCCAGCCATCGTCTTCCAGGCTCCGAGCGCCAAGGCTGAGTTGTACGTGAGTCATGTGCCGATGGATGCAGCGCCCTACGATCAGGTGCACTTCGTGCGGACCGAAAAGGCTGGATGGCTGCGCTCCCGGAAAATCACGATCACAGCAGAGGTGCATTCGCAAGCACAGCTCGCTCAATGCCTTGCCGATTGGGAAGCCGAGCGCTGGGAGTCGCTTGCGCAGCGCTTGCGCGACCATGGGGTGAATGTGCTTGACTGAGCTCGGGCGGGCTCGTCGATTCGTGAGTGCGAGCCGCTTGCCCTTCATCTGCCGAGCAAACGTGTCTCCTGAGAGACGGCGGGCAAAGAAAAACCCGCAACGCCTTGAGGGGTGCGGGTTTCTGGGTTGGGTGAGACGCCGTGATTCGGGTCTTTGGTGCCTTCGACAGGAATCGAACCTGTATCTGAGTCTTAGGAGGACCCCGTTCTATCCATTGAACTACGAAGACGGAGGGCAGCGGCCCGCACTTTACCAGCTTGCAGCGCCATTCCCAGCCAGTCAGTCGTACTTCACCGTATAGATCAGATCCAGCCCGCTCGTCTGCCCCGCCTGCCCCCGCAGCGTGAGCCTGGTGGTCAGGTCGTAGAAGATGAACAGCGTGCCGAAGGTCCCGCCGATGCTGCGCTCGTAGGTGATGTAGAAGTCTTTCGAAAGCCGCTTGCCCAGCGTCACCGCCGATTCGCGCAGGTCGCCGCCGCTGCCCGGGCCCTTGAAGCCCAGTTCGTCCAGCCCGAAGCGGCTGGCCAGGCTGCCGCCGGAGCCGCTGCCGCCGATCTTGCCGAGCAGCGACAGCGCGGCCTGCTGCAGCAGCGCCGATTCGCCGCCGCTGGTGGCCGATGCGCGGCCCAGAATCACCCATGACAGGGTTTCGGCGTCCGACAGGGCGGGCTCGGAATACAGCTTCACGCGCGGCGATTGCGCGGTGCCGGTGATCTGCACGCCCGCACGCTGCGACAGGTTCGGGCGAATGGCCAGGATGTCCAGCGCGGGGTTGTCGAAGGGGCCGTTGAAGCGGGCCACGCCGGTCTCCACGTCGAGCTGCTGGCCGTAGGCGCGGTACTGGCCCTTCACGGTCTTCACCTCGCCGGTGATGCGCGGCGGGGCGTTCAGCCGGGTGCTGCGGATTTCCAGGTCGCCTTCCAGGCGGGTGGTGATGCCGCGGCCCTGCACCGCGAAGTCGTCGCCCAGGTCGAAGTTGACGACGATGTCCGGCGGCTTGGCGGTCTGCGGCTTCGCGGCCTGGGCGTCGGCGCGCTCGGATTCGCGTTTCGCCGCCTCGGCGGCCTCGCGGTCCTTGGCGGCGGAGCGCACGACGACGTCGCTGCCCAGGCTGGGCGCGGTTTCGTCGGGCAGGATGATGACGGCGCGGTCGGTCCTGAGCTTGCCGCGCACGGTGAACTGGCCGTTGTCCAGCTTGGCCTGCAGGTCGCCCGAGAGCGTGACCTGCCGGTCGGTGCGCACCAGCACGCGCAACGCGCGCAACTGGCCCTGCATGGCCATGCGCACGCCCGATGCGGTGCCGCTGGCCGGGCCCCAGCTGAGGTCGCCGGTGGCCGACAGCGTGCCGCCGTCGGAGCGGGCCTCGCTGGCCGCGGTGCTGCGGTTGCCGCTCTGGCCGGCAATGCGCGCGGAGCTGCCGGCGCCGCCCTTGAGCGTGAATTCGGTGATTTCCACGCGCTCGCCATTCAGCGAGGCGCGCAGCCGGCCGTCGCGCAGGTCCAGCCCTTCGACGGGCGCGCGCAGCGCGAGCTTGTCGGCGCCCAGCGTGCCGTTCCAGCGCGGCACGGCGCGGTTGCCCGACAGGGTGGCGGCGGCGTCGAGCGTGCCGGCAATGCGCCAGCCCGGCGGCGCGAGCATCGACCACACGCCCAGGTTGGGCAGGCTGGCCTTGATGGTGCCGCCCAGCGGCGCGTCGGGCGCCCACTGCCAGCCGCCGGCGCGCTGCTGCACGCGGGTGTCGATGTCGGCGTTGATCTTGCCGGCGCGTTCGCTGTCCCACGCCAGGGTGGCGCGCACGGCGTCGCCCTGGGCATCCAGCCGCAGCTCGGCCTGGCGCAGGCCGGCCGGGGTGCTGGGGGCCTCGACGCCGTTGGGGGCGGTGGCGGAGTTCATGGTGCGTTCGCTGGCGGTGCCCGTGCCGGTGCTCACGATGCGCGTGACCAGCGCGGCCTCGCCGGCCTGCACGCGGATGTCGCCGCTCTGGCGCGCGATGCGGGCCTTGACACGCAGCGTGTCGCCGGCGTCGATGTCCCAGTCGCCGTCGAACATCAGGTCGCCGCTGATGCCGTATTCGCCCAGCGTGGTGTTGGCGCCGAGCGCGCCGGCCCAGGCCATGGGCAGGCCCTGCAGCTGGCCCTTGGACTGCACGCGGAACACGCGGTTGGGCGCCGCGCCGCTCTGGCTGAAGCGCAGCGGCTGCCAGTCGATGCGCACGGTGCCGGGAACGGGGCCGCGCAGGGTGGCCGCGGCGGCGGAGGCTTCGACATCCAGGCGCGCGGCGTTGCCGCTGGTGCTGCGGATGGTGGCCGTCACCTCGCGGCTCAGCTCCAGCACCCAGGGGGCGCCGGGGCGGGCGCTGTCCTGGGCCTGCAGGCGCAGGCTGGCGAGCGCGGCGCGCCACTGGTCGGTGCCCGCGAGGCCGCCGCTGGCGCGGGTGTCGATGGTGAATTTCTGGGTGCCGGTGGTGGCTTCGCCCTGCAGCGTGAGGCTGGCTTGCGCAAGGCTGCCCGCGAGTTCGGCGCGCAGGCCGTTCAGCTGCACGGCGGTGGCGGCGGCGCCGGGCGCCGAGGCCGGCAGGAGAAGGTCGAGCCGGGGCACGCCCAGCATGGCCTTGAGCGTGGGCTCGGCGATGCCGCGCTGCGCCGGCGCGTTCGCGTTCTGCAGGCGGCGCTGGATGGTCTGCCAGCCGCCCTGCCAGCTTGCATCGAGCCTGGCGGAGCCCTTGGCGCTGGCGTTCGCGAACACGTTCGACAGCCCCGGCAGGCCCTGCACCCAGCGCTGCACGGCGTCGGCATCGTCGATGCTGGCCTTGATGTCGCCGCCGCCGGTGGTGGGCGCGATGCGGCCTTCGACCTGCGCGCTGCCGCCCGGCAGCACGAGGTTGAGCTTGCCGCTGCCGGCCTGGTCGGCCACGCGCACCTGCAGCTTGCCGTCGAGGCTGGCGCGCTGGGCTTCGATGCGCAGGGTGCGCAGGTCGAGCACCTGGTCTTTCCACTGGCCCTGGGCCAGCGCGCGGTCGAGCGCGAAGCCGGGCAGCGCCTTGCTGCCGGCGCCGCCTTCGGCGCGCAGCGCGGCGTCGAAGCTGATGGTGCTTTCCTTCTGCTCGGCCTTGATCGTGCCGCTCACCGGCGCGCCGGAAAGCTCGCTGTACAGCGCGCCGGGCCGCACGCCGCGCACGGTGGCCTGGGCCTGCCAGGGGGCGGGCGCGGGGCTCCACTTGCCGGCCGCGTCGATGCGGCCGCCGCCCGCGCGCACGGTGGCTTCGGGAATGGTCCAGCTGGTGCCGTCGAAGCCGACGTGGGCCTGCACCTGTTCGACCGGGAGCTTTTCTTCGTCCCACGGGCCGGCCACGCTGTTGCGGATGTCGGCCGATGCCTTCCATGCGGCCGGGCCGGTGTCGGTGTCGGGCGTGAGTTCGACGGTGCCGGTGAGCCGGGTCTGCGGCGCGCCGGGCCACAGGCTGGAGGCGTCCACGTTGCGCAGGTCGGCCTTGGCGTCGATCACCGGCTGCGGCAGCCAAGGGGCGATCTGCGCCTGCAGCCTGGCTTCCATCGGGGCGTCGGCGTTTTCCTCGGCGGGCTTGAGCTCGGCGGCCACCTGCAGGCGGGCTTCGGTGCCTGCGAGCGTGCCCTTGACGGTGGCTTCGGCCAGCACGTCGATGTCGCGGTCCTCGGCCAGCGGGGCCTTCACGCGGCCTTTGAGCGAGGCGTCGATCGCCATCGGCGCGGGGCCCTGCAGCTTGACGCGCGCGCTGTAGTGGCCGTCGGCAATGTCCACGCCCTTCACTTCGAGCGCATGCTCGGCGGCCTTGTAGCTGTAGCTGCCCGACAGGTTGAGCGCCTGCAGCGCGGGCGGGCCGGCCCAGCGCACTTCGTCGATGCGAAAGGGCACGTCGACATCGACCGGCAGCGCCAGCTGCTGCAGCGGCTCCGCGGGCTTGTCGCTCGGCGGGCCGCGCTTTTCGATCAGCACCTGCTTCGCGTGCACCTCGCCCAGCTGTACCTTGCGCTGGAACAGCGGCGCGAGCTGCCAGCCGATGGTGGCGTCGTTCACCTCGACGGCGATGCTCTCGCTCTGGTACTTGAGCCAGCCGATGTGGCCGCCGGTGCGCAGCGAGCCGGTGACGTCGCGGCTTTCCAGCGTCTGCCCGGCGGGCAGGCGCTGCGCCGCCTGGGCGAGCGCGAAGGCCAGCGACTTGTTGGAGCCCAGCCACCACCACGCGCCCGCACCCAGCAGCAGCACGGCCACGAACAGGCCGAGCACGGTCCAGGCGAATGCGCGCAGCGCGCGGCGCGTGCGCGAGCGCCGTGCGGCGGGGGGCGTATGCGTCGGTGCGCCGGCGGGATCGGTGTGGTTGGCTTCGGTCTGCATCGACGGGCAATCAGAAGGTGAAGCCGAGGCGCAGGTGCAGGCGGAACTTCTTGCTGTCCACGCCGTAGGCAAGGTCGGCCTGCACCGGCCCCACCGGGCTGCGCCAGCGCGCGCCCACGCCCACGCCCACCTTGGGCTTGAGCTCGGCGGGCTTGTCGGCCACGGCGCCGGCGTCGACGAACATCACGCTCTCCCAGTCGGTGAGCTTGTTGTTGTAGACGAAGGGGCGCTGCCACTCGACGCTCGCCACGCCCAGGTAGCGGCCGGCCACGGTGGTGCCGTCGGCGCGCACGGTGCCGATCTGCTTGTAGCTGTAGCCGCGCACGGTGGTGTCGCCGCCGGTCAGGAACATCAGCGTGGAGGGGATCTGCGCGCTGTCCTTGGCCGCCACCGCGCCGCCTTCGAGCCGCAGTTGCAGGCGGCTGCGGCGCGCGTTGGTTTCCTTGTCGTCGCTCGAGCCCAGCGGCAACACGCCGAGCCAGCGCGCGTAGGTGCGGGTGAAGGGCGTCTGCTCGCCCGTGAGCGTGTAGCCCGCGGCCACTTCCAGCGCAAGGCCGAAGCCGCGCGTGGGCGCGGAGTTGTTGTCGAAGTAGCGCCCGGTCCAGCCCCAGTTGGCGGTGACGGCGGAGGCCGACGGAGGCGCGTTGGTGCCGCGGTTCTGCGCGTAGTCGTACTGCAGGAAGTAGCTGCGGTCGATGTGGTCGCTCGACTTGTTGCGCCCGCCGCGCAGGCGTCCGCTGTCGACCACGTAGCTGCCCGACTGCTCGCTTTTCAGCTCGGCACCGGAGAACCAGCGCCAGCCGTGGTCGTCGGGAATGGCGTTGAGCTCGGTGCTCAGCGACTTGATGTCGCGGTCGACCGACAGCCGCGACACCGCGCGCCAGCCTAGCAGCGGCACCTGGTTGTGGATGTGGTCGACCGACAGGCGCGGGCCGTTGTCGGTGGTGAACCCGACGCCCAGCACCACCTTCTGCAACGGCGCCTCGCGCAGCTGCGCAATGACGGGCGCGGCCAGCGGGTTGCCGCTCTCGGTGTCGAGCGTGAGGAACACCGAGTCGTAGTAGCCGCTGCTGGCCAGCCGCTGCTGGGCGTCGAGCAGCTTCTGCTGGTCGTAGTCCTGGCCGCTGGGCAGGCGGGCGATGCGGCGCGCGCCGTCGGGGTCGTAGCGCTGGATGCCGCGCAGCACCAGCGGACCGAACTTGTAGGCCGGACCTGACTGGTAGGTGACGCTCAGGCGCGCCTCCTGGCGGTCGGCATCGATCTCGGCGCGGCTGATCTCGATGTTGCCGGTGGGAAAGCGCTTGGCCGTGAGGCTGCGCAGCGCGGTGGTCTTGGCCGCGTCCCAGGCCTCCTGGGTGAAGGGCTGGCCGGCGCGCAGGGCCCAGCCGGTGCGGATCGAGTCGCGCTGGGCCTCGGCCGCGGCGTCATCGGCAATCGGGCCGCCGTAGCTGATCTGCACGTTGCTCACCTTGGTGATCTCGCCGGGCGAGACGCTGATGACGATCTCGCGCGGGGCCTTGGCGCCCTGGGGCGTTTCGTTGAGTTCGAGCGTCAGCGTGGGCGTGAAGTAGCCGAGGGTGCCCAGCAGCTCGCGGGCATTGGCCTCTGCGGCCACCATGAGGCGGGAGATTTCGGTGGCGCCCAGGTCGTCCAGCTCGCGGTAGCGCTGGATTTCGAGGTGCAGCGCGAGATAGTCGCGCACGGCCTCGGGGCCGCGCACGTCGACGGTGAAGGCGTCGCGCTTGTCCGCCTTGTCCTTCTTGCCGTCTGCGTTCCTGTCGTCTTTGGTGGTACTTGCGGTGCTGTCACCGCGCACGAGGCCGGCCACGGGCTTGCCTTCGGACGGCTCCTTCTTCGGCAGCAGGCTGCAGCCTTGCAGAAGCAGGACGCCGGAAAAAAGCAAAGCCGGCCACCACGCCGGCGAGGAAACTGGAACCACCCTGACCATGGGCGGATTCTGACAGCAAGCCCGGCCGGTTCCTGAAGGCCCCGCCAGATCGCCGGCTTCGTCCTACTTACTTCGACAGCATGCGCATGGCTTCTTCGAGGCCGCGCAAGGTCAGCGGATACATGCGGTTGGACATGAGCTGCTGCATCACCGCGATGCTCTGGCGGTACTGCCATACGCCCTGCGGCTCGGGGTTGATCCATGCGAACTTGGGGAAGGTGTGCGTGAGGCGCTGGATCCATTCGGCGCCGGCTTCCTCGTTGTTGTATTCGACGCTGCCGCCGGGCTGCAGGATCTCGTAGGGGCTCATGGTCGCGTCGCCGACGAAGATGAGCTTGTAGTCCTTGTTGTACTTGCGCAGGATGTCCCAGGTCGCGAACTTCTCGGAGAAGCGGCGCTTGTTGTTCTTCCACATGAAGTCGTACACGCAGTTGTGGAAGTAGAAGAACTCCAGGTGCTTGAACTCGGTCTTCACGGCCGAGAACAGCTCTTCCACGCGCTGGATGTGCTCGTCCATGGTGCCGCCCACGTCCATCAGCAGCAGCACCTTGACGTTGTTGTGGCGCTCGGGCCGCATCTTGATGTCGAGGAAGCCGGCGTTGGCCGCGGTGGAGTGGATGGTGTCGTCGAGGTCCAGCTCTTCGTCGTGCCCCTCGCGCGCGAACTTGCGCAGCCGGCGCAGCGCGACCTTGATGTTGCGCGTGCCCAGCTCCTGCGTGTCGTCGTAGTCCTTGTAGGCGCGCTGGTCCCACACCTTCACCGCGCTCTTGTTCTTGCCAGCGCCGCCGATGCGGATGCCCTGCGGGTTGTAGCCGCCGTTGCCGAAGGGCGAGGTGCCGCCGGTGCCGATCCACTTGCTGCCGCCCTCGTGGCGTTCCTTCTGCTCCTCGAAGCGCTTCTTGAGCGTTTCCATGAGCTCGTCCCAGCCCATCTTCTCGATCTTGGCTTTTTCTTCAGCCGTGAACTCGCGCTCCAGCGTCTTCTTGAGCCAGTCGAGCGGCACTTCCTTGGTGAAGTCGGTCAGCATCTCCACGCCCTTGAAGTAGGCGGCGAAGGCGCGGTCGAACTTGTCGTAGTGCTTCTCGTCCTTCACCAGCGCGGTGCGCGAGAGGTAGTAGAAATCGTCGATGCCGTAGGCGCCGTCGGAGTTCGGGCCCACCACGTCGGCCTGCAGGGCCTCCAGCAGCGTGAGGTATTCCTTGACCGACACCGGCAGCTTGGCCGAGCGCAGGGTGTAGAAGAAGTCGATGAGCATGGGGCGCTCCTTGTGTGTCTGTCTGTCAGCCGCGCGGCTTGTCGAGCAGGTACAGCAGCTGTGCCTTCACCTCGGGCCATTCGCCCGCGCGCAGGCTGTACATGACGGTGTCGCGGATGGTGCCGTCGCGGCGCATCGCGTGGCCGCGGATCACGCCGTCTCTCTTGGCGCCCAGGCGTTCGATGGCGCGCTGCGACGCGAAGTTGAAGTTGTCGGTGCGCCAGCCCACCACGTTGCAGCCCAGCGCATCGAAGGCATGCGTGAGCATCAGCAGCTTGCAGGTGGTGTTGACGTGGGTGCGCTGGCAGCGCGCGGCGTACCACGTGTAGCCGATCTCCACGCGCTTCACCGCTGGCAGGATGTCGTGGAAGCTGGTGCTGCCGAGCACGGTGCCGGTGGCCTCGTCGGTCACCGCGAAGGCGAAGCGGTCGGCGGTCTTGAGCGCGGTCTCGATGTAGGCGCGGGTGTCCTGCGGCTCGGGCACGGAGGTGACGCGCAGCTTCCACAGCTCGCCGTCGGCGGCCGCGGCGCGCAGGCCTTCTTCGTGTTCGAGCGAGAGCGGCACCAGCGCGAGGCCGCGTGCCTTCAGCGCGACAGGTTCGACGAACGCCATCTTCAGCACTTTCTCTTCGTGAGTCTTCAGCCGCGCGGATCGCCGTACTTGTGCACGTACCAGACGCGCGCGGCCTGTGCACCGGCACCGCCGCCCAGGCCGATCAGCGCAATGCCGAAGAGCTCGCGCTTGTTGTATTCGCCGCTGCCGAAGGCGTCGAGGCCGAGCAGCAGCCCGAGCCCGCGACCGAGCATCGCGCCCACCATGAAGAGCACCGCCTGGGCGATGCCCAGCTTCATGAGCTGCCTGGTGGAGTGTTTCTGGCCGCTCATGGGTTCAGCGGTTGTTGCGTTGCATGAAGACGAGCTTCTCGAAGAGCGTCACGTCCTGTTCGTTCTTGAGCAGCGCGCCCACCAGCGGCGGCACGGCGACGTTGTCGTCCTTGCTCTGCAGTGCTTCGAGCGGAATGTCCTCGGCCACCAGCAGCTTGAGCCAGTCGAGCAGCTCGGAGGTGGAGGGCTTCTTCTTCAGGCCGGGCAGGTTGCGCACGTCGTAGAAGGTCTTCATCGCGGCGGTGAGCAGCTCCTGCTTGAGGCCGGGGAAGTGCACCGCGACGATGTGCTTCATCGTCTCCGCGTCGGGGAACTTGATGTAGTGGAAGAAGCAGCGGCGCAGGAAGGCGTCGGGCAGCTCCTTCTCGTTGTTCGAGGTGATGAACACCACGGGCCGGTGCTTGGCGCGGATGAGCTCGCGCGTCTCGTAGCAGTAGAACTCCATGCGGTCGATTTCGCGCAGCAGGTCGTTCGGGAATTCGATGTCGGCCTTGTCGATCTCGTCGATGAGCAGCGCCACCGGCTGGTCGGCCGTGAAGGCCTGCCAGAGCACGCCCTTGATGATGTAGTTGTTGATGTCGCTGACGCGCTCGCCGCCGTCCAGGTCCTTGAGCTGCGAGTCGCGCAGGCGGCTCACGGCGTCGTATTCATACAGGCCCTGCTGCGCCTTGGTGGTCGACTTGATGTGCCACTGCAGCAGCGGCAGGCCGAGCGACTGGGCCACTTCCTCGGCCAGCATGGTCTTGCCGGTGCCGGGTTCGCCCTTGACGAGCAGCGGGCGCTTGAGGGTGATGGCCGCGTTGACCGCGAGCATCAGGTCTTGCGTGGCGACGTAATTGTCTGAGCCCTGGAATTTCATGAGTGAGATGAGTGGGACTGAGGCTGGGGTGGAGAAAAGAACACACTCGATCTGCGTCGTGCGGCCTCAGGGTTGGCCTGCACAGGGTTCCAGGGGACCCCTGCATATAATCGAATGTTGATCCGAAAAACTGTACTCTCCACGAGATTGTGCGCGCAAAATGAACAAGTTGTTGACCACGATGTTTGCCCTTGCTGTCGCTTGCGTGACGGTCTCGGCTGAAGCCCAACAAGTCACTGGCAAGGCCCAGGACGGAGCAAAGAAGGTGGCCATGTGCGTGGGCTGCCACGGCATCATCGGCTACCAGGCCAGCTTCCCGGAGATCCACAAGGTGCCGATGATCGCCGGCCAGAGCGCCACCTACATCACGGCAGCGCTCACCGCGTACAAGGGCGGCGACCGCAAGCACCCCACCATGCGTGCCATTGCCGACACGCTCACCGAGCAGGACATCGCCGACCTCGCTGCCTACTACAGCCAGCTCGGCCTGAAGGACGGCGGCGCACCGCCCGCCACGCTGGCCAAGGCCACGCCGGCCAACGTCGAGGCGCTCATCACCCGCAACGCCGACAACAGCTGCACCAAGTGCCACGGCGCCAACTTCAACACGCCCAACGACGGCACCGTGCCCAAGCTGGCCGGCCAGCATGCCGACTACCTGTTCGTCGCGCTCAAGTCTTACCGCGTGAAGAACAACCCGCACCTCGGCCGCTCCAACGCGGTGATGGGCCAGCAGGTCGAAGAGAAGAAGTTCACCACGGCCGAGCTCAAGACGCTGGCCAGCTACATCAGCTCGCTGCCCGGCGAACTGAAGACGGTGCCCGAGTCGCGCATCCACCACGGCGCCGAATAAGCAGCCCCGCTGCAAAAACAGAAATGCCCGCTGCGAGCGGGCATTTTCTTGTCCGGGATTTCCCTGAGATCAGATGTCGAAGAAGGCCGTCTCGTCCGCGCCCTGCATGCGGATGTCGAAGCGGTAGGTCACCGCGCCGCCTTGCTCCACGCGCTCCGCGATCAGCGTCTGGCGGCGCTCGGCCGGCACGCTCTGCAGCACGGCGTCCTTTGCGTTGGCCTCGGCTTCATCGCTGAAGTACACGCGCGTGAACGCATGCAGCAGCAGCCCGCGCATCAGCACGATCACGTTGATGTGCGGTGCCTCGCCGGGCGACTCGGCGCCGGGCTTCACGGTGTGGAACACGAAGCGGTTGCCCTCGGTGGTGCCGGTGCCGACGCGGCCGAAGGCGCGAAAGCCGATGGCGCGTGCTTCTTCGGGCGTCTGCGGATAGCGGCCTTCGCCGTCGGGCTGGCTGATCTCGACCAGCGCGTCGTTGATCGGGTTGCCGTCGCCGTCGATCACGCGGCCTTCGAGGCGGATGCGCTGGCCGCTGGCGTTGTCGAGCGCGAGCACGGCGTCGAAGGGCTGGTCGAAGTCGTAGCCGTACTGCGTGGCGGTGAGGCCGTAGGCGAAGTAGGGGCCCACGGTCTGCGAGGGGGTCTGGCCGAAGTCGGCTTCCTGTGCGGTCATCAACATGGTTTGCGTCTCCTGGCTCATCGATTTTCGAAAGGCGTTTCGTCCGCGCCGCGCAGCACGATGTCGAACTGGTAGCCCAGTGCGTAGCCTTCTTCGGTGATGTCGAGGCTGAAGTCGGCGATCAGGCGGTTGCGGTAGCGCTCGGGCGTGCCGGTGACCATGGGGTCGTACTGCAGCAGCGGGTCGCCGGGGAAGTACATCTGCGTGACCAGGCGGCTCGCGAAGCTCTGGCCGAACAGCGACAGGTGGATGTGCTGCGGACGCCAGGCGTTCGGATGGTTGCCCCAGGGGTAGGCGCCGGGCTTGATGGTGAGGAAGCGGTAGCGGCCTTCGCTGTCGGTCAGGCAACGGCCCGCGCCCAGGAAGTTGGGGTCGAGCGGGGCGTCGTGCTGGTCGACCTTGTGCACGTAGCGGCCCGAGGCGTTGGCCTGCCAGAGTTCGACCAGCGTGTTGGCCACCGGGCGGCGGCGGTCGTCGAGCACGCGGCCCGTGAGGATCATGCGTTCGCCCAGCGGCTCGCCGTTCTTGCGCGCGTTGCGCGTGAGGTCGTGGTCGAACTCGCCGATGCTGTCGTGGCCGTACACCGGCTGCTGCAGCTCGCCGAGCGAGGCCTTCAGCGGAATCAGCGGCTTCTGCGGGCCGCGCTTCATGGTGGACTTGTAGCCGGGGTACACGTAGCTGGGATGGGCTTCCCAGTCGCGCGGGGTGAGGATGGGCGAGCTGCCCTTGGTCTTGGTCAACATGAACGTTGTCTCCTGTCGTGGGACGAATCCGGAAGCGCAGATTCTCGAAGCACCGTTCGATGATGTAAATTGAAGATTGCTCCGTTATCAATAACCAACAGGCATTGAAAACCCCCGCCGATCTTCGCCAGGACTTCTTGCGCAACGTGCAGCTGCGCCATCTGCGCTGCCTCGTCGCCGTGGCGCAGGAGCGGCACCTCGCGCGCGCGGCCGAGCGGCTGGCGCTGAGCCAGCCGGCGGTGTCGAAGACGCTGTCCGAGCTCGAGGCCATCGTCGGCACGCGGCTGGTCGACCGCAGCAAGGCCGGCCGGCGCGGCGTGCAGGGGCTCACGGCCGCCGGCGAGCAACTGCTGGCGCATGCGCTGCGCGTGCTCGAGGCGCTCGACGCCAGCGCGCAGGCGGTGGCGCCGGCGGCGGGCGGGCGCATCGAGCGGCTGCGCATCGGCGCGCTGCCTAGCGTGGCACCGGCCCTGCTGCCGATTGCGCTGGCGCGGTTGCGCGACGGCTGGCCGCAGGTGCAGATCATGGTGAAGAGCGCCGCCAACGGCGTGCTGCTCGACGAGCTGCGCGCCGGCGAGCTCGACCTGGTGGTCGGCCGCATGAGCGACCCGCGCCTGATGGGCGGCCTGAGCTTCGAGCTGCTGCACACCGAGCCGCTGGTGTTCGCGGTGCGGGCGGGGCATCCGCTGGCGCTGAAGGCGGCGTCGGTGCAGGCGGTGCTGGGCTATCCGCTGGTGGTGTACGGCGAAGGCACGAGCCCGCGGCACAACACCGAGAGCTTCCTGTCGGCCCGTGGCCTGGTGCTGCCGACCAATGCGCTGCAGACGCTAGACGTGGCGGTGGCGCGCGCGCTGGTGGCGGTGTCCGATGCGGTGTGGATCACGCCGCTGGGCGCGGCGCGTGGCGAGCTGGCCGACGGCCGGCTGGTGCAGCTGCGCATCGAGACGGCGGGCACCGAGGAGCCGGTCGGCTTGCTGCAGCGCAGCGATGCCGAGCCCTCGGCATTGCGCGCCGCGATGGCCGCGCTGCTGCGCGAGGCGGCCAGGGAGCAGGGCGCGGTGCCGCCAGCGGCCCGACCGAAGCGCGGCGGCTAGCCGGTATTCGCCAGGAACGCCGCGGAACCGGCTTTGCCGGGCCGCTGGCGTTGCCCCCTGCAAGGGGGGTTGGCGAAGCGACACGAAGTGCGCGCAGCCTGGGGGTTAGTCTTTTGTCGCGCGGCGCTGCACGCAGGCCACGTAGCCTTCGCCGTCCGGCGGCCGGCCGGCGCGCTGGCTCTCCCACATCATCTGGCCCAGGCAGTCCATGGCCTCGTGGTGCGCATGCAGCAGCGAGCCGCGCCGCGCGGCCAGCAGCTCGACGGCCTGGCGGATGCCGCGCGGCTGGTCGATGGAGCATTGCTCGCTGATCGACAGGTGCATCGACAGATGAAGGAACGGGTTCTCGCGCCCGTTCGACCCGTCGTAGACCCGCGCGACCGCCGCGTCGGCGTCGGCCAGGTCCTCGTGGTATTCGGGGTGCTGGTCGATCCAGCCGGCGGCGATGGTCTCGAGCGCTTCCATCGGCAAGCCCTGCCGGTGCTTGGCGTACACGTCGCAGAAGAAGCGGCGCACGTCTTCCTGGGAGGGGTTGAACATATATAGATAAGGCGAGAAGGGTAGGAAAGGCGAAAAAGGGGAAAAACGTCAGCCGAAAGACCGCTTTTGCGGGGGCTCGATGTGTCCGGCGTTCCGGTGACGAAGCGTTACGCCGTAACGTAACGAATCGCGAAATGGCCTGCTTACGAGCTGTTTCCACACATGGCCGGCAGGCCGTCAAAAAGAAAAATATCCATACAAATCAACAGGTTGCGTCATCTGCAAGCAGCTTGGCACGGCGCTGGCCCAAAGCGGCACGCTAGTTGCCCCTGAGTAGGCATCTTTTGTCACAGAGGCTGCCATGAACGCTCCACAAGCATCGACCGTTTCGTCCGAAGGACTTGCCGCCGCCAACGGCGCAGCTCCTGTTGTCATTGCCCAGGCCACCGTTACTCCGCTCGGTACTCCCGGCGCGATGAGTTCGGCGGCGCCCGCTGCTGCTGCCGGCCCGGCCAGCATCGGGACATTATCGAATGCCACGCCCGGCGTCGCAGTGATGCGCGACGGTGTCCGCATTCCGGTCGATGGCAATCAGACCCTGATTGCCGGTGACCGCGTGATCGTGCCGCAGGACGGCCACGCCAACGTGCTGTTCCCCGGCTCGGCCACCAACAAGGCGCCGCTGGCCGGCGTCTTCACCGGCGGCACCGACGCCACCATCGGCTCGACCAAGCTGCCGGGCGGCCTCGAACAAGTGAATGTGGATGTCGCCTCGGGCGACCTCCAAGTGACCCCGCCCGACAGCGACGCCGACGCGGCCGCGCTGGCCGTGACCAAGAAGCTCGCCGCCGGCAGCGGCATCGGCCTGGGCGAATTCGCGCTGGGCGCGCTGGGTGCCGCGGCGCTGGGTGCCGCGCTCGGCGGCGGCGGCGGCGGCGGCACGTCCGGCATCCCGCTGCTCGTGTCTTCCGGCGATCCGAACACCCCCACGACCCCGACGACGCCCACCACCCCCGACTCCGATGCGGACGCCGACGCCGATGCCGACGCGGATGCCGATGCCGACGGCGACGCGGACGCGGATGCCGACTCGGATGCGGACGCCGATGCCGATGCCGACTCGGATGCCGATGCAGACGCTGACGCCGACTCGGATGCAGACGCCGACGCCGACGCTGATTCGGATGCCGACGCGGATGCCGACTCCGACTCGGATGCAGACGCAGATGCCGACTCCGATGCAGACGCTGACGCGGACGCCGATTCGGATGCCGACGCAGACGCCGACGCCGATTCGGACGCCGATGCCGACTCGGATGCGGACGCAGACGCGGACGCAGACGCCGACGCCGATGGCGACCACCTCCTCGACCCGGGCGACGGCCTCATCGGCCATGTCATCGACGACGTGAGCGGTGCGCTCGGCCTCGGCGGTGCGCTCACCCCCGTGACCAACGCGATCGACGGCGTGACCGACGTGGTCGACAACGTGCTGTCCCCGCTGCTCGGCAGCACCTTCACGCCCAACAACCCCAACGAGTTCGACCCGGTCGACAACACCGTCGCCGACGTCACTCACCTGGTGGGCGGCGCGCTGAGCCCGGCGCTCGACGGCCTGCTGGGTGCCGGCGCCACCAACCAGATCCTCGGCTCGCTGAACCAGCAGGTCGACTACCTGACCGACGCGGTGCACAACGGCCTGGAGAACCTCATCGGCGACCACGGCATCGTGACCGGCCTGACCGGCGCCCTGGGCCTCGGCGCGGTCACCGGCCAGCTGCTGGGCGATGACGGCGTCATCGGCGACGTGCTCGGCAACGTGCTGGGCGAAGGCAGCCTCGTGTCCGGCCTGCTCGACGACCAGGGCCTGGTCGGCGGCCTGCTCGGCCAGGACGGCCTGGTCGGTGGCCTGCTGGGCGACGACGGCGCCGTCGGCGGTTTGCTCGGCAACGTGCTGGGCAGCGACGGCCTCGTGGGCGGCCTGCTCGGCAGCACGGGCGCCGTCGGCGGCCTCACCGGCGGCCTGCTGGGTGAACAGGGCCTGCTGGGCGGCCTGCTCGGTGATGGCAGCGCGGTGGGTGGCCTGCTCGGTGACGACGGCCTCGTCGGCGGCCTGCTCGGCGAGGACGGCGCGCTCTCCAACCTGCTGGGCAGCGACGGCCTCACCGGCCAGCTGCTGGGCCACGGCGGCCTGGTCGACAGCCTGCTCGGCGAGCACGGCGTGGTGTCCGGCCTGATCACCGACAGCCCGCTCGGCGGCCTGCTCGGCGGCGACAACGGCCTGCTGGGCGGTGCCGTCGGCGGCCTGCTCGGTGACAACGGCGTGGTCGGCGGCCTGCTGGGCGACGACGGTGCGCTGGGCGGCCTGCTCAGCAACGACGGCCTGCTGGGTGGCCTGCTCGGCGACAACGGCCCGGTCGGCGGCCTCCTGGGCGGCGACGGCCTGCTCGGCGGTGTGCTCGGCGACGACGGCCTGCTGGGTGGCGTGCTCGGCAACGACGGGCTCCTGGGCGGCGTGGTCGGCGACAACGGCCTGGTTGGCGGCCTCCTGGGCGGCAACGGCCCGGTGGGCGGCCTGCTCGGCAACGACGGACTCCTTGGCGGCCTGCTGGGCGACGGCGGCCTGGGCGGCGTGCTCGGCGCCGACGGCCTCGGCGGCGGGCTGCTCGGCTCTGACGGCCTGGTTGGCGGCCTGCTGGGCGACGACGGTCTGGTCGGTGGCGTGCTGGGCAACGACGGCCTGCTGGGTGGCGTGCTCGGCGGCGTGGTGGGCGGCATCGGCAACGGCGGCACGCCGGGCACCGGCGCGGCGCTGCTCGACCCGGTCGACAGCATTGTCGGCAGCGTGGCCAACGGCCTGAACCACGGCGTTCTCGGCGACCTGGGCCTGGGCGACGTGCTCGCGCCGGTGGTCGGCCTCACGGACAGCGTGACGGACACGGTCGACGGCCTGCTCGGCCCGGTGCTCGGCACCTCCTTCAACTCGAACAGCCCCAACGTGCTCGACCCGGTCGATGGCGTGGTGAGCCAGGTGACCGACGGCGTCGGCGGCCTGCTGAGCCCGCTGGCCGACCAGGTGCTCGGCGCGGGCACGACGACCGCGGTGCTGAATGCCGTCGATACGCAAGTGGACTACCTCACGGACGGCGTGGCGAACCTGCTGAACGGCGGCGTGCTGGGTGGTGTGCTCGGCGGCGACGGTGGCCTGCTCGGCGGCGTGCTCGGTGGTGACGGTGGCCTGCTCGGCGGTGTGCTGGGTGACGACGGCCTGCTGGGCGGCGTGCTCGGCGGTGACGGTGGCCTGCTGGGCGGTGTGCTGGGTGACAACGGCCTGCTGGGCGGTGTGCTCGGCGGTGACGGTGGCCTGCTGGGCGGTGTGCTCGGCGGCGACGGCGGCCTGCTCGGCGGTGTGCTGGGTGACGACGGCCTGCTGGGTGGCGTGCTCGGCGGCGACGGTGGCCTGCTCGGCGGCGTGCTGGGTGACGACGGCCTGCTGGGCGGCGTGCTCGGCGGTGACGGTGGCCTGCTCGGCGGTGTGCTGGGCGACAACGGCGTCCTGGGTGGCGTCCTCGGCGGCAGCGAAGGCGGCCTGCTCGGCGGCGTGCTGGGTGACAACGGCGTGCTGGGTGGCGTGCTCGGCGGCAGCGAAGGCGGCCTGCTCGGCGGCGTGCTGGGCGACAACGGCGTCCTGGGCGGTGTCCTCGGCGGCAGCGAAGGCGGCCTGCTCGGCGGCGTGCTGGGCGACAACGGCGTGCTGGGTGGCGTGCTCGGCGGCAGCGAAGGCGGCCTGCTCGGCGGCGTGCTGGGCGACAACGGCGTCCTGGGCGGTGTCCTCGGCGGCAGCGAAGGCGGCCTGCTCGGCGGCGTGCTGGGCGACAACGGCGTGCTGGGTGGCGTGCTCGGCGGCAGCGAAGGCGGCCTGCTCGGCGGCTTGCTGGGCGACAACGGCGTCCTGGGCGGCGTCCTCGGCGGCAGCGAAGGCGGCCTGCTCGGCGGCGTGCTGGGCAGCGACGGCCTCGTGGGCGGTCTGCTCGGCGGCGGCAGCGGCTCGGACGGCCCGCTCGGCGGCGTCCTCGGCAACGACGGCCTGGTCGGCAGCCTGCTGGGCAACGACGGCCTCGTCGGCGGCCTGCTCGGTGGCCTGCTGGGCGGCAGCAACCCGGTAGCCAACATCCTGCAGCCGGCGACGAGCGCCGTCAGCAGCGTGACCGACACCGTCAGCTCCGTGGCCTCGAACGCCACGCACGCGGGTTCCGACGCAACGGCGCCGGTGACCGACATCCTGGCGGGCTCGTCGCATGCGGCCGCACCGGTGACCGATGTCGTCAGCAGCGTGGTGAACACCGTGGAGCACGTGGCCGCGCCGCTGGTGAACGACGTCGTGACGCCGATCACCAGCCTGGTCGAGCACAGCCCGGCCGGCAGCGCGCTGTCGCCGGTGACCAACATCCTTCACGGCCTGTTGGGCTGATCCACAAGAACAGCAGAAGGAGGGGTGGGGAGCGGAAGCACCAGGGACAGGCCGCCACCGGCCTGTCCCGCGAAAGGATTGGATATGAAAAAGAATTTCCGGATACTGGCCATCGTCGCACTCGGAGCCATCCTGGTCGGCTGCGCGGCCCCCAAGACCGGTCGCGACGATGCGACCTACTACTACTCGAACAAGGCCACCAGCGCGGTGCCGAGGGTGGAGCCCGCTGCGCCGCCGCCGGTGCAGAACGGCCCGGCAGGCGTCTCGAAGATCGTCTACTTCGACTTCGACAAGTACAACATCAAGCCCGAGTACATGAAGATCGTCGAGGCGCACGCGAGCTACATGCGCAACCGGACGTCGAGCCGGGTCGTCATCGAAGGCAACACCGACCAGCGCGGCGGCCGCGAATACAACCTGGCGCTGGGCCAGCGCCGTGCCGACGCCGTGCAGCGCGCGCTCACGCAACTGGGCGTGCCGGCCGAGCGCATTGAGGCCATCAGCTGGGGCACGGAGAAACCCGCGTCGCTCGCAACCACCGAGGAGGGCTATCAGCTCAATCGCCGCGCCGAATTCAGCTACCGCTGAAGCCGGTGCCACGCGATGACTTCGACGGCAGTTTCCGGTCCGCGCAAACGTCGAGGCATGGGCAGATGACGGGCGCGACCGGTTTCCCGCATTCGATCGGGGCCGCATGATGTCTTTCCAGGATCAGCTCCATGCCTGCCATGAACGCCTGGTGTCGGTGTGCGCGGCATTGCCCGCCCCGTACCCGGCGTTCACGCTGTTCTTCTCGGTCAGCGACGGTTCGCAGCGTGCCCACGTGGTGCATGCGCGCGCCGCCGACTTCGAGACGGCATGGCGCGAGGGCTCGGAGTCCGTCGGGCGCTGGGTGCGCGAGCGCGGCATCGTGTCGCCGTGGCTGCGCATCGACTGGGTCGAGGGCGCGAGCCCGATGGAGTGGGTGCAGTTCAAGACGCAGCTCACCGCGGTCAAGCGCAACTACTTCCGCCTCGGCCTGGCCTTCGACCAGGACTTCGAGCTTGCCTTCACCGAGCAGGAGCTCAACGCCAACGCCATGCTGTGCGGCGATTCGACCATCGCGCACTCGGTGGTGAACCCGCGCAACTTCGAGGTCTACGGCCTGGCCCGCTTCGAGCGCGCGCCGCCGCTGGACATGCCGGCCGAGCAGCCGGTCTACCTGCTCGCGATGGTGGGCGTGTTCTGCCAGCCCGACGGCGTGGTGCACAAGCTCGTCGGCACGGGGCTCGACGCGGGCCGCCGGCAGCTGCCGGCGCTCAACCCGCAATCGGTGCTCGACCTCGTGCGCAGCGGTTCGGCTTACCTCGCGCGGCAGGTGCAGAGCGACGGGCTGTTCGTGTACGGCTACTTCCCGTGCTTCGACCGGCGCATTCCGACCTACGACGCCATGCGCCACGCGAGCGCGGTCTACGCCATGCTCGAGGCATGGGAGCTCACGCGCGACGAGACCCTGCGCTCGGCCATCGACCGCGCGATCGACCACCTGACCAGCTGGCTGATCCGCGACTACACGCTGCCCGACGGCCGCGCCGCGGCCTTCCTGGTGGACACCGGCGGCGAGATCAAGCTGGGCGGCAACGCGGCCTGCGTGCTCGCACTCGTGAAATACTGCGAGCTGATGGACACGCGCCACTGGCTGCCGCTCATCGACAGGCTCGCGCTCGGCATCGCGTCGCTGCAAGACCCGGAGACCGGCCGCTTCAACCACGTGCTGCATGCGACCGACCTGTCGGTCAAGCAGGCCTCGCGCATCATTTACTACGACGGCGAGGCGGTCTACGGCCTCATGCGCCTGTACAGCCTCACGCGCGACCCGCAGTGGCTGGCGGTGGTCGAGAAGGCCTTCGACTATTTCATCGCGGGCCAGCAATGGCAGTCGCACGACCACTGGCTGAGCTGCTGCGTCAACGAGCTCACGCACTGGAGCCCGCAGGAGAAGTACTTTCGCTTCGGCCTGCAGAACGTGGCGGGGTACCTGGACTTCGTGCTCGACCGCAAGACCACGTTTCCGACGCTGCTCGAACTCATGCTGGCCGCGCAGCAGATGCTGCAGCGGCTCGAGGGCATGCCCGCGATGCGGCACCTGCTCGACGAACTGGACACCGAGAAGTTCTACCGCGCGCTCGACTACCGCGCGCACTACCTGCTCAACGGCTTCTTCTGGCCCGAGATGGCGATGTACTTCCGCCGGCCGTCGACGGTGGTGGGGTCCTTCTTCATCCGGCACCACTCGTTCCGCGTGCGCATCGACGACGTGGAACAGTACGTGTCGGGCTTCGCGGCCTACCACCGCTACCTGCTCGAACGACGGGCGCTGGCCGCCGCCAGCGGTACGGGCGGTGCCCCCGCCGGCAACGGCGCGCGCGACGACGGCCCGGCCTGGACCGCGAGCGAGATGGCCCGCGTCACCGGCGGCGAGTGGGTCGTCAAGCCCGAGGACGGCTGGCGCGCCAGCGGCGTGACGCAACGCTCCTTCATGCGCAAGGGCCGCGTGGTGTTCGACCACCAGACGCGCCCGTCGAAGACGCCGCTGGCGGCCGTCACGCTCAAGGGTGTGCTGCAGCCGGCCGCCGCGGTGCTGTGCACCGACCCCAAGCCGCACCTGGACAAGCGCGTGCCGGTGCTGAAGGTGCAGAACGTGCTGCAGTCCGTGCTGCTGCTGGGCGACCATGCGCGCTGCGAATTCACCGGCCGCGTGTGCGGCGTGCTCGGCAGCGGCGCCGGCAGCGGCACCGTCACCGCCATGCTGGCCGGCGCGCTCACCGTGTGGGGCGAGGTCGCGCAGCCCGAAGGCAACATCAGCCTGCCTTCGGGGCTCGCCTGGAACATGACCTGCATGCCGCGGCACGCGGCCTACTGGGTGATGGAGATGGGCGCGTCGCAGATGCCGGCATCCGCGCAGCTGGTGCGGCCCTCGCTCGTCGTCGTGACCGGGCTGTCGGCCGCGTCGCAGAAGCATCGCGGCCCTTCCGAAGCGGCCGCGCGGCTGGACAGCCGCATCTTCCAGTCGATGAACCCGGGCGACAGCGTGGTGCTGAACCGCGACATGCCCGAGTTCGCGACCTTCGCCGACGCGGCCATGACGCAGCAGCTGCAGATCGTGACCTACGGCGAGCACAAGGACGCCGACGTGCGCCTGCTCGCCTTCGACCACGGCGAGGTGCAGGCGCTGGTGGCGGGCGAGCCCTTCCAGCTGCGGCTCAACGCGCCGGGCCGGCACATGGGTGCGAGCGCCATCGCCGCGCTCGCCGCGCTGCAGGCGCTGCGCCTGCCGCTGGCCGCGGCGGTCGAGCCCTTTGCGCACTTCGAGCCGCCGGGCGGGCGCGGCGCGCTGCACACCATTCACATCGGCGGCGGCAGCTTCAAGCTGATCGACGAGACCTACGACGCCAACCCGAGCTCGATGCGGGCCGCGCTGGAGATGCTGTCGCAGGCCCCCTGCGAGCCGGCGCGCCGCGTGGCGATCCTTGGCGACATGCAGGAGCTCGGCCCCGCCGCGCAGCGCCATCACCTCGACCTGGAGGCCGAGCTGCTGGCCTCGCAGCCCGATCGCGTGCTGCTGTGCGGCCCGCTGATGCGGGCACTGCACACGCGCATTCGCACCAAGGTGCGATCGCACTGGTTCGTCGATGTGTCCGACCTGTCCACCGCGCTCGGCGGCCTCGTGCAGCCGGGCGACTGGGTGCTGGCCAAGAGCTCGGCGGGCATCGGTCTTTCCCGGCTAGCCCGGGTCTTGAAAGCATTGCCATGAGATGGAACGCGTTATTGCATTCGCCCTACGAACATGAGGCAGCGGCAGCACCGCGGCGCTGGTGGCTGGGCTGGCTCCAGCTGCTGTGCGCCTGGGTGCTCTGCATGCTGTTGTGCGCCAACATCGCATTGGTGTTCGCAGAGGGTTTGCCCTATCAGGCGAAGGCCGTCAGGTCAGGGAGTCCGGCCGGTTGCGCGGTTACGGGAAGCGCCGCGCAACCGGGACCGGAGCAGTCCGTGAAAGCCGTTCCGTCGAAGGTGCGAATGCCTGTGTGCTGAGTCGCGTCGAGAGTGAATTTTTGCCTTGTAACAGCTGGGTAACAGTTGATAATGAGACAGGCGTCATTGCCCGACGGATCGGCTTTTTCCCATGATCAAGTTCCTCTTGCCCAGCCAGCTGGTTGCCGACACGCCAGACGAACCTGGTGCCAGTCCCTATGCGGGCGCGCTGCATGAAGCGTTTCGCGCGGCGTATCCGCTGGTCAAGGGCGCGGCTTGGCGCTCGCTCCCCATCAGCCTGTTCGGGCTGCTGCCTTCGATCTTCCTGCTGCAGGTGTACGACCGCGTGCTGTCGCGCAGCGGCACCTCGACGCTCGCCGCGCTGGTGAGCGGCATCTTCTTCTTCCTGTGCATCGAGTTCTGGTTGCGCACGCGGCGCTCGCGCCTGCTGCGCAACGCGGGCGCCATCATCGACCACGGCGTGTCGGGTGCCTTGCTGAACTCGATGCTGTCGCGCCCGCTGCGCGCGCTGGAGTCGCGGCCCGCTTCGTCGTGGCAGCTGTACTTCCGCGACGTGGGTTCGGTGCGCGGCACCGTCACCGGCGGCCTCGCGCAATCGATCTTCGACCTGCCCATGGCCATCTTCGCGCTGGTCGTGATCGGCATCGTCGCGCTGCCGGTGCTGCCGGTGGTGGCCGTGTTCCTGGCCATCATGTCTTTCCTGGCGTGGTGGTGGGCCGACGAAGTGCGCACCGGCCGTGTGGAAGAAGTGCAGCGCGGGCGCGGCCTGGACCGCATCACCTCCGAGATCTGCCATGCGCGCGAGACGCTGAAGACGCAGGCCAACGACGGTCCCACCATCGAGACGTGGCGCCAGGCCTACAACGCCTGGCTCACCGAGAGCTTCACCAAGAACGGCCAGATCGAAACCGCGCGCGACGGCACCACCGTGCTGCTGACCGTGTTCTCGGTCATCGTGGTCACGGTGGGTGCGGTGTCGGTGATGGAGCAATGGATGACGGTGGGCGGCCTGGTCGCCTCCAACATGCTGGCGCTCAAGGCGCTGCAGCCGGTGGCCGGGCTGGTGTCGAACTGGCGCTCCCTGGCCACCGCGAAGGAAGCCGCCAAGCGGCTCGAAACCGTGCTGCGCGAGCCGGTCGAGAAGCCGCCCACGGGCATGGAACTGCCGCAGCCGCTGGGCCGCGTCACGCTGCGCGACGTGAGCTTCAGCTTCGCCGAGACAGCGCAGCAGCCGGTGCTGGAAAACGTCGACCTCGACATCGGCCCCGGCGGGCTGCACGTGATCGTCGGGCGCAACGGCGCGGGCAAGTCGACGCTGGTGAAGCTGGTGTCGGGCCTGTACACGCCCACGCGCGGCACCGTGAGCATCGGCGAATACGACCTCTCGCAGTTCGGCCGCGAAGAGCTGTCGCGCTGGATCAGCTATCTGTCGCAGGAGGTCTATTGGTTCGGCGGCGCGCTGGTCGACGTGATGCGGCGCGGCGCGCCGGGCCAGAGCGACGAGCAGATCGTCGCGGCCTGCAAGCTCTCCGGCGCGCACGACTTCATCTCGCGCCTGCCCGACGGCTACCGCACCGTGGTGGGCGAGGGCGGCACCGGCTTCTCCGTCGGCGAGCGGCGCAAGCTCGCGCTGGCCATGAGCTTCCTTCGCAAGCCGTCGGTGCTGGTGCTCGACGAGCCCAGCAACGACCTCGACTTCCAGAGCGAGCGCAACCTGCTCGCCACCATGCTCGCGGTGGCCAAGGTGCGCACCGTGGTGGTGGTCACGCACTCGCTGCGCATCGTTTCCGCGGCCACGGTGGTCTATCACGTGACCGGGCAGGGCAACGTGGAGCAGGGCTCCGCGGCGGTGATGGTGCCCAAGCTGTTCGGCGTGAAGAAGCCGCTGGTGGCGGTGGGCGACAGCGAAGACAGCGCGGGGGCCGCGGCCACCCGCTCCATGGCGTGAAGACGACAAGCGACGGGGGCAGCAAATTTTGAAATCAGATCTGCCGCAGATATTGCAGGACGAACAGGACAGGCGCGCGGCGCAGACGTCGCCGAAGGGACGGCGGCGGCAATGGATCATCGGCGGGGCGGTGGCGGTGCTGGCGCTGGTCGGCCTGGGCTTTCCCATGGAGACCGTGGTCGTCGCCCCGGGCCGTGTGATTCCTTCCGACCGCGTCAAGGCCATCCAGCATCTGGAGGGCGGCATCGTCAGCAGCGTGCTGGTGAAGGAAGGCGACAAGGTCAAGACGGGCCAGCCGCTGGTGGAGATCGACTTGGGCGGCAGCGGCCTGAACCTGGAAGAACTCACGGCGCGCTATGCGGCCACGCAGGCCACCCGCGTGCGCCTCATGGCCGAGAGCCGGGGCCAGCCGCTGCGCCGCGATTCCTTCGCCAAGGACATCGACGAGGGCGTGTTCGAAGGCGAGACCGGCGCCTACCAGGCGCGCGCACTGGAGCAGCGCGGCGTCATGGCGGGCGCGGTGTCGGGACTGGAGCAGGCACGCAGCAAGAAGCTGGAGCAGCAGGCCAAGGTCAAGGGCCTCGGGGACCGGCTCGCGCTGATGCAGAAGGAACTCGAGATTTCCGAGCAACTGCTCAGCGAGAAGCTGGTCGGCCAGGTCGAGGTGCTCGAGAAGCGGCGCCAGGTCGAGAGCGTGCGCAGCGAACTCGCGGTGGCGCGGCAGGGCGTGGTCTCGGCCGACGCCGCCATCACCGAGGCGCAGGCCAAGATGGCGGAGGCGGAGGGCCGCTTCCGCCGCCGCGCGTCGGACGAGCTGGCCACCGTCGAGCGCCAGTTCGCGAGCCTGAGCGAAGACCTCGCGCGGGCCCGCACGCAGCGTTCGCGCACGGTGGTGAAGGCGCCGTCGGACGGCATCGTCAAGGGCCTGCGCAACTCCAGCCCCGGCTGGGTGGTGAAGCCGGGCGAGTCGATTCTCGAAGTGGTGCCCGACGAGGACGAGATCATGGTCGAGGCGCGGCTCAACCCGAACGACCGTGGCTTCATCGAAGTGGGGCAGACGGCGCGCGTGAAGATCACCGCCTACGACTACCTGCGCTACGGCGCCGTCGACGGCAAGGTCAAGCTCGTGGCGGCCGACGCCGACCGCGACCCGGCCATCTCGAACGGCGCGCCCTACTACCGGCTGCTCATCAGCATGTCGCAGTCGCACGTGGGGCGCGACGAGAACCGCATCACCGCCGGCATGGAATCGGAAGTGGACCTGCGTGTCGGCACCGATCCGTTCATCTGGTACATCCTGCGACCCGTGCTCAAGCTGCGGCGCGAAGCCTTCCGCGAACCATGAGGAACGCCCCCTTGAACAGCCGGCGCCGCACAGGCACCGGCGTGGTGTGCGCGGCGCTGTGCGCCAGCTTCGCGCTGCCGCCCGCCGCCTTCGCGCAGGAACAGCAACAGCAGGAAGCGCTGCAGGAGCCGCCGCCGCTCGTGCTCGCGCGCAGGCTGTCCGCGCCATCGCTCGGCGCGGCCAGCTATGCGCAGCAGGTGAAGCAGGCACTGGTCGCGCTGTCGCAGGAATACCCCGAAGTGCAGACGGCCCAGGCGGCCGCCAACACCAGCAGCTACAGCGTCGATGCCGCCAGGCAGGCGCGCTATCCGCGCTTCAAGATCGGTACGTCATCGGGCAACTACAACAGCGGCCTGGCCGGCGCCAGGACGGAGGGCTACACCGTGCTCACCGCCGAGGCCCGCATGAGCCTGCTCGACGGCGGCGCCATGAGCGCGGCGCAGCGCGCGGCCGAAGCCGGCAACCAGGCCGACGACGAGGCCGTCGTCACCACCTCGCAGAAGGTCGTGCTGGATGCGCTGACCGCCTACCTGCAGGTGCAGCGCTACGACCTCAAGAAGCAGATCGCGCACAAGGCCACCGAGGTGGTCGCCGAACTTTCCAAGGCCGAGGCCCGCCGTGTCGCACTGGGGGTGACCGGCGACAACGACCTCAACATGGCGGCCTCGCGCCGCGCGCTCGTGGCCGCGCGCGAGTCCGACTTCCAGGCCCAGCGCGACGAGGCCATGGCCAAGTTCCGCAACTACTTCAAGTTCTCGCCCAACGTGGAGTCGCTGCCCGTGCTGGCCGCGCCGCCGCAATGGCGCATCGGCTCGCAGGAAGAGGCGCTGCGCCGCGCCGAGGCACGCAGCACCGAGATCGCCGAAGCCCAGGGCCGCATCGAGCGCGCGCGCGCGCTGGCCGACCAGCAGGACGCGAGCCTCTACCCGACCCTCGACGCCGTGGTGGTGAAGAGCCGCGATCCGCGGGGCGTGTCGCCGCAGGACCCGACGCGCGCGGCCTTCGAGCTCAACTGGAACTTCGGCAACGGCTTCGACCGGCAGTTGCGGCTGAAGTCCGCGCTCGCCGAAGTCGCGAACCAGGAGGCCAAGCTTGACGGCGTGAAGCTCAACCTGTTCGAACTCACCTCCGCCTCATGGGCGCGCACTGTGTCGGGCCGCGAGCGCGAGCGGCAGCTGATGGAAGCCGTGAGCACGTCGGGCCAGGCCTTCCGCGGCCGCCGCCGCCTCATGGAATTCGGCCGCGAGACCCTGCCCAAGGTGCTCGACGCGCAACTCGACTACTACACGCTGCTGTTCGACTACGTCGACGGCGTGTTCGACCTGCGCATCTCGGAGCTGCGCCTGGCGCGCACGACCGGCGAACTGCGCATCGACCCCGCGGGCACGAACAACTGGATCGACCGGCTCTTCGGCGCGCCGAGCCGGCCCGCCCTGACCGAGGACGGCCTGCTGGCCGCGCTGTGCATCTCGAGCAACACCGCCTGCGCGAGCGAGCCGGTGGTCGAGCGCGCCGCGGGCCCCGGGGGCGCGGGCTCGTCGCTGCGCAAGGCTCCGCGGTTGTCGATCCCCTGAGCGTCGGCGCCGGTCAGGCGTCTTCGGGAATGCCCGGTTCGCCGTCGAGGATCTGGTACTTGCGCATCTTCTCCCACAGCACCTTGCGGCTGATGCCCAGGTGCTGCGCGGTGTCCTGGCGCTTCCAGTCGTTGACCTCGAGCGCCGCGATGATGCGGTTGCGCTCGCTGCTGTTCCAGCCCTTGCGGTCGCTGCTGCCGTCGAGCCCGATCCCGCCGCCGCCGCCCGCGCCGTTGCGGTCCGCCGAGATCGTCGGTGTCGGCGTGCCGCGCGTCAGCGCAATCGCGCGCTGGATCAGGTTCTGGTCCCAGCTGTGCAGCTGCCGCGCGATCACGCCCACGCGCTCCGCAAGATTGCGCAGCTGGCGCACATTGCCCGGGAAGTAGGTCTCGGCCACCGCGTCGCTCAGCCAGTGCGGCGTTTCGCCGAGCGTCTCCAGCTCGTCGCCGAGCACGTTGCTCAGCAAGGCCTTGAAGATCGCGATCTTGTCGACCTCGCCGCGCTCCTCGAGGCTGGGCACATGAAGCTCGATCACCGCAAGGCGGTAGAAAAGGTCGGCGCGGAACTCGCCGCTCGCCACCATCTCGCGCAGGTTGCGGTTCGTCGCCGCCACCAGGCGGAAGTCGACGCGGATCGGCGACGTCGCCCCGAGCCGCGTCACCGCGTTGTCCTCGAGCACGCGCAGCAGCTTGACCTGCTGGTAGCGCGGCAGGTCGCCGATTTCGTCGAGGAAAAGCGTGCCGCCCGTGGCCTGCTCGAAATAGCCGCGGTGCGCATGCACCGCGCCGGTGAAGGAGCCCTTCGTGTGGCCGAAGAACAGCGACTCGAAAAGACCGTCGGGAATCGCGCCGCAGTTCACCGCCACGAAAGCGCCCTTGCTGTAATGCTGATGCCCAAGATGCAACTGCTGCGCGATGCGCTCCTTGCCCACGCCGGTTTCGCCGCGCACCAGCACGCTGTGGTCGCAATCGGCGAAGGCGTTCACCTCGGCCAGCAGCGACTTCATCGCGTCGGAGTGCGCCACCAGCACGTCGGGCGCCTGCGGCGCCACCTCGCGCGCGCGCAACTGCCGCACCAGCTTCGCGACCATCGTGCGCAGCTCGGCGCAGGTGAAGTCGTAGGGCAGCACGTGCAGGTACTCGGGCGGATAGGTGCGCGAGTCCCGCTCGCGCGACCCCGCCGCGACCCAGATCACCGGCATGCCCTGCAGCAGCTCCGTCGCATGCGCCAGCCCGCCGCCGTCGATGACGGTGACGCTGATGATCGCGACCGAGGGGCGCAGCGCCACCCCGCGTTCGGGTGCGGGCGGCGGCATCCCGTCAGCCCGGATCACCTCCACGTCGAAGCTCGCCATGCAACGCGCGATGCGGTCGAGGATGTCGGCTTTGCCCTCCCAGACAAAGAGGTCGAGTTCGTCGAAGTTGGCGGGAGAGCTCATCTAGGTAATGCGAAATTCAGTAGACAAGCTGAGCGCCACTGGAACAAGTCAGTCGGGCACCCACTTCTGTCTGGGCGAGATTAGCGCCAAGCACATTGCTCAGCAAAGTATTTACCAAGGGGTCAAGCAACGGTGAAAGCACGCCCGAGATGATCCCCATCAACAGGTTGATGACGCCACTCAGTGTGTTTGTCAGTCCGGTAAGAACGTTGGGCAGTCCCCCTCCGGGAGCCGTGGGCGGAATCGCGATCAGGAGATTGAGTGCTTTCAGCGTATCGCTCAGGCTGTTGACGATGTTTTGTGTCGCGATTGCCAGATAGGCGGGCGCTTGATCCAGCGTAGGGGGATTCGCGAAGAATTGAGATTGCGTGGAGGCAGCGACAGGTACATCAGCCTTCAGTCCGAGCCCACCACCGTAGTAAGGCTTGCGCGTGGAGGCATCGCAACTCACAACTCCGAGACCAAGCAGCCCGAGCTGGCAGCTTTGAGAACCGATGTCTATGACGGGCACAGCGTTGACAGTTGGCAACGCACTCGATGAAAACGCATTTGCTTTTGCAAGAGCCGCCGTTGCCCCGAGGCTGCCAACACGCAGGGTCGCCACGGATGTCGTTGTTTGGGACGTAAGAGAAGTCGCGTTGGCGGTGCAGCTGTAGTCGGTAACCCGCGACGCTCCACCGCCTGCATCCAGGCTTATATCCAACCGAACCGGCGAAGGAAGAATTTTGATGTCGGTGACATTTCGAGTGCAACCCAAAGTGCATCCCAGGATGTTCTGCAGGCCCGTGAAGAGATTCAGACTCAGCAGGTTGTTCAAGAGATCCGTGACTGGCGAGAGTGCCGTCGTCAACGCGTTGACGAGATCGGTGATGCCATTCAGGGCCGGAAGATCTATCGAGATCAATGCCCGAACCTGAGCCGTACGGACATAGATTTGGTCCGGCCCGGTAGGGTTCAGTTTGGCCAAGGCGGGGTTGCCTGTGGCCGATACCTGCGGCGGCTCGATGACTTTTACGTTCGTGGTCACCGAAGCCAGCCCTGGTATAGGGAGTGCCACGGTGGCTACCACGCCGTTCTTGCCGTTCGCAGCCTGCACTACGCCTTCAAGCAGTTGGAAAAGCTGAATGTTGGTATTCAGACCAGCCGCATCCGTGCCGGTTTGTACACCTAGCAGGTCGCCGAGTTTCAGCAACGGTTGCGCAGCTGCCGCATTGGCGGTGAGCTTGAGCAGGTTGAGCGCATCGAGCACGACCTGCGCCGTGTTCCCGCTCTGCTGCAAGGCATCGATCATGGCTTGGACCAACGTCCCCACAGACACGTTCGTGCCCAGCACTTGGTCATATTTTCCGACGCCAATTCCCAGGTTCACTCCCAGCTGGTCGATATAGGTCAGCAACTTGACGTTCGTATTGAGGAGACCGTTCCAGCCAGCGGCGGTGACGTTGAGGGTGCCTCCCAGCAGTCCACCGAAAACCGCATTGAGCAGCGGCGACTTCGTTGAATCGACTGTCAGCAGCGTGGAACGAATTGTCAGATTGGCTTTTGGGGTTTGTTGGGCGGCCACCGCGTCTGCAGTGATCAGTCTCGTTTGGTTTCCTGGAATTCCAGGCATCAGAAGCGGAGGCGTTCTGCTGATGGTGACTCGCACCGCATTGAATTTCTGGCCGCTGTCCGGTGTGCCGAAGTGGGGTGCCACAGGCTTGAGCACAGGGTCCCACCGTCCGCACACGACGCTGTCGGACCCGAGTGGAGAAAGACCGATGGGCATGTTCTGCGCCGCATTGGCTATGGCGGCCGTCGTAGCCGTTGTGCAGTTGTTTACCCCTAGCCCCTGGGCGCCTGCAAGGGCGGCCAGGTCCGCCGTCTTTTGCAGCTCGCGCTTCACGTAGAACATGTAGCCAAGTTCGGTGCCGATCAACGTGATGATGATCAAGCTCAGCGCGATCGCGGTATTTACGAGAATGGAGCCTGCAGACCTGCTGCGCCGAAACGAAGAGGAAACGCCACGCAGGCTTGGGGTAGTCGGGCTCGTGTTCATTCCTGGCCCTTTCATGTGGGCTGAATTGCTGCGGTGGAGCGGCTCCTCAGCTTGTCCGGCATCCCGAGGTTCATGTTCAGAAACGACAGCGAGGGCAGCAGGCTGTTGGCACCGTAGGGATAGGTCACGGTTACCACGACACTCGCATTCGGATTGGTGCCCGTGGGCGTGACGGCAACCGTGACTTGGGTCGCGACCCAGATACGTCGGGTTGCCAGGCTGGTATTCGATGCCGATGGCACGATAAGCGAGCTTGCCAGCGAGTCGTAGACAACGTTCTGAATGCGCGAGTCGTTGGTTGTGGGAACGGAGTTCAGCAATGCCACTGCCCGAGCACCATCTTCGGCCGAGCGCGATATCGCTTGCTGTGTATAGAGCACTGTCCCAAAGGTTGCGATGATGTACACGACGATAAAAAGCACGGTGAAGACCAGTGCGAACTCGGTAGCTGCGATTCCTCTTTGAAGACGACGGTTGTTGAAGGTCATGGGGTCCGTCCGTCGAGCAACATGCTGGCGCTTCCTGTCAGCTGACCAGGGGCGTTGAAGACCGGCAACGGAGGAAGAACCCGCCCCAAGTTGCTGGCGGTAACCGTCACCACCATTTGGCAGCGCGTGTCCCATGTGATGCCACAGGCGCTGGTGACCGCTGCGGTGCAGTTGTTACTGGCAACTTGGCATACGGTTGCCGTGACGCTGAGCGTGGCTGCAGACGGGAGCCAACTGGCCTGAGCCGTTGCAACTGTCCGAGCTTGCGCTGCTCGAGTGGGAAGGTCCGGCTGATAGCGCAAGGCTGCGCGGGCACCATCTTCAGCCGCGTTTTGCAGGCCCAGCCGGAACGCGAACACCATGCCGTAGCAGATGATTCCGTAGAGCAGCGTGAAGAAAATCAGGAACACCAAGGCGAACTCGACCGCATATGCGCCGCGCTGTTTGCGTGCACTGGAGCGAAGCTGTTTGACGTCCATGATGAGCCGACAATGGCGTGTCACGTTTTCTGGTGCGCGGCTATTTGGGTGCCCCGGCACCAGCGCCGGATCCGGAAGACGACTTGACTATCGAACTCATGCGCTCCGGAATCGGAAACTCGAAGCTCTTCATGTAGCGCTCATAGCTGCGACTTGCCACGTCGCCGGCAATCGGACGTGGCGTGGGGGAGGCAATTTCGCCGCTGCGCTGCCATGCGAGCAAGCCCTGTGTGGCGTCGCCGACCTGCGGCCGCTCATAGACGACTTCTCCCTCCGTATTCATTTCTTCCGGGCCGTTTTGTACCGGTTGAGCGGCGGCCGGCGGTGCTTCCAGCTGCACTGGCTTCGCAGCCTCTTGTGCCGCTGCGGCGGGCGCAGCGATCACCAACACGGCGGCCAGCAGGGCGAGGCGATGGGCGTGTTCTTTTTTCATTGGGTACCTTGTGGGGTGGAGTTCGGTGGCATCGACAGCGCGGAGTCGGCGACGGACGGATTCAGCTGGCTGGCTGTTCGCAGGCCGCCCATGCCGGCCCAGCGCGATGCCTTGAGCATCAGCGGAGGCGGTACGGTGTCGTCGCGCACGGGCTGCGGCGTGCTCGCAAGCGGCCGCAGTGCGGTGACGTCTGGCGCCGCACTGGTAGCCGCGAGCCGCTGGGTACCGCCCCTGCGCATCTGCTGCGCGGCATCGCGCACGGCTGCGCGCGATGCCGCGGGCATGCGGTTGACTTCCATCAACCGGTCCGCCTGCTCGCGCTGGCCGGTGACTTCGAGGTAGAGCGCAAGGTTGGACTGTGCCTGCGTGCTGTTCGGGCGCAGCTGCAGCGCCTGCATCAACGGCAGCCGCGCTTCCTCGATCTGTCCCGCACGCAGGCTGGCGTAGCCCAGGTCGCTGAGCAGGAGGGCATCGGTCGGTGTCTGGCGCTGCGCTTTTCCGAGCAACTGCACGGCCTCCGCGTAGCTGCCGCGCGCACCGGCCAGCAGGCCGAGGCCGCGGTAGCCGGCACTCTCCAGCGGTGTGCCGATTAGGCGCTTGTAGGCCTGCTCGCTCAGCGCGGCCTGATCGGTCTGGCGCAAGGCGTCGGCGCGCAAGCGGGTGGATTCCGGCGATACGCCCCAGCGTTGCTCGAGCGCGTCGATATGCGCGAGCGACGCAAACCACAGGCCATCCTTTTGCATCTGCTCCACGAGCTTGAGGTAGGTGGCCTTGCTGTCGATGTTCGCGCTCGACTTGGTTTCCGCGGACGCCTCGGCGGCCGCGCGTTCCTGGGCGTTGGCGCTGGCGACATAGGCCGAGGATGTGTCCTTGAGAAGGCTGCATCCGCTGACGAACAGGGTCGAGGCCATGATCGCGCCCACGGTAAGCACGCGAGCCGAGCGGTGAGAGCGCATGGGCATGGAGAGGTCAAAGTGAGTCATTTACTGATCGCTCCCAATGAACGGAATATTGCGATGAAGCCCGGACCCGCCGTGACGATGACCAGCGCCGGCAGCAGCGAAACCACCATGACGCCGGTCATCTTCACGGTGATCTTGCCGATGCGTTCCTTCATCTGCGAACGCCGGCTCTCCCGCAAGCGATCGCTGAATACGCGCAGCGGTTCCTGCACAGCGCCGCCGTGGCGGTCGACCTGCACCAGTAGCGAGACAAGGCCTCGCAGGTTCTCGTTCTTGTGCAGCGTTGCCAGGCGATGCAACGAGTGCTCTCGGGTGCGACCCTGGCTGTACTGGGCGTTGGCGATTCCCAACTCGTGGCCCAGCACATGAAGTACATGGGAAAAATCAGTAGCCATGATCTGCAGGCTCTGGTCGAGGCTGAGGCCGACGCCCTGCAGCAGGCGCAGCAGGTCGATGAAAAGTGGCAACTCCCGGGCTGCTCGCTCGCGGCGGCCAGCGGCAAAGCGGCCAAGCACCCATTTGGGCGCCATGAACCCGAGCACGGCGCAGGCCGCCAGTACGGTGACGATGGTTCCCTGCTCGTGCCCGCTGCTCCAGAGCAGGTAGGCCAGCAGCGGAAAAACAAGGGCCAGGCCGATGCGGGTCACCAGGAAGATCAGTTGCGTTCGCTTCGACGGCAGGCCGCATTGGTCGATGAGGCTGCGGTCTTCATCAGCCACGAAGGCCCGCCCGATGCGCGAATCCAGCCAGTGGAAAGGCAACTCTAGTTCGGGCTTGAATGCGCCCTCTGCTTCCGCCTCGGCCGTCGTCACGGACTGCGAACCCGGCGTGAGCGCGGCTTGGCGGATTGCGCGGCCGATGACCTGGCCGCTGCGCGCGCGGCGCAGTTCGGCCGCGATCAATGCACCTGCACCAACTGTCAGGCCGACTGCGAGCAGCACGATGCTGAAGATTGCCAACTGGTGGGGTGTGAGCGTCATGCCAACCTCGCAAGACGGTAAAGAAGCGCCACGCCCACCACCTGCAGGCTTGCGGAGGAATAAATCAGGATGCGTCCGGTCTCATCACTCCACATGCCCATGAAGTAGCCGGGATTGGTAAGAATCAGAAAGCCGCCCACGCCGATCGGCAGCAGGCCCAGGATCCATGCGGACAGGCGTGTCTCCGCGGACATGGCATTCAGTTCCTGCTCTGCCTGTTCGCGGTCGCGCATGAAATTGCCCACGCGTTCGAGCAGCAGATCAGCGCGGCCGCCGTAGCGAACGCCCAGGCCAAGAATGGATGCCAGCAGAAACATCTCTTCGATACGCACGTTGGTGGCAGTCTGGTGCAGCGCACGGTCGAGATCCAAGCCGGCGCGGACCAGCGCGGCCGAGCGTTCCAGGTGAACGCGCAGCGGCGCCTCGGTGGTGGCAATTGCTAGCTGGAATGCAGCTTGCGTGGAGTTGCCAATCGTGATGAGGCGCACCATCGCATCGATGTATGCCGGCAACTGGCTGACCAGCTTGCGGCGAAACTTCTGCAGCTGCCACCACAACAGGAAGCTGCCGACAATCAGCAGCACGAACAGCAAACTTGCCGCCGCAAGCCAGCCGACCAGTACGCCCATCAACAGGCTGAGCACGACGGCGGCCGCCAGTGCGAGCGCGACGGTGCGCGGCTCTACGACGCCTACCAGCCAGCCCGGCATTGCCCGCTCCAGCATGCTGGCCTGCGCGGCCTCGGTAGTCGCGGGGCTGGTGTCGAGCCACGGATCCGTCGTCAAGGTCGACGACATTCCTTCTCCCGGAAGCTCCCTGTCCCTCACAGGCATCGGTATCGGCGTGGTCGCCGTGCTGGTCGCGAGGATCTGCTGGCTCAGGTGCCGCTCGGTGGCCAGTCGCACCTGCCTGTTCTTCGCCCACTGCCACAGCATGAGCCCCGCCGCCGCCATCAGCAGCGCGATGCACGCCACGATGAGCAGGGCTTCACGCACGGTTGTCTCCATGCGCGCGCGCCATCGACTGCCGGAAGCGCGTGATCTTGGGCGAGTGCGGCGCGATGCCCAGCGACACCCAGCGGTCGCGTTCCTCGCCGTCCGGCGAGACGACCGGCTCGTAGCGGTAGAGCTCCTGCATGGCAACGACGTTGTCGTTGACGCCCGTGACCTCGCTCAGCGAAATGATGCGGCGCTGGCCGCCCGACAGGCGCCCGATCTGGACGATGAAATCGATGGCGTTGGCGATCTGCCGGCGCAGGCTCACTTCGCTGCCCTGGTAGCCCGCAAAGCCCGCGAGCATCTCCAGGCGGTAGAGGCACTCGCGCGGCGAGCTGGCGTGGATGGTGCCCATCGAGCCTTCGTGGCCGGTGTTCATGGCCTGCATCATCTCGATGACCTCGGCACCGCGCACTTCGCCCACGATGATGCGGTCGGGCCGCATGCGCAGGCTGTTGCGCAGCAGGTCGCGGATCGACACCACGCCCGTGCCGTCGAAGCCGCCCGGTCGGCTTTCGAGCCGCACCACGTGGCTGGTGCCGAGCGACAGTTCGGCCGTGTCCTCGATGGTGATGACGCGTTCGCGCGCGGGTATGTAGCTCGCGAGCGCATTCAGCAGCGAGGTCTTGCCCGAGCTGGTGCCGCCGCTCACGAGGATGTTGCAGCGCGCGCGCACCGCGATCTCCAGCAGTTGCGCCATGCCGGCATCGAAGGTGCCGAGCTTCACCAGGTCCATCGGCGTGAGCGGCTCCTTGCGGAACTTGCGGATCGACACCGACAGGCCGTCGATGGCCAGCGGCTCGATGATCACGTTGATGCGGCCGCCGTCGGGCAGGCGCGCGTCGACCATCGGGTTCGACTCGTCGAGCCGGCGGCCCAGCGGCGCGAGGATGCGGCGCACGATGCGCATCACATGCTCCGAGTCGGCGAAGCGCACCGTCTCGCGCTCCAGCATGCCGTGGCGCGACACGTACACGTTCTGGTAGCCGTTGATCAGGATGTCTTCCACGGCCGGGTCGTTGAGCAGGTCTTCCAGCGGCCCGAAGCCCGCGAGCTCCTTGGTCAGCGCGTCGGAGATGAGCTGCATCTCGCGGTCGTTGATCGGCACGCGGCGCAGCCGCACGAAGCTGTCGACCTCCAGTTCGACGAACTGCTGGATCGAGGCGCGCGACCAGCGGCCGAACTCCGCGCCCAGTTCCTCGATGCGGCTGAGCAGGTGGTCGTGCGTCCAGCTCTTGATGTCCTGGAACTGCTGGGAGTTGATGAACGCCTGGTCGTCGTCGGCGAATTCGATATCGGTGGACATGGGTTCAGCCTTCGTGTGAACTCTTCCAGAGGCCGGTGACTTGCGACATGAGCGCAACCCAGCGTGGATCCTTGGCCGGAGGTTGGCCCGTGGCAGACATGTATTCCTGGTGCAGGCTGCGGGCCAGGCCCGTCACCGCCTGCGCGTAGGGGTCGCTGCGCGAGGTGCGCACCAGCATCTCTCCGCGGCTCGCGGCCGCCATCAGCTGTGCACTGCGCGAAGGCAGCACGTGGCGCAGCGGCAGCTCCAGCCGTTCGGCGATGTCCTTGGCCGTGAGGCCGACATGGCTGTCGAACTTGTTGACCACCAGGGAGAGGCGTTCGGTCTCGACGTTGCGCGCGCGCAGTTCCTTGAGCATGTTGGCGGTGGACACGATGCCGCCGATGCTCTGGTCGCACACGACCCATGCCTGCTGCGCCTCGCGCACCGTCTGCGCCATGAAGTCGATGGTCGAGAAGCCGCCGAGGTCGGCGACCTGGAAGTCGAAGAAGTCGGCCAGCCGCTTGATCAGCGCGACGGAGTCGGCATGCGAGATCTCGCGCACCTGCGCGAGGCTCGCGGGCAGCGGCAGGATGGCCACGCCGCTGGTGTGGTGCGCCAGCGCCGTGTGCAGCAGGGTCTGGTCGAGCCGGCGCAGGTTGCGCACGCCGTCGACGAAGCTGAAGCCGCTCTGCGTGTCGAGGTATAGCAGGCCGTCGCGTGCAGGCAGGCCCAGGTCGAGCAGCGCGACGCCGTGCCTGGAGCTGCGGCCCTGCGGGCGCGCGGGTGCCTGCGCGAGCTGGTCGTGCAGCGTCAGGGCCAGGCTGGTTGCCAGCGTGGTCACGCCGAGTCCGGCACGCGCGCCCAGCAATGCCAGCGTGCTGCCGCGTGTGCCGCCTTGCAGGGTGCTGCGGCGGTCGAGCAGGGCGCGCAGCGTCGTCACCGCATCGGTGGGCGGCGCGGCCATGTCGATGAAATCGTCCACGCCCGCGCGCAATGCGGAGAGCATGGCGGCGGGTTCGGCCGACACGCCGGTTGCCAGCACCGGCAGCGTGGGCCAGTCGCGCTTCAGGCGCTGGTGGAGCTGGATGGCGTGGGCGCCCTGGTCGGGAGAGAAATCGATGAACACCGCCACCGGCCCGAGCAGCGCGATGCGCTCGTCGATCGACTTGGTGTCCGGCGCGAGGATCACCACCGATCCCAGCGTGCCGAGCGCATCGGTCAGCCACGTGATGTGGCTGCCGTTGCTCGACGCGAACAGGTAGGTCTCGCTGCCTGTCTCGGGAATGCTGTCGCGTGGAGCGTTCATGGGGCCTGCCTGCTGCGATGCATGGTCCGCGTCATCGTGCTCAGCGGGAGAAGCCGGGAACCGGCGTGTCGATCAAGCCGCCGAGGAAGTACGAGCGCCATACCGCGCCGTCGCGTTGCTCGGCGCTGCCGGGCAGGTACGGTGCGAGGTCGGTGCCGCGCGCAATGGGCTTCACCAGGTGCGGCGTGACCAGGATCACCAGTTCCTTCTCGCTCATCTGGTAGTTGTTCTTGCTGAAGAACGTGCCGATGATCGGCAGGTCGCCAAGCAATGGCACCTTGCTGGCGTTCGAGGAGGTGGTGCGGCTGACGAGGCCGCCGATGATGAAGCTCTCGCCGTCGCCGAGCTCCACCGTGGTGTCGGCGCGGCGCGTGGTGATGGCGGGCACGGCGATGCCGTTCAGGTTGAGTGCGTTCGTGTAGTCCAGGTCGCTGGCCTCTGGCGCGACCTTGAGCACGATGCGTTCGTTGGAAAGCACGGTCGGTGTCAGCGTGAGGCCGATGCCGAAAGGCTTGTATTCGATGCTCGTGGTGCCCAGTCCCTGCGGCACGGGAATCGGCAACTCGCCACCGGCCAGGAAGCTTGCGCTCTGGCCCGACAGCGCCACCAGCGTGGGTTCGGCAAGCACGCGGGCCATGCCGTTGCCTTCGAGGAAGCCGACGTTCAAGCCGATGCCGGCCTTGCTGAAGTTGAACAGCAGGTCGAAGGCCTGCGCCAGCGGGTTGTTGTATTCGCCGGTGATCTGGCCATTGGCGGCAAAGCTTGCAGACGAGAGGGAGGACGGCGAGAAAACGCCGAAGCTGAATCCGCTCGAATTCGGGCGGGTGCTGAAGATGTTCAGCCCCGCCTGCTTGAGCACGCTGCGGTTGAATTCCACCACCTTGACTTCGACCTGCACCGTGCTGCTGCGCACGTTCACCACCGAGCGGTCGATCAGCTCCGTCTTCTCGGGGGCGCTGGCCAGCGCCGTCTCTCGCGCGGCCTGGTGCGTGATCATGTTGTCCATGGTGCCGGTGAGCGTGGACGAACGGCGCCGCACTTCGATAGGGTAGGTGGTGGCCACGGTGCTGCCCTTCTCCCAGACCATCAGCGAGGTGCGCCCCGCGGCCTTGCCGGTCACGATCAGCCGTGCCGCTGCGGAGCTCGGTGTCTTGCGGGTGATGGTGACGTTGGCCACGGCCTCGTCGCCGATCGCCATCCGGTCGATTCCCTTGTCGAGCAGCAGCTCTTTCTGCGTACCGGCATCGAGGACGAGTGCCCGCTGCACGGGCTGCTGCATTGCGGTCTTTGCATCGGCGGCGGTGGATGCCAGCGGCCAGACGGCTTGGGTCATCGCGCACAGGGCGACCAGGGACGGGCGCAGCAGCCGCGATGAAACCTGGACGGGGCTGCTGCTTCTAGCGGCTCGGGTCGATTGCGCGCGAGGCGTGTGGTGCATGTGTTCTTCCTGGAAGGCGGTATCTGCTGGCTGTTCGATCAGTAGTTCACGGTTTCGCTGCGCTCGCCGCGAATCACTTCGACCTGGAGGCCGCCGCGCGTGCCGGTGCCGGTTGCGGCGCGCCGGTTGGCAGTGGCGGCAACAGCGCGCGCTTCGACGGCCGCGGGCTTGACGCTCGACCCCTGGCCGCCGGTGGACAGGTCGAGAGCGGTCAGGCCGGCCTGTGCGAGATCGAGTCCTTCGAGTGGCGCGCGGCGCGCCTCGCCCGCCTTGGACGACACGGGTTGCAATGCGGTGGGAAGTTCGGCGAAGAGTTTCGGGTCCGGCTGCGACATGTCATTGGGATTGCGCAGTGCCAGCATCAGCCGGCCGCTGGCGTCGCCGATGGTCAGCCGGTTCACCTCGTCCACCGGCACCGCCAGCACGGCGGTGCGTGCCATCTCGTTGCGCTGGGCCTGCTGGGCGGCCGCCTTGTCGGGCGACTTGGACGGCATGCCGTCGACGGATGCGCTGCCGAAGGCCAGCACGCGCTTGCGGGAGAGCAGCAGTCGCGCCTGGCTGCGGTCGACGTCCTTGCCGTCCGACTTGAGCGTGATGAACACGTCGACGAAGTCGCCGGGCTGGATCTTGTTGCCCGCGCCCATGATCTCGTCGGTCTTGATCGCGACCGCGCGCTCGCCTTCCGCGACGCGCAGCGCAAGGCCGGAGACGAGCTGGTTTTCCATCAGCGGGGTGCCTTCGGCGAGATCGATCACCGGCACGCGTCCGGCCGCCACGGATGCATCCTGGAACGCGCCCGCTGGGTTGATCGTCAGGCGCTCCACGCGCAGTGCATCCGCGGGAATCGCCTCGCCCGCGGGCAGTGTCTTGGCTGCCACGACGACCGGATAGACCAGCACCTCCTTGGCCTTGGTGGGGGCTGCGGCGGGGCCCGTGGCCGCCGCGACGGGAGCGGGTGCCTGGCGGCTCAGCATCCAGGCGTAGCCACCGAGTGCGATGGCCAGGAGCACGAGGAGGGCGGCGAGGATCTTGGTGAGGTTGATCATGGGCGGCGGATGAAGATTTGGGGGCAAGCGATCATGGGACTGGAGGAATGAAGGGCCTGCTGTGACAGAGGCAGATGACTGCTAACTCTGTCGCCCCCAGACCATCCAGGCCGCGGTGGCCAGCGACAGATAGGCTGCGTAGGGAACGATGCGCTTGCGCGCCGTCGTGGGCGCTGCGCCGTTGCTGGTCGCCGACGAGCGCCCCAGCAACATCAGCGACAGCCGCGGTGCCACGGGCCAGCGCTGCAGCGCGAGCCAGAGCGCGCTGTGAAGGCCTGCCAGCAGGCTGGCCACGACCCAGATCGGCAGCAAAGCCTGCAGGCCCACCCAGAGTCCGAGCGCGCCTGCGAATTTCACGTCGCCAGCTCCCATGAGGCCAACGGCGTACAGGAGCAGCAAGGCGCCGAAGCCGACGGCCGCTCCCGTGAGTGCGGTGGACCATTCGATGCCGAAGGGCTGCGTCCCGAGGGCGAGTGCGGCCAGCGCCACTGCGGCGCCGGCGAGCACGAGCCAGTTGGGAACGCGGCGTTGACGGAAGTCATAGACGGCGACGAACAGCAACCACAGCAGACACGCCAATCGCATTGCTTGTGTTGCTTCTCAGGACGCCGGCGCAGTTACCTTGCCGGCGATGTACGTGAAGAGACCTGAGAGTTTGGTGCCGAGACCATTGCTACCGCTGAGGGACGTCACGATGGCGACGGCGACGAGGCCGGCAATGATCCCGTACTCGATAGCGGTAGCGCCTTCTTCGTCGCGAAGGAAACGGGCAATTGAGTTAAGCATGATGAAGCCTTTCAGATGGATTAGGAGACTGACAGGGGAGCTTGTTGCTATGGATTCTTTGTTAAGAGGCGGGGGCAGTCACTTTGCCGGCAATATAGGTAAAGAGACCAGAAAGCTTGGGGCCGAGGCCATCGGTGCTGGAGAGGGCCGTAACAATTGCGACTGCAACCAATCCCGCAATGATTCCGTATTCAATTGCGGTCGCACCCTCCTCGTCCTTTAAAAAACGAGTAATTAGGCTATGCATGATTTACCCCTTTCAGTAAGTGTTAACAAAGGCTGATGGGGTGGATGTTATACACAGTAACTCCGTGTATCAACAAGAGAAACCCACAAGACACGCACTTAGCTGTGCTAGCCAAAAGGTGTAAGCACGATGGCGGCCAGCTTTCCGCCAGCCGGGTCCCGGGGGAAGGACGATCGGCCAACCGACACTTTGAAGGTTAATTTTTCCCTCTGTAGGCCGCGTCCGACCTCCCATGAAGTGGGGAGGGGAACGTTACGGCGCCGGGAACGCGCGAAAGGGCTGCGTTACGGGTACAAACCCGTTACGCGTTACGTAGCACGGGGCCACAAAGCACGATTTGTAACGCTGAAAAAAGCCAGAAAGCGTGAGCAAAATGTCACGACTCAGCGGTCGTACCCGCGTGGTCAGCAGGGGTTCAGCCGAGGATGTCTTCGTGGAAGAGCTTCCACTCGCTGCCTTGGCGCAGCCAGTACTGGCGCCGCGAGCGCCCGCTCTTCTCGCCTTCGAACACTTCGCCGAAGGTAACCACCATCGTGTCGTCACCGTCCCGCCAGTGGAGGAACGACATGTCCTTGAGCTGCACGCGCTTGCCCTGCGCGTATTTCACTTCGTCTTCGACGGCTGAAATGCCTTCGGTGGATTTCTTGCTGATGCGCTGGAAATCGGGCAAATAGAATTTCTTCAATTGTGCTTCATTTCCATTGGCCCGCGCGTCTTTCCAGCCATTTATTGCGCTGGAAATGGATTGCGATTCTTTTTCGGCCTGCGGCTGCGAAATCCATTGCAGGCTGCGTGCGGTGACCACCGGCGTTGCGCCGATTTGCACTTTTCGCAAAAGCTGCTTCAAGTCGGGGTTGGCCATGACCACGCAGCCGTCGCTGGCCAGCGGCGCCCGTGCGAACTGCTGGGGCGGGGTGCCGTGCAGCCAGATGCCGCCGCCGGTCTTGCCGCGCCGCACGTCGTACGGATTGGGGTAGTTGATGGGCAGGGCGCCCGCGCCGTAGAAGTCCTTGAGCGACTTCGGGTCGAGGCTGCTGGTGATGTAGTACACGCCCAGCGGCGTGCGGGCATCGCCTTCGGTGGCCTTGTCGGTGCCCGACTTGCCGACCGAGATGTAGTAGTCGGCCGTGAGCTTCAGGCCCTTGTCGCTGTTCTCGAACAGGTACAGGCGCGAGCGCGAGGCATCGACCGCAATGGCGTAGCGGCTGCGCGTGGAGAGCGCCAGGAACTGCGACGGCACGGTGTTGGCCGGTGGCCGTTCGCGCAGGGCCTGCAGGCGGCGGCGCGATTCTTCGTGCAGTTCGGCCATGGCCGGGTTGCCGCGCATCCTGGCGATGCTGGCGGTGTCGGGCAGGCTGTTCGACGGCGGCACCTGGGCCGCGAGCAGGTCGCCATAGACGAGCTGCGCGAGCTGGAAGTTCGGGTAGTCGCGCACCAGGTCGCGGGCCTTGGCGAGCGCGGGACGAGCCTGGCCGCGGCCGAACATTTCGTAGACGGCGATCAGGCGGGCCTCGGCGTTGCTGGCTTCCTGGATCGGCGCGGCGGCGCGCGCCGGCCTGCGGGCGGGCTTGGCGGCGGCTGCCTTGGCTTCGGCCACCGCGGCCTTCTTGCCGCCCCTGGCTTCCTTCGCCTCCCTGGCGGAAGCGCGTGCGCCGTGCGCGGCGGGAGCGCGGTTGCTGCCCACCGCCTTGGGTTTGGACTTGGAGGCGCCGTTGCCGCTGCCGGCTTTCGCGTTGCTCTGCTTGGCCGCAGCCGACGCCTGCGCGGCACCCGGTGCCGCGAGCATCAGCGCCGAGGCTGCCATCAGCGCTGCCAGCAGGTGTCCGCTGCGCGGACGGAACGGAGGATTCTGAAGCCGGCCGCGCCGGACGATGTCTGCCACTAGCCGCCGACGCTTTCCTTGCGAATGTGCCACTGATTGCCGGAGCGCTGCATATCCAGCGTCTTGCGGCTGGAGACGTTGAGGTTGTCGGCGCGATAGATCTGGCGGAACTTGGCCGTGGCGTTGTCGCCGTCGACCTTGATGACCAGGTTCTCGATGTTCACGCTGATGCTGGACTTGCCGACGATGCGGGCGCGGCGGTCTTGTTCCCAGCTCTTGCGGCTCTGGCCGCCGCCGGGAGTGAAGTCGCTGCCGTAGGCCGCGAGGTAGCGGTCCATGTCCTGGCTGGCCCACGCCGAAGCCCAGGCGCGCACGGCCGATTCGACCTCGGCGTTGGCGGCCGGGCTTGCCGCGGGCGCGGGCGACGGTGCCGGGGCGGGCGCTGGCTCGGGCGCCTTGGGCGCGGCGGCCACCGGGGCGGGCGCCGCCGCGACCTTGGCGGGCGGCGGTGCGGCGGGTGCAGGTGCGGGAACCGGTGCAGGTGCAGCGGCCTTTGCCACGGGAGCAGGGGCAGGGGCAGGCGCCGGCACGGGCGCAGCCGACGCAACCAGCGTGCCCGGCTTGCCGCCCGCCAGCGCAGGCGTCGGCGTGAAGAGCGTGCGGATCACCGCCAGCTTGGGCTGCACGGCCGTGTTGTTCTGGTCGAGCTGCAGCGCCTTGCTGTAGGCCTGGCTGGCGAGCCGTGCATACACGTCGCCGAGGTTTTCCTGGGCGGTGGCGTAGCTGGGGTTGGTGCGGATGGCGCTTTCGAGCGCGGCGCGCGCCTTGTCGAACTGGTTCTGGCTTGCGTAGATCACGGCCAGGTTGTTGAACGGCTCGGGCAGCTCGGGTGCGTCCTGCGTGAGCTGCGTGAATGCGGCGATGGCCTCGGCGCGCTTGCCGGTGTCGAGCTGGATCACGCCCTTGAGGAAGCGCATCTGCGGATCGCGCGGCTTGTCCTTGAGGAAGGCGTCGGCCTTCGTCATGGCTTCGTCGAGCTTGCCGGCCTGCATGAGCTTGTCGACTTCTTCATGTTCGACGGCGGACAGCGCGGGCAGCGCCACGGCACAGGTCGCAGCGGCCAGGAAGAGGGCACGCACGGAGGGGGAGAAGCTGAAACGGGCGCGTGGCCGGGGGCTCTTGGGCATTGCGGACAAGACCTCGTAGGGGGTGGGTGATGCGGCAGGGATTGTAAGTGGGGCAGGTAACCCCCCGATACAGGCCTGACAGTCTTTCGATGCCTTTCAGGTTTGCCCGCAACGGGCGTCGCCGCGGTACAGTGCCGCCGTGGACCGCCTCCAAAGCATTGAAACTTTCGTTCGTGTCGCGCAGACCCAGAGCTTCGCGGAAGCGGCTCGGCAGCTGCGGGTGGCCAACTCGGTGGTGACCACGCGGGTCAAGCAGCTCGAGGAATTCCTGGGTGCGCCGCTGTTCCACCGCAGCACGCGCGTGGTGCGGCTCAGCGACATGGGCCAGGCCTTTCTGCGCGACTGCACCGAGCTGGTCGTGCGTGCCGACAACATCGTCGACCAGATGCGCGACGCGCGCGGCACGCCTTCGGGCACGCTGCGGGTGCATGCGCTGACCGGCATGGTGCTGGGCCGCTTCGCCTCGCTGCTGCGCGAGTTCCAGACCACCTACCCCGACATCCACCTCGAGCTGATCGTGAGCGACGCGGTGGCCGACCCGGTCAAGGCCGGCGTCGACTGCGCGCTGCAGATCTTTCCGGCGGCCTCGCAGGAACTGGTGTCGCGCCCGCTCTTCCCGGTGCGGCGCGTGCTCTGCGCCACGCCCTCCTACCTGGAGGCCCACGGCACGCCCGCCACCCCGCGTGAACTGCACCGCCACAAGCTGGGCCTGTATTCGGGCTATCCCACGCGCGACCGCTGGACCTTCCATCACAACGGCGAGCAGACCACCATCTACCTCGCCGCCGCGCTGCTGACCAACAGCGTGCACCTGCTGCGCGAATATGCACTGGAGCATGCCGGCATCGTCTGCCTGCCGACGCTGGTGGCGGGAGACGCCATCGCCCGCGGCGACCTGCAGGTGGTGCTGGCCGAGCACCAGCTGTCGTCGTTCTCGCTGAGCGCGGTGTACGCGGGCACCTCGCGCAATGCGCTGAAGCTGCGGCTCTTCATAGAGCACATCGCCACGCGCTTCACCCGCGTGCCGCCGTGGGACGCCACGCTGATCGAGCGCGGCCTCATTCCCGCCGAACTGATCGAGTTCAGCCGCTCCAGCGGATAGCGCACGAACAGGGGTAAACCCGGTCGATTATTCGGAGACTCCGAATAATCCTCTTCCAAACTGGTCCCTACCGGCGGCGTCGCATGGCTCCTAGAGTTCGCTCATCCAAGGAGACAAGCCATGACAGCCGCTACTTCGACCACCTACCGCACCCGCTTCGGGTCGCTCAAGCACTTCGAAAAGGGCCACGTCGAACCCATCGACGACGACGTGCGCCACTACGCGTTCTCCAACTGCTTCGAGATCGCGAGCATCAGCAAGCCCTACGAGAAGGTCGTGTTCGGCCAGAACCAGATCTACGTCCTGGAGACGCTGCGCGCCGAAGGCACCTCGCCCTGGTACACCTGCGCGCATGACGAGTTCGCGCTGGTGATGGACGGCGAGGTCGAGGTGCACCTCGTGCAGCTCGACGCCGCGCAGGCCGTGGCCGACAAGGAAAAGAACGGCGCCGTGCTCGTCGAGGGCGAGCCCAGGGGCAAGAGGATGGGCTGGATGAAGCTCTCGCGCGGCCACCAGGGCCTGCTGCCGAAGAACACCGCCTACCAGTTCCGCAGCGCCGGCGAGCCGGGCGTGATCGTCCTGCAGAGCTGCAAGGGCGATCTCTCCGTAGAAAAGTGGGCCGACATCTGCCAATCGCATTGAGAGGAACCGCAACATGAACGCACCCGCAGAACTCGCCAAGGTGATCGCGTCGCAGCCCGACGCCACGCTCGGCTACAAGGACTTTTCTCTCGGCAGCTTCAGCTTCCGCCGCGACGAATACTTCGTGCACATCGGCTGGAAGACCCGCGACGGCCGCCCGATGAGCCACACCATGGACGCCGGCAACTACCTGCGCGCGCTGATGCGCGACGTGGCCTGGGGCTTCTTCTACGGCTGGGTCAACTTCGACGACGTGTTCGGCACCGTCAACCACTACGAGTCGGTCGACCTGTACGCCGGCAGCTTCAACGGCACCATGAAGGACGCGGGCATCGACCTGCTCGAGAACTTCCCCACCGCGCAGATCCGCGCCACCTTCGAGGCCATGCTCGACGACTGGACCAACGAGAGCTTCGACCCCTTCGCCGCGCCGCAGGAAACCGGCTCGCCCTATGGCCGCAAGAACGGCAACAACACCGCCAAGATCACGAGGGCACGCGAGCTGGCCAAACGCTGCGTGGGCCTCAAGGGCGACCTCGACCTGCGCAGCGACGAGCGCGGCGCGCCGGTCAACCGCGCCTTCGCCGACGTGCCGCAGGGCCAGCCCGAGCTGCACCCCGAGCCCGGCTTCGAGAACGATGTGCACGCCTTCAACCTCTTCGGCTTCCTGAGCCGCTCGCAGGTGACGTGGAACCCGAGCTTCACCTCGGTGGTGAAGCACAGCTACATGTGCCCGACGACCGAGGAGCACATCCTGCCGATCATCCACGGCAACGACCGCGTCGAGTGGTTCTTCCAGATGACCGACGAAATCCACTGGGACTGCGGCGACAAGAACACCGGCAAGCCCATGGCACGCGTGATCATGAAGGCCGGCGACATGGCAGCCATGCCCGCGTACTGCCGGCACCAGGGCTTCAGCCCCAAGCGCTCGATGCTGCTGGTGTGGGAGAACGGTTCGCCGAGCCTGGTGTACGAGATCCAGAAGGGCGAGTCGCCCGAGATTCCCGTGCAGTTCTGATGCATTTCTCCCTCCCCCGCCGGGGGAGGGCAGGGGTGGGGGCTCTCCAGGCCCGCGCCCTCTTCGAAGAAGCCCCCACCCCAACCCTCCCCCAGCGGGGGAGGGAGAGGAACGACCATGCCTGCACCGTCCATCCGCCATCAGCTCTTCATCGACGGCCGCTTCGTCGACGCCGAATCCGGCGAGACGCTCGCCACGCTCAACCCGCACGACAACACGCCCATCGTCGATGTCGCGCTGGCCGGCAAGGCCGACGTCGACAAGGCAGTGGCCGCCGCGAAGCGCGCCTTTCCCAAATGGAGCCGCATGGCCGCGGCAGACCGGGGCCGCATCCTGCTGAAGCTCGCCGACCTCATCGAGGCCAACGCCGAGGAGCTCGCGCGCCTCGAATCGCTGGATACCGGCCACCCCATCCGCGATTCGCGCCGGCTCGACGTGCCGCGCACGGCCGCGTGCTTCCGCTACTTCGGAGGCATGGCCGACAAGTTCCAGGGCGAGACCATTCCGGTGGAAGAGGGCTTTCTCAACTACACGCTGCGCGAGCCCGTCGGCATCGTCGGCCAGGTCGTGCCGTGGAACTTTCCGCTGATGTTCACCAGCTGGAAAATGGCGCCCGCGCTCGCGGCCGGCAACTGCATCGTGATGAAGCCGGCGGAGATCACACCGCTGAGTTCGCTGCGCATCGCCGAGCTGATGGCCGAGGCCGGCCTGCCGCCCGGGGTGGTCAACATGCTGCCGGGGCTGGGCAGCGTGGCGGGCCAGTACATCGCCGAGCATCCCGAGATCGCGAAGATCGCCTTCACCGGCAGCACCGCCACCGGCCGGCGCATCGTGCAGGCCAGCGCGGGCAACCTGAAGAAGGTGCAGCTCGAACTTGGCGGCAAGGGGCCGAACATCGTCTTCGAGGACGCGAACCTGCAGGCCGCAGTCAACGGGAGCGCGTGGGCCATCTTCCACAACCAGGGGCAGGCCTGCATCGCTGGCTCGCGGCTGATGCTGCACGAGAAGATCGCCGATGCCTTCCTCGAGCAGTTCATACCGCTGGCCAGATCGATCCGCCTCGGCAACCCGCTCGACGAGAACACCGAGATGGGGCCGCTCACCAGCGCACAGCACCGCGAGCGCGTGCTGAGCTATGTGGAAGTGGCGCAGGGCGAGGGCGGCGAGCTGCTTGCCGGCGGCAAGTCGCCCGGCGGCGACCTGGCGAAGGGCTGCTACGTCGAGCCGACGGTGATGCGCGCCATGTCATACAAGGACCGCGTCGCGCAGGAAGAAGTGTTCGGGCCCTTCGTCACCGTGCTCACTTTCAAGAATGACGAAGAGGCGATGCAGATCGCCAACGGCACCGACTACGGCCTCGGCAGCGGCCTGTGGACCGGCAACCTGCAACGCGCCCACAAAGTGGCGCGCGACCTGCACGCCGGCATGGTCTGGATCAACAGCTACAAGCGCGTGAACCCCGGCTCGCCCTTCGGCGGCGTCGGCCAGAGCGGCTACGGCCGCGAGATGGGGTTCGATGCGATGCGCGAATACACGCAGGTCAAGAGCGTGTGGGTGAACGTCGACGCGCAGATACCGCCGCACTTCGCGCGCTGACCTCGCCCCTTTGCGACAACACAAACAGAAGAGACGGAGACAACCATGACATTCAATCGCAGACAGTTCACGCAGGCCACGGCCGCGCTGGTGGCCTCGGGCGCAACGCCGCTGGTGTTCGCGGCCGACACGCTGAAGATCGGCTATGTGTCGCCGCAGACCGGGCCGCTCGCGCCCTTCGGCGAGGCCGACAAGTGGGTCATCGACCAGATGAAGACCGCCTTCAAGGACGGCATCAGCGTCGGCGGCAGGAAGTACGCGGTGCAGATCGTGCTGAAGGACAGCCAGTCGAACCCCAACCGCGCGGGCGAAGTGGCGAACGACCTGATCCTGAAGGACAAGGTCGCGCTGGTGCTCACCGCCGGCACGCCTGAGACCGCCAACCCGGTGAGCGATGCGTGCGAACTCAACGAGGTGCCCTGCGTGTCCAGCGTGGTGCCGTGGCAGCCGTGGTTCTTCGGCCGCAAGGGCGACCCGGCGAAGGGCTTCAACTGGACGTACCACCTGTTCTGGGGGCTCGAAGACGTCATCGCCAATTTCACCAACGGCTGGAAGACGCTGGCCACCAACAAGAAGGTGGGCGGCCTTTTCCCGAATGACGGCGACGGCAATGCCTGGGGCGACAAGGAGCTGGGCTTTCCCAAGCCGCTCGCGCAGATGGGCTTCACGCTCACCGACCCCGGACGCTTCCAGAACGGCACGCAGGATTTCAGCGCGCAGATCGCGGCCTTCAAGAGCGCGGGCTGCGAGATCGTCACCGGCGTGGTGATTCCGCCCGATGCCAAGACCTTCCTCACGCAGGCACGGCAGCAGGGCTTCAGGCCCAAGGTCATCACGCTGGGCAAGGCGCTGCTGTTCCCCGGTGCCATCGAGGCACTCGGCGATCTGGGCGACGGCCTGTCGACCGAGGTGTGGTGGAGCCCGTCGCACCCGTTCACCTCGAGCCTCACGCAGCAGAGCGCGAAGGCGCTGGCCGATGCCTACGAGGCCGGCGTGAAGAAGCAGTGGACGCAACCCATCGGCTTCGCGCATGCGCTGTTCGAAGTGGCGGCGAATGCGCTGGGGCGCGCGAAGTCTTTGAAGGCTTCGGACGTGCGCGACGCCGTGGCCTCGACCTCGATCAACTCGGTGGTCGGCCCGGTGAAGTGGGGCGGCCAGGGGCCCTTCAAGAACGTCAGCAAGACGCCGCTGGTGCTCGGCCAGTGGGGCAAGGGCACGAAGTACAAGGTGGAGCTGACCATCGTCAACAACGAGGCGGCGACCAGCATTCCCACCGGCGGCAAGCTGCGGCTGCTCTGACATGACGCTGCTGGCACTGCATGCCGTGAGCAAGTCCTACGGCGTGCTCAAGGTCACGGACGACATCACGCTGTCGGTGGCCGAGGGCGAGACGCTGGGCATCCTCGGGCCGAACGGCGCGGGGAAGACCACGCTGTTCAACCTGATCTCGGGCGACGTGCGCGTCGATGCGGGTCGCGTGGAATACGCGGGCCGCGACGTGACGCGGCTCAAGCCGCACCAGCGCTGCCATGCGGGCATCGGGCGCAGCTACCAGGTGCCGCAGCCCTTCGGCAACATGAGCGTGTTCGAGAATCTCGTCACGGCCGCCTGCTTCGGCGGGCAGCAGGCCGAGCGCGAGGCATGGCAGACGGCGCACGAGGTGCTCTCGCAGACGGGCCTGATGGCGCATGCGAACAAGCCCGCGGGCGGGCTGACGCTGCTCGACCGCAAGCGGCTGGAGCTGGCGCGTGCGCTCGCGACGCGGCCGCGCCTGCTGCTGCTCGACGAGATCGCCGGTGGATTGACGGAGCCGGAAGCCGCCGTGCTGGTGGCGGAGCTCAAGCGCATCAAGGCGCGCGGCGTGACGATGATCTGGATCGAGCACGTGGTGCATGCGCTGCTGTCGCTGGCGGACCGGTTGTTCGTCATCAACTTCGGGCAGAAGCTGGCGGAGGGCGCGCCGCGCGCGGTGATGAACGACGCGGAAGTGCGGCGGGTGTACATGGGGATGGAAGCATGAGCGCGACACGTCTTCGAATTGCTCCTTCCCCTTCCGGGGGAAGGTCGGGATGGGGGCACGACGGCGCTGGTTTCGCCGTGGCGCCTCATCGAACGCCGCTTGCCCCCGCCCCGTCCCTCCCCCGGAAGGGGAGGGAGCAAAGACCATGACAGCCCTGCTCTCCACCCACGCCCTCAAGGCCTTCTACGGCGACGCCCAAGCCCTCTTCGGCATCGACTTCTCGCTCGTGCAGGGCGAGCTCGTCGCCATCATCGGCGCCAACGGCGCGGGCAAGTCGACCTTCCTCAAGAGCCTCACGGGCCTGGTGCGCGCGCCGCGCGAAGCCATCGAGTTCAAGGGCCGGCCCATCGGCGGCCTTCCGCCCGGCGACATCGTTCGGCAGGGCCTTGCGATGGTTCCCGAAGGCCGGCGCCTGTTCCCCAGCCTCAGCGTGGAAGAGAACCTGCTCATGGGCGCCACCGCCGCGCGCCGCGGCCCCTGGAACCTGCAGCGCCTGTATGCGCTGTTTCCCATCCTCGCCCAGAAGCGCCACCAGCCGGGCACATCGCTCTCGGGCGGGCAGCAGCAGATGGTGGCGCTGGGCCGCGCGCTCATGAGCAACCCCGAGGTGCTGCTGTGCGACGAGCTTTCGCTGGGCCTCGCGCCCATCGTCATCCGCGAGATCTACGCGGCCATGCCCACCATCACGGGCGAAGGCATGACGGTGGTCATCGTCGAGCAGGACGTGACCATGGCGCGCCAGGTCTCGCAGCGCATCTACTGCTTCCAGGAAGGCCGCGTGTCGCTCGAAGGCGATTCGGCCGACCTCACGCGCGAGCAGATCTCGCAAGCCTATTTCGGTATCGAGGCCGCACATGCTTGAAACCCTCGTCCAGGGCGTGCTGCTCGGCGGCCTCTACACGCTGTTCGCGCTCGGCCAGTCGCTCATGTTCGGCGTGATGCGGCTCACCAACACCGCGCAGGGCGACTTCATCATCCTCGGCGCGTTCGCGGTCATCGCGGGCGTGTCGCTGACGGGCGATGCGGTGGCGCCGTGGCTGGTCGCGCTCGCGGTGCTGCCGGTGGCATTCGGCTTCGGCTATGCGCTGCAGCGCTACGTGCTCAACGGCACGCTCGGCAAGGACCCGCTGCCTTCGCTGGTCGTGACCTTCGGCCTGTCGATCGTGATCCAGAACCTGCTGCTGGAGCTGTTCTCGGCCGACCCGCGCGCCATCGACACCGGCGGGCTCAGCACCCAGGGCATTGCGCTCGGCGGCGCGATGTCGGTCGGCGTGCTGCCGCTGGTCGTGCTGGCGATCGCATTGGTGGCGACGGGCGCGCTGCAATGGCTCTTCGCGCGCACGGCGCTGGGGCGGTCGTTCCGCGCCGTGTCGGACGACCGCGAGATCGCCGAACTGATGGGGCTGAACGCGAAGAAGGTCTACGCCTTTGCCACCGCCATCGCCTTCGTGCTCATCGCCGTCGCGGGCGCCTTGCAGGGCATGCGCACGACGGTGTCTCCTTCAGACGGGCCTCTGCTGCTGCTCTTCGCCTTTGAGGCGGTGATCATCGGCGGCATGGGCTCGTTCTGGGGCACGCTGGCCGGCGCGATGATCCTCGGCATCACGCAGCAGATCGGCTTCAGGCTCGACCCGGGCTGGGGCATCTGGTTCGGGCACATCGTGTTCCTGGTAGTGCTGGTGCTGCGGCCGCAGGGGCTCTTTCCAAAGACGCGCGGATGAAGCGAATGACGAACATGCCTCCCACACTCATCGCCGTGGAGCGCGCCACCGCCGCGAGCCGCGCCGCGCTGGCCGTCGGCATTGCCCTGGTGCTCGTTGCGGCCAGCCTGCCTTGGTGGGGCGAGTCGAGCTGGATGCGCGAATTCGTCGAGATTGCCTGCTACTTCATCTTCGCGATGATGTGGAACCTGCTCGCCGGCTATGGCGGCATGGTGAGCATCGGGCAGCAAGCCTTCTTCGGCTTCGGCGGCTACGTGATGCTGATGCTGGGCAACTTCGCGGGCGTCAATCCGTTCGTGGCGATACCCCTTGGGGCGCTGGCGGCGGGGCTGGTCGCCATTCCGGTGTCCTTCGTCGCGTTCCGGCTTTCGGGCGGGTACTTTGCCATCGGCACATGGGTCATCGCGGAAGTGTTCCGGCTGAGCTTCGCGAACGTGTCGGCCGTGGGCGGCGGCTCGGGCACCACGCTTACCGCGCTGCGCGGCATCGAGAAGGCCACCCGCGAAAGCACCACCTATTGGATGGCGCTGGCCTGCGTGGTCGCGGCCGTCGCGCTGGTGTACCTGTTCCTGCGCAGCAAGCGCGGCCTTGCGCTGCTGGCCATACGCGACAACGAGGTGGCGGCGGAGTCGCAGGGTATTCCGGTCGCGCGCATGAAGCTGGCGGTGTACGTGGTCGCGGCCTTCGGCGCTGGGCTCGCGGGTGCGCTGTACTTCGTGGGCAACCTGCGCATCGGCCCCGATGCGGCGTTCAGCGTCAACTGGACGGCCTTCGCCATCTTCATGGTGGTCATCGGCGGCATCGGCCGCATCGAAGGGCCGCTGGTCGGCGCGCTCATCTTCTGGGCGCTCAACAAGTTCCTGAGCGACTACGGCACCTGGTATCTGCTGGGGCTGGGGCTGCTCGCGATTCTCGTCACGCTGTTCTTCAAGCAGGGCCTGTGGGGCTACGCGCAGCAGCGCTGGGGCTGGTCGCTGTTTCCGACGCAGCGCAAGCTGTCGCCGGTGCACGCGCCGGCCGGCGTCAAGGCTTCTTCACGGTGTTGATGTAGTACTCGATCTTCGTGCGGTCCTTGTAGGGATCGTTGTCGAAGAACCTGGTCTCTTGCGAGATCCTGATCTGGTAGCCGTCGCGCACGCCCTCCAGCGAGGTCGCGCTGTCGGTGGTCACGGGCGAGAGCGTGGGCCTGTGGAAGGCGGCCACCGTCTTGAAGCCGTCGGTGCTGAACGCCTTGACGGCCGCGCTGCTCAGGCGGCCGGTGCTGTCTGCGGTCACGTCCACGTCGGTCATTGCGGTGTTCGGCGGCACCGAGAGCAGGCTGGCAAGCGGCGGCGGCAAGGTCTTGGCGCCGCTTTTTTCCTGGATGCGATAGCTCAGGCCGCCCTGCGCGTTGGGCTCGCCCTTCGCAGCGGAGGACTCTTCCATGCTGCTCACGACCCATGCGCTGATGAGCAACAGCGGCGCCGCAATGGCGCCCACGTACAGCAGAAAACGCAGGCGGTCCTTGGTGTGGAAAAACTCGATCATCGGCGTGTGCTCCCTTTGTGGCATGTGGCGGCTGTCAGGTCGACGCTGCCTTGTCCGCCCATGTTAAAGCCCTGCCTGGTGTTCGTTCAGACTTGATTAATATTTGCCCGTCATGTAACGTTGTGTAAACGAAACGTCAGTCACGTTCGTCATTCCCCGGTCTTTTCATTCTTCATGGAGTCATCTTGACGATCACCAAACGCCGCTTGCTCGAAGGCGGCGCGGCAGCCGTCGCCGCCTCGCTGCTCGCGAAGGCTTCCTGGGCACAGCAACGCAACACGGGCGGCGATGCCTGGCCGACCAAGCCGCTGCACATCCTGGTGGGCTTTCCCGCAGGCGCGTCGCCCGACCTCGCGGCCCGCGCCATCGCGGAGCCACTGTCGAAGATCCTGCGCCAGCCGGTGACGGTCGAGAACAAGCCGGGCGCAAGCGGCAACACCGTCGCCGACCAGGTGGCCAAGGCCACCGACGACCACACCATCGGCGCGCTGATCAACGGCAACCTCACCATCGCCAAGCTGCTCAACCCGTCGCTGCCCTTCGACCCCGAGAAAGACTTCGCCCCGGTCGGCCTGATCGGCACCGCGCCGCTGGTGCTGGCCGTGTCGGGCAGCGCCACGGGCAAGACGGCGGCCGAGCAACTGCTGTGGGTGCGCAATCTCGGCGGCAGCGGCAAGTACGGCACGCCGGGCGTGGGCACCGTGGGCCACCTGGGCATGGAACTCATCAAGAGCCGCGCCGCCATCACCGCGCAGCACAAGCCCTACACCGGCAACCCGCAGGTCATCGCGGGGCTGCTGGCCAACGAGATCCAGCTGGCGCTGCTGCCGCCCGGCCTTGCCATGCCGCACATCAAGTCGGGAAAGATCAAGGCCATCGGCGTGACCTCGCCCGAGCGCAGCCCGCTGGCGAGCGAGCTGCCCACCATCCGCGACGCCGACGTGCGCGGCGCCGACCTCGAGATCTGGACCGCGCTCGCCGCGCCCGCCGGCATGAAGCCCGCCGCCGTGGCAAGGCTCAATGCCGCGCTGGTCGAAGTGATCAGTTCGCCCGAGGTGAGCCAGGCGCTGCTCAAGACCGGCTGGCAGGCGCAGCCCGGCTCTCCCGACACGCTGGCCAAGCGCATGCGCGCCGACACCACGCGCCTGGGCGGCGTGATCCTGATGAAGGGCATCCGCTCGGACGCCTGAGCGTGCGCAACGGCGGCCGCGGGTGTGCGCTCAGAGCAGCTGCGACACCCGCTTCGCCGCATCCACCAGCGCAGGCAGCATGGTCTCCTGCATCACCTTCGCGCTGGTGCGGTTCGCCTGCCCGCTGATGTTGAGCGCGGCCACCATGCGCCCCTGCCGGTCGACGATGGGCGCGGCCACCGAAATCAGGCCTTCCTCAAGCTCCTGGTTCACCAGGCACCACTGCTGCTTGCGCGCCTGCGCCACCTTGGCCATGAGCGCATCGATGTCGGTCAGCGTGTGCTTGGTCAGCGTCTGGATGTCGGAGGCTTCGAGGCGCGTGCGCACTTCGTCGTCATCGAGGTCCGCCAGCAACAGCCGGCCCAGCGACGTGCAGTAGGCCGGCAGTCGGGAGCCCACGCCCAGGTTGATGTGCATGATCTTCTTCGTCGGCACGCGCAGCACGTAGACGATGTCGGTCGCGTCCAGCACGGCGGCCGAGCACGACTCCTGCACCTGCTGCACCAGTGCTTCCATCACCGGCTCCGCGCGGTTCCAGATCGGCATCGACGAGAGGTACGCGAAGCCCAGGTCGAGGATGCGCGGCGTGAGCGTGAACAGCTTGCCGTCGGTCACCACGTAGCCCAGCGTCTGCAGCGTGAGCAGGATGCGCCGCGCGCCCGCGCGCGTGAGGCCGCTGCCGGCGGCCACCTCGCTCAGCGTCTGGTGCGGCGCGTTCGCGCTGAACGAACGGATGACCTGCAGGCCGCGTGCGAAAGACTGCACGTAGCTGTCGCCGGGCGCGGGTGCGGTGGGTTGTGTCGCGTGGGTTGCCATGCTGAGCGATCCTCTCTAGAATTCATTATACGAACAAATGTTCTTTAGACGAACAAATTGTCGGTTCGCAGAATCGGGCGGATCGCGGTTCGGTTTCTTCTTTCCTCTCACCCGGAGACAAGCTTCATGATCAACAAGATCGCGCGCTCGGTCGCCGATGCCCTGTCGGGCATCCAGGACGGCGCCACGGTTCTCATCGGCGGCTTCGGCACCGCCGGCATCCCCGGCGAACTCATCGACGGCCTCGTCGAGCAGGGCGCCAAGGACCTCACGGTCGTCAACAACAACGCGGGCAACGGCGAGACCGGCCTCGCGGCGCTGCTCAAGACGGGCCGCGTGCGCAAGATCATCTGCAGCTTCCCTCGCCAGGCCGACAGCCAGGTGTTCGACGGGCTCTACCGCAGCGGCAAGATCGAACTCGAGCTCGTGCCCCAGGGCAACCTCGCCGAGCGCATCCGCGCCGCGGGCGCGGGCATCGGCGCCTTCTTCTGCCCCACGGGCTACGGCACGCAACTGGCCGGCAACCGCGAGACCCGCGAGATCGACGGCAAGCAGTACGTGCTCGAGTACCCCATCCACGGCGACGTGGCGCTCATCAAGGCCGAGCGCGGCGACCGCTGGGGCAACCTGGTCTATCGCAAGGCGGCGCGCAACTTCGGCCCGGTCATGGCCATGGCCGCGAAGAAGACCATCGCCACCGTGCACGACATCGCCGAGCTCGGCACCCTAGACCCCGAGACCATCGTGACCCCGGGCATCTTCGTGCACCAGGTGGTGCGCATCGAACGCGTGGCGACCCAGGCCGGCGGTTTCAAGAAGGCAGCATGACCATGACTTACACACGTCGCACCAAGGACCAGCTCGCCGCCCGCGTGGCGCAGGACATCTTCGACGGCGCCGTCGTCAACCTCGGCATCGGCCAGCCCACGCTGGTGGCCAACCACCTGCCCAAGGGCCGCGAGGTCATCCTGCAGAGCGAGAACGGCATCCTCGGCATGGGCCCCGCGCCCGAGGCCGGCGAAGAAGACTACGACCTGATCAACGCCGGCAAGCAGCCCGTCACGCTGCTGCCGGGCGGCGCCTTCTTCCACCATGCCGACAGCTTCGCGATGATGCGCGGCGGCCACCTCGACATCTGCGTGCTCGGCGCGTTCCAGGTGTCGGCCACCGGCGACCTCGCCAACTGGCACACCGGCGAGAAAGACGCCATTCCCGCCGTCGGCGGCGCCATGGACCTGGCCATTGGCGCCAAGCAGACGTGGGTCATGATGGACCTGCTGACCAAGCAGGGCGCGAGCAAGCTGGTGAAGGAATGCACCTATCCGCTGACCGGCATCGCCTGCGTCAAGCGCGTGTATTCCGATCTCGCCACGCTCGAGTGCACGCCGCAAGGCCTGAAGCTCATCGACCTGGTCGACGGCCTGAGCCGCGAAGAACTCGAGAAGCTCGTCGGCCTTCCGATCGCCGCCTGATCCCTTTCAAGCCATTACAGAGACACACCATGACCAACCAAGCCTTCATCTGCGACGCCGTTCGCACCCCCTTCGGCCGCTACGGCGGCTCGCTCAGCAGCGTGCGCGCCGACGACCTGGGCGCCGTGCCCCTGCGCGCACTGATGGAACGCAACAAGAACGTCGACTGGCAGGCGGTGAGCGACGTGCTCTACGGATGCGCCAACCAGGCCGGCGAAGACAACCGCAACGTCGCGCGCATGTCGGCGCTGCTGGCGGGCCTGCCGCTCGAACTCGGCGGCGCGACCATCAACCGCCTGTGCGGTTCGGGCCTCGATGCCGTGGGCACGGCCGCACGCGCCATCCGCGCCGGTGAAGCCGGCCTGATGATCGCCGGCGGCGTGGAAAGCATGAGCCGCGCTCCCTTCGTCATGCCCAAGGCCGAAAGCGCCTTCAGCCGCAACAACGCGGTGTACGACACCACCATCGGCTGGCGCTTCGTCAACAAGCTCATGAAGGCGCAGTACGGCGTCGACTCGATGCCCGAGACGGCAGAAAACGTGGCCACCGACTACAAGATCGAGCGCGAGGCGCAAGACCTGATGGCGCTGAACTCGCAGTTGCGCGCAGTGGCTTCGCAGAAGTCGGGCTTCTTCGACGCTGAAATCGTGCCCGTGACCGTGCCGCAGAAGAAGGGCGACGCCATCATCGTCAGCAAGGACGAGCATCCGCGCGAGACCAGCCTCGAGTCGCTCGCCAAGCTCAAGGGCGTGGTGCGTCCTGACGGCACCGTGACCGCCGGCAATGCCAGCGGCGTGAACGACGGCGCCTGCGCGCTGCTGCTGGCCGACGAAGCCAGCGCCGCCAAGCACGGCCTCACGCCGCGCGCCCGGGTGGTCGGCATGGCCACTGCCGGCGTCGCGCCGCGCGTGATGGGCATCGGCCCCGCGCCCGCCACGCAGAAGGTGCTGGCGCTCACGGGCCTCACGCTCGACCAGATCGACGTCATCGAACTGAACGAAGCCTTCGCAGCCCAGGGCCTCGCCGTGCTGCGCCTGCTGGGCCTGAAGGACGACGACGCCCGCGTCAACATCAACGGCGGCGCCATCGCGCTGGGCCACCCGCTGGGCGCCAGCGGCGCCCGCCTGGCCACCACGGCGGTGAACCAGCTGCACAAGGGCGGCGGCCGCTATGCGCTGTGCACGATGTGCATCGGCGTGGGCCAGGGCATCGCGGTGATTCTCGAGCGCGTCTGACGCCGCATCCATTGCGGCGCTCGCTGGGCCGCCTTGGCCTCAGATGAGCGTCGCACTCACGCCGCGCGCCACGGCGGGGGCGATGCCGGCGTAGAAGAAGCCCAGGTCGTCCTCGGGGCCGTTGACGGCGCGCCCGCGCACCTTGCTCATCGCGCAGACGCCGACCTGGGCGTCGTCCTTGCCGATGACCAGAACGAAGGGGTTGTCCTCGTCGCCCCGCAGGTAGCGCCCGCCGAACTCGCGGCGCGCGACCTCGAAGACGTAAGCCGACGCGAGAAAGTGAAGGTCGTCCGGCAAGGGCGCCTGCTGCCTGAAGAAGTCGTCAAGCACGCGGTCGACCAGCGACAGCGAGGACGCCGTGTAGTCCAGCCGCGAGCCGTCGATGGGCGCGCCGGGCCGCGAGAACGCGTCGACGAAGTCCTCGGCCTGCGAGGCCATGCCTTCCTCGATCGTCTCGGGCATGGCCGGCTTCTTTTTCTTCAGCAGGTCGAACAATCCCATGGTTGCGGTTTTCCTTCGTCGAAAGATGGATGGATGGATGGATGGATGAATGGATGCGATGCGCTCGGAATCTGCTCACTGTGTCAGAACCCGCAGTCCGCGCGCAAGCAGGAATTCGAAGTACACCGGCGCAGCTAACAGAAGTTCGCGCAGGTTGCAGCGCTCGCCAAAGAGCTACTCCGGGCCTCGGGGCCGTCATGGACATGCCTTGTGCCGTCAATAGTCTTGCTCAGGGTTTTCCCGCATCGAAGCGGCAAGACCCCATCCAGACAGACAGACAACCCACAGAAAAGACGGAACCATGAAGACCACTCACCTCGCCATCGCCGCCGCACTCACCGTGCTGGCCGTCGCCTCCGCCAACGCCCAGCAACGCACCCGCGAAGCCGTCGAGGCAGAGGCAGTTGCCGCGGCCCACGCCAAGGACCAGAACGTCACGCGCGGTTCGCGCGGCGCCGATCCGTTCAAGTCCGTGGCCGATCCTGAAGCTGTCTACAAGCAGGCCGTCGACACGGCCCATGCGCCCAACCAGAACGTGACCCGCGGTTCGCGCGGTCCCGATCCCTTCACCTCGAGCCGCGACCCGGCCCAGGTCTACCAGGAAGCCATGGCCACCGCGGCAGCGCCCGACCAGAACGTGACCGGCGGCTCGCGCGTCAACAGCAAGGTGATCTCCACCATGGAGAACCCGGTGCTGAAGGCCGCGCAAAGCAAGTAAGCAAGGCAAGCGCGCCGGGCTTTTCAAGCGCGCATGCGGCGCGCGGGCTCGGCCCGATGCAGGAAGCCGGTGAACGTGTCGGGAGGCGACGAGCCCATGAGCCGCCACATGATCCGGCCGAGCTCGCCCCGGTGGTAGCCGGCATGGGTCACGACGTGGCCCAGCATCTCTTCGCGCGACATGCGCCCGGCGGCGCCGTCGGTGAAGTCGAAGTCGATGCTCTCGGCAAGCTCCTGCGCACTCAGGCGCGCCGTGTAGGCGACATACCAGCGGTCCGTTTCCCTCACTGCCTCTGCCAGTTCCCGCAGCGGCGGCGCGGTGTCCGACCCTGTGGCGGCGCAGCCGTGGTCCAGGCGCTGCAGGTTCGCCACGAAGATGCGATCGACGATGCATGCGTGGTTGAAGACGCGGACTGCGGCTTCGTATTCGGCCTGCGGCGCCTTTTCGGCCAGTGCGGCCAGGCCCTCCAGCAGCCCTTCGTCCGCCCATGACTTGTAGCGGAACAAGGAATTCAAAAGCGTCTGCGTGGTCATCGCGGTTCCCTTGGATAAAAACGGCACACTTCGCAGCCATCGGCCGACGGCGGGTGCGGGCGGTCTTATTCTTGAGTGGAGCCTCGAACTTGGGTACTCGCATTCCTTCGCAGCACAGGAGCATGCGCAAAGCACCGCGGCAACAGCGTTCGCGCGCCACGGTCGACGTCATCATCGAAGCCGCCGCTCGCGTTCTGGGCCGCAGGGGGTGGGCGCGATTCACGACGAATGAGATCGCGGCGGTCGCGGGCGTCAGCGTGGGTTCGCTGTACCAGTACTTTCCGAACAAGCTGGCCATCGCCGAGGCGATCCGCCAGCGCCACCTCGACGAGGTGCTCCGGGTGTTGTCCGCCGCGGATGAGCAGGACGGAACCCTTTCGCTCGATCAGCGGGTTGCCCGGTTCGTCGATGGCGTCATCGCCACCCATTCCATCGACCAAGCGCTGCATCACGTGCTGGTCGACGAGGTGCCGCTTGGCGCCCGTTCGAGCTACGTGGCGTTCGAGGCTGAGTACCAGCGGCGCTATCGGGCGCTGGTGGCCGCCGCCGACGGCCGTGCTGGCGAAGACGGCGAAGGGCAAGCCATGGCCGCGCGGATGCTCTCGTCGGCGGTAGAGGGCGTCGTCCACTCGGCGGCGGGCCGCCATGAACTCGGCGCGGCGTCATTCAGGACCGAATTGGTCCGGCGCATCCTTGCGTACCTGCGCGACCGGGGCGCGGAGTCTCAGGCGTAGGCCTTGGCCGAGCGCAGTTGCAGCATCGCCAGCATCCGCGCTTCTTCCGCATCGCGCAGGCTCTTGGCTGCGCGGGCAGCGGCATAAGACACATACATCGTTTCGATGGCCTTGCCCCAGGCTTGGGGCGTCTGGTGCACCGTGTCGGCGGGAAGGCTTGCCGCGTACGCCCCTGGCGCGACGGGCTCCATCGGACAAGCCGGCACGTCGTACCCCGCCTTGCGCAGGATGTTTGCTTTGTGGTTTGTGCTGAGCATGCGCGGGGCCTCCTCCGTGGTTGGTGCGAAGAAGATACCGGCACGCCTGCAGGGCCGCCATTAGCTGCTTGACGTATGCGGATGTAGGAAAAAGCCCTCTGGGAGCGATTTCTCGGCTCCAACTAAGCCGTAAGCGTTAGGCCGGCGATGCCGCGGCATGCCACACCAGCGTGGCGGCGGTCAGGTCTTCGAGCGCGCTGCCCACGGCCTTGAAGACCGTGCGCTCCTCGTCGCTCGACCGGCCCGCCCGCTCCCCACGGCACAGCTCGGCCAGTGTGCCCTGGATGTCTTGCGCACGCAGCGTGCCCGCCGCCATCGCGTCGAGCAGGTCGCCGGATTTCTGCAGCGCTTCCGGGGTGTCGACGAAGGTGCGCGCACCGGCGAAGCAGTGCTCGTCGGTCTCGCGCATCGCGGGCGTGAAGCTGCCGATCAGGTCCAGGTGCGACCCCGGCGCAAGCCAGTCGCCGCGAACCAGCGGTGCGGTGGCCAGCGTGGCGCAGCTCACGATGTCGGCGTGCCCGCGCACGGCGGCCTCGAGGTCGGTGGCGGCTCGCGCATTCCAGCCTTCGGCGCGCCATTGCGCCGCCAGCGCCTCGGCGCCTTCGGGCCGGTGGTTCCAGACCCATACCTCGTCGATGGGCCGCACGCTTGCATGGGCGGCAGGCAGCATTCGCGCGATGCGGCCGGTGCCCAGCACCAGCAGCCGGCGTGCGTCCTTTCGCGCGAGGAACGACGCACCCAGCGCGGACGCGGCGGCCGTGCGGCGCGCGGTGATCTCGTTGCCGTCCATCATCGCCAGCGGCACACCGGTGCGCGCGTCGTACAGCACGTAGGTCGCGTGCAGGCCGGGCAGGCCGTGCGCACCGTTGCCTGGGAAGATGTTGATCGTCTTTATGCCCAGGAAGCCCGTGTCGCTCCACGCCGGCATGATGAGCACCGTGCCCTTGCAGGCGGCGCGGTCCGCGCCGGCGGTCTCGATGGTGTGCACATGGCGCGGCGGCACCTGCGCCTCGGCCGCGAACGCCGAGCGCAGCGCGGGCACCAGCCGCTCGAAAGCCAGCGGCGCGCGGGTGGCGGTTTCGTCGAAATGCTTCATTGCTGCAGCGGCTGCATGGACGATTCGAAGAAGGCCGTCAGCGCCTTGCGGTAGGCGTTGCCGAAGCGCAGCGTCGTCATCGGCTCGAGATGTCCGGCGCCTTGCACCTCGATCAGCCGCTTGGGCTCGCGCGCGTCGGCCAGCAGCCGCTTCGAATGCTCCACGGGAATCACCTGGTCGGCCGTGCCGTGAATGAACAGCAGCGGAATCGGCGACACAGCCGCCACGTACTTCGACGCCGCATAGTCGTCGCTCACCAGCAGGCCGGCGCCCTTGAACTTGTCGTTGGCAATCGAGGAATACGAATAGAAGGTCGACTCGATGGCCGCCGCCTTCACGCCCGCGCGGTTGCCCGAGCCCACCACCGCGATCGCATTGGTGCCGCCCAGGCTCTGCCCGAAGACGAACAGCCGCTCCGGGTCGACGTCCTGGCGCGAGCGCACGTAGTTCAGCGCGGCGTTGGAATCTTCGAACACGCCCTTGGGCTCCGGTTTGCCCTCGGACTGGCCGTAGCCCCGGTAGTCGAAGACGAGCACGTTGTAGTCCTGCTTGGGCAGCCAGGCCACGAAGCGCCAATGCGTGCTCATGTTCTGCGCATTGCCGTGGAAATGCACCACCGTGCCCTTGGCCTCCTTCGGGTTCTTGCGGTCGGCCGCGGGCAGGAACCAGCCGCTCAGCCGCGTGCCGTCGGCGCTGGTGAACTGCACGGGCTCGTAGCGCATGCCCAGCACGTCTGGCGTCTCGTAGCGCACGTTGTCGGGGTAATAGAACATCGACTGCACGCAACCTGCCAGCAGCAGAGGCAGCGCGCACAGCGCGAGTTTTCCGCACCATCGGCGGATCGGGCCGGTGCCGATGGTCATGGCTTTTCTGCGCCCTTGGCGGCCGCGCGGTTCTCCGCGAGCATGTTGCAGAAGAGGGCGCCTTGCTCGATCGCGTCGTCGAGCGCCACATGCGTGTGCGGCATCCCGGGGTCGAACCAGCGGCGCGGCATCGCGCGCTTGGTGCTGTCGCGGTAGTCGAGCTGGAGCATCGCCATCGCGAACGACTTCACGTCGAGCGCCGAGTGGCTGAAAGGGCTCTCGCCCGCGAAGCGCATCAAATACCAGTAGACGAACAGGAAGTCGAAGCCCGCGGGGTACGCGACGAACACGGGCCGCGCGGGCAGGCCCTTGAGCCAGCTCACGTAGTTCTTCATGGCGTGGGCGGGGTCCTGCAGGTCGGTGCGGCAGGCGGCCCATGCCTCAGGTTGGGTCTTCCACCAGGCGGCGGTCTTCGGGTCGGCTTCGGCGCCGGGCAGCGTGTGCAGGTTGGCGCTGAAGGTGGAAAGCAGTTGCTTGTCGGCCGTGTAGGCGGCCGAGCCGAAGCTGAGCATCGAATGCGGGCCCGGGATGGGGCCGTCGGATTCGACGTCTGTGCTTATGTAGATTTCTGGCATGGGTGTAGGCAGGTCGTTGGGGCTCGCTCATTGCGAGTCGGCGGGGATCAAACGCTTCCACCACGGCTGCTTCGCCGGTGCGGTGGCCGGGGATGCAACAAAAGCCTTGCGGGCCCTGGCGCGAGTGCGCAGCTTTTCGATGAGGTCTGCGCTTGCCCACACCGACGGCTCGCCTTCGAGCTGTTCGAGCGCCCACCGTATCTCGGACTCTGCCGCTTCGCACATGGCTTCGCCTTTGACCGCACCTTGCGTTACGGCCAACTGCTGTTGCGGGTCGCCGTTGCCGAACCAGAAAGTACATGCGGCGATGTACGAGAAAACTGCGGCCTTCATGGGCGCGTCGTCTGGGCCGGCTTTCCTTGTGGACGCCAAGTGCCGCCCCAGGTCATGCTGTACGCCGAGCAGGCTGTCCACCATTTCGTCGCAGGTCAGCGGCAGATTGAAATCCTGTTGCAGCAGTTGCGCCCACAGCACCTTGTCCAAACGGTCCTGCAACGGGAATTTCTTGTCGAAGCCGATGGCCGAGGCGTAGGCCTCGACATTGGGATAGAGGGCCTGAGCGCAGAAGGTCGCGAATGCCGCAGCCTTCGGGTTCGAGAGCTTCGACAGCCGGGGCGAAAAGGCCTGGGAGAGGCGACTCTGCGCTTGTGACTCGACGACCTGCCGGATGTTCTGCTCCACCCAGTGCAGGTACCAGTCATTGAAACCCATGCGGGTTCCATCTTCTTTCAGGAAGGGTTTGATGCCCTCGTTGTCCGCTCGCAGGTCGCGCCAGACCGTACCTGCCAGAGGCCCTGTCACGACCAGCCAGTTGCGCAGGGCGCAGCCTTCATGGCAGATGGGTATGGCGCCGTCGGTGATGCTGGTGGCGTAGTAGTCGCTTTCAAGCTTCCTTTCCCAAGCTTCGTGCATCCGGTCTTGTTCTTCGACGGGCATGTCTTCCGGCGGATCGGGCTGCTGGCGCCAGAAGTCCTCAGGAAGGTTCCATGCGTCGCGCAGCGGGAACGGCCTGGACAGGTCTCCGATGAGTGCGTAGCCCTCGTCCCAACGGCAAAGGTCGTGGCTCCTGTCGTGCATGCCGAGCGGAAACACGCCATATGCCGGGCCCGCACCACCGTTTCCGATCTCCGTGATGAACCTGCGGTACTCATCGGGGAATCTGCACCCGTGCTTGGCTTCCACCTGTGCGACCTCTTCTTCGGAAAGTGGCGGATTCAGGTCGTACCAGTGCGACTTCGCCGCAAAGCAACTGCAGTCCAGATCGAGCCGCTTGAGTGTCTGAAGACGGGACAGGATGTCGGTCACGACGGGTTAAGTCCTTTTGCTTGTTACGCGATGCCGAGGATCGACGACACCGAGCGGTGGAGCTCTTCGACGAGTTCCGGGTCCATGTATTTGTACTCGTCCGGAATGTCGAGCACATGGATCGGCTTGCCTCCCAGCATTCGCGTGAACTCCGCCACAAGCCGCGACTTGTGCTTTTCTTCCATCACCAGGATCACGTCGGCCCATTCGATGTCGTCCACAGACACCGTGTGCCGCGCATTCGGGCTGGTGCCGGCCGAGCGTGCGCAGATAAGGGGATGCCGGCGCCAGATCTGCTCCGCGGTCGGGCTGCGCCATTGATTTCGGCTGCAGATGAAGAGAACGTTGCGAACGGGTGAGGTCGATGGTTTTTCGGGCATGAATGAATACTCAGGAGGTCGCCTCGGGCAACGCAAAGACATGCAAGTCCCGCCAACGCCCTGACGAGTTCTCCATCAGCGCGACCTCGGTGCAATGCGCATGCACAGCGCCAGATGCAAGAAGCCGGGTGCCCAGTTCGACGGCAGCATCTTCCGCATCGCGCACGTTGCCGTGTGCCACTGAAAGATGCGGAACGACGCCTTCGTGTTCGCCGCCATATGGCGGGAAATCGGGAAAGGCCTTCGCGAGCGCCAGCGTCATCTCGATGAAAGGGGCGGCGGGCTCGGGCGCCAGATACGCGGTCTCGGGAAACCGCCCGACCTTGCCCAGCGAGAACTCGAACGACGGCGTCTGCGCGAGCACGTGCCGCGCACTGTCCAGCACGTCTGCCGTGATCAGCGCGGGGTCCATGAAGGGAACAAGAAGCGTGATGTGTGCCGGCACGCCGAGCGCCACGGTCGTAGCGGCGGCGCAGATCACCGGCGATGGGCTCGGCGGCGGGAACCTTCACGACGAATGCGGAGATGGCCATCGGGCGGAGGATAGCCCATCGATGGCGCACTCCGATCAGCTCCTCGGCCCCGCGGAAACCTGCCCCCAATCGAGCCCCAGCTTGACCAGGTACTTGCGCAGCCGGTCCGCATCGTTCACCACGCTGCGTTGCGCGCGCGAGGCCTGAAACAGCTGCCGCCCCGCATCCGAAAGGCTACGCGACCGGCGGCACACGCGCACCACGGCTTCGAGTTGCAGCCGGTCGAACAGGTCGAGCGCCTGCACTCGCTCTTCGCCCAGCAGCGCATCCAGATCCACGCCGTCGGCACCGCGGGCCATGGGCATCGCGCCCGCATGCTTCCACAGCCATCGCAGCCGTGCAATTTCCGCTTCGACCAGCGCGACAGGAATGCGGCCGCCGTCGGCCAGCGTGGCCAGCCGAGTCACGCTGGCCGACAGGTCGCGGAAGTTGCCGCTCCAGACCGCCTCGCCGCTCTGCGCGAAACGCAGGTAGGCCGTGCGCGCTTCGGCGTTGAAGCGCACCACGCGATGGTTCTCGGCGGCGTGGATGGCCAGCAGGTGGTCGACGTTGGGTTCGATGTCCTCGGGCCGCTGCGCAAGGCCGGGAAGGTCGTAGGTCCAGAGGTTGATGCGCGCAAACAGGTCTTCGCGGAACCGTCCTTCGGCCACGTCGCTGCGCAGGTCGCGGTTGGTGCCGGCGATGAGCTGGAAATCGCTCTCCACTTCCTTGTCGGCGCCCACCGGGAAGAAGCGCTTCTCCTCGATCGCCTTCAGCAGCATCGCCTGCTCGTCGAGGCCGAGCTCGCCGATCTCGTCGAGGAAGAGCGCGCCCTGGTGCGCCGTACGCAGCAGGCCCGCGCGGTCGCTCGCCGCTCCGGTGAAGGAGCCCTTCTTGTGCCCGAACAGCGTGGACGCCGCGCCGTCGCCGCGCAGCGTGGCGCAGTTCACTTCCACGAACGGCCCGGTCATCTGGTGCCGCGCTTGTTTCAGCTCGAACATGCGCCGCGCCAGGAAGGACTTGCCCGCGCCGGTCGGCCCGACCAGCAGGATCGGCGCACGCGAGCGCACGGCCACGCGCTCGATCTCGTCGATCAGCGCATTGAAGCGCGCGTTGCGCGTGGCGATGCCGCTCTTCAGGAACGCGACCGCGTCGCGCTGCTCGGCGTCAAAGCGCCGCGCGATCACGTCGTAGCGCGAGAGGTCGAGGTCGATCAGCGTGCATTTGCCGGCCTCGCCCTGGCGCTGCTTGCGGGGCGGCGAGGTCTGCGCGAGCACCCCCGGCACCACGCGCGACTCCGACAGCAGGAACATGCAGATCTGCGCGACGTGCGTGCCGGTGGTGATGTGCGTCCAGTAGTGCTCGCGCTCGGTGTCGAAGCTGTAGCCGCGCGCCCAGTCGTACAGGCGCGTATAGACCTCGCCGAAATCCCACGGGTCCGCGAGCTCGATCGGCACGAGGTTGACGGTGGTCTCGGGCGACACGGTGGCGATGTCTGCCTTGACGAGCTCGGCCAGCGCCTTGTGCCTGAGCGTGTAGAGCAGTTCCATGCGCGAGACGACCATGTCTTCGTGCTGGGCGAGCGAAACGGTGGGGCGCCATTTGTTCCAGCGGCCCGCGCCCTGGCCGGCATCGAGCTGGGTGCCTAGAAAGCCGATGACGACGATTGGCTTCATGGATATGAAACTAGCTAAATTTATAGATTTTGCGGGATTTTATAGGTATGGATCTAGTTCTCGAAACACGTCGAAACGGAATTTCTCCTTTCCCGTCAATGACTTGCATCCCCGATCGTGAAAACTGCCCAAGGCTGGCACGCCGGCTGCAATGGATATCCCGTCAGGATGCAGTCCATCCACTCGCAGGTGCCGCGTAGAAGCGGCCCGGTGCAGCAAGCCAGGCAAGTCCTTGGGTTTGCCGTATGCCGTGGCTGGGCTGCCTGGCAACTGAACTTGATTCAGTCCCGCTCATGGTTGAGCGCCGTGCTAACCACATGGAGCCGCGGGTTCGATTCCCGCAAAAAACCCGGCGGTGCCTGCACCGCCACCTGATGGGGGCGAAAGCCCCTCCGCCCCGGCACACCGGAGCGATGGCGCAGGGCAAACATGCCCTGCGCCGCGCGCCAAAGTGCCAAGCGCAGGCGGCTTGCGCACCGCGTGCGTGGCAAGGAACTGCGTGTGGCCATCGAAGGCGAGGCAGGTGACGGCGTTGCAAAAGCGACGAGGGAGGCACCTGCCGAGCCGGGCGACCGCCGCACGTCAGGCCTTGGCTGCCGCAGTGCCCGCCGCCTGCCCTTTCGAGGGCCTAGACCGAATGACTGAAGACTGAACGAAGAAACGAACCGAATAACGAGTGGGAGAAAAAGATGTTGGGCTTCAACCGAATCACGATCAAGAAGAACGAACGCGCGCTGCTGCTTCGCAACGGCGATTTCGAGCAACTGCTGGGCGCCGGAAAGCACCGGGTGTTTTCGGGTTTCGACAAGATCCAGCTGCAGCGCTTTGCCCTGACCGAGCCGGCTTTCGAGCACGAGCTGGTCGACTACTTCCTGGCACAGGAGCCTGAGCTGGTCGAGCGCGAGTTCGTGCATGTGTCGCTCGGCGAAACCCAGGCCGGCCTGCGCCTGGAGGACGGCGTGCTGGTGCAGATCCTGCCGCCCGCCACCCGCAAGCTGTACTGGCGCGGCCTGCGCGAACAGCGCATCGACGTGATCGACGTGGCTGAAGACGTGCGCCTGCCGGCCGAACTGGTGTCGAAGCTGCAGAGCGTGGCGCTGCGCCCGCGTGCGGTGGCCGGCCTCGACGGCGTGCTGCTGGTGCAGGTTCCGGAGTTCCACGTCGGCGTGCTGACGCTGCAGGGCCAGATGCAGGAGCTTCTGGCGCCGGGCAACCACGGTTTCTGGCGCTTCAACCGGCAGGTGGCAGTGACCTGCGTGGACATGCGCTCGCAGATCGCCGAAGTGAGCGGCCAGGAAATCCTGACCCGCGACAAGGTGGGCCTGCGGCTGAACATGTCGGCGGTGTGGCGCTTCACCGATGTGCGGCAGGCGATGGCGCAGATGCCGAAGCCGGCCGACCATGTGTATCGCGAGCTGCAGTTCGGGCTTCGCGCCGCGGTGGGCGAGCAGACGCTCGATGCGCTGCTGGAGAACAAGGCGGCCATCGACCAGACGGTGCTGGCGCAAGTGCGCGAGCGGCTGGAAGGCTCCGGCATTGCGCTGGAAAGCGTGGGCGTGAAGGACATCATCCTGCCCGGCGAGATGAAGACCATCCTCGCCCAGGTGGTGGAGGCCGAGAAGTCGGCCCAGGCCAACGTGATCCGCCGCCGCGAGGAAACCGCGGCCACGCGCTCGCTGCTGAACACCGCCAAGGTGATGGAGGGCAACCCCGTCGCGCTGCGGATGAAGGAACTCGAAACGCTGGAACGGGTGGCCGAGCGGATCGACAAGATCTCCGTGATCGGCGGTCTGGACCAAGTGCTCAATGGGTTGGTGACGCTTCGGCCGAACGCTCCTTGAACTCCGGACTCGAGAAGGATTGACTGGCGCCGAAGAGGCGCCAAGGGAGAAGAAAATGACCGAAGAAGAAATTCGCGCACACGACCTCATCGCCTATGACCTGCACGACGCGGGCTGGGCCGACGTGAGCTTCCGCGCCGCTTCCGAGCGACTGGGCTTCGCGGTGTCCTACCTGCACGATTCGCTCGGCGACCTTGCGCGCATGGGCCTGACCCTGCAAAAGGGTGCCGAGCACGCCGAGGCCGTGTTCATGGACGAGCCGGGCGAGGTGATCCTGCTGGTCTCGGGTGCTTGGGACGTGTTGCAGTACGAGCTGCGCCAGTACCGTGACTGGGCCAGCTGGGGAATGGTCGGTGTGCATGACCATGAAGTGGTGGCGCGCGGAGAGATTTCGCGTACCGAGCTGGTCCGGAACATCCATGCGATCCTGCAGCGCATCCACGATGAAGTGGGGCCGAAGCGCTACCGCGAGATGTGGGTGGAGCACGACTTCCCGCTGCAGGACTACGAACGACTGTCGATCGCGCTGTACAAGCGCGCGATGACCTGAACAGAGGAGTGAAACGATGATGAAAGAAGAAAAAATGAACTACAACCTGCACGAAGTCGAGAACGGCGTGCCCGTGAAGATGTGGACCCGCGGCGTGCCCGTGGAGCCCGAGGCGCAGAAGCAGCTGGAGAACGCAGCGCGCCTGCCCATCGTGTTCAAGCACATTGCGGCCATGCCCGACGTGCACTACGGCATCGGCGCCACCGTGGGTTCGGTGATCCCGACCTTCAAGGCCATCATTCCCACCGCGGTGGGCGTGGACATCGGCTGCGGAATGATGGCGTGCAAGACCACGCTGCATGCCAACGACCTGCCCGACAACCTGGGGCCGCTGCGCTCGGCGATCGAGAAGGCCGTGCCGCACGGCTCGAACCCCAAGCGCATGGGCCGCGACAAGGGCTCGTGGGAGACGCCGCCGAACGAAACCGACGTGGCATGGGGTGCGCTGAAGGACGAGTTCGACGCGATCTGCGAAGACTACCCGCGCCTGAAGAACACCAACAACCACAAGCACCTGGGAACGCTGGGTACGGGCAACCACTTCATCGAGGTGTGCCTGGACGAGGCGGGCTCCGTGTGGTTCATGCTGCATTCGGGTTCGCGCGGCGTGGGTAACGCCATCGGCACGCACTTCATCGAGCTCGCCAAGAAAGACGCCGAGCTGCACCAGCGCAACCTGCCCGATCAGGACCTGGCGTACTTCGAGGAAGGCGCCCAGTACTTCGGCGACTATGTGCGCGCCGTGGGCTGGGCCCAGAAGTTCGCGCGCGCGAACCGCGAAGTGATGATGCAGCGCGTGGTAGCGGCCGTTCGCAAGGTCATCACCAAGCCTTTCGAGGCGCATGTGGAAGCGGTGAACTGCCACCACAACTACGTGAGCCGCGAAACGCACTTCGGTGAAGACGTGCTCGTCACCCGCAAGGGCGCGGTGAGCGCGAAGGCCGGCGAGTTGGGGATCATCCCCGGCAGCATGGGCGCCAAGAGCTTCATCGTGCGCGGAAAAGGCAACCCCGAGAGCTTCATGAGCTGCAGCCACGGTGCCGGTCGAAAGATGAGCCGTACCAAGGCGAAGAAGCTCTACACCGTGGCCGACCAAGTCGCCGCGACCGAAGGCGTGGAATGCCGAAAAGACGCCGACGTGATCGACGAGATCCCGATGGCCTACAAGGACATCGACGCGGTGATGGAGGCGCAGCAGGACCTGGTGGAGGTGGTCTACACGCTCAAGCAGGTTGTTTGCGTGAAGGGGTGAGAGGGTGAGGTCCAAGTACGGCCTCACGATGGCGCTGTAGAGGGAGAGCTATCGATAGGCTGCGCCTTCGCAGCGCTGTATTGCGAAGGGCTGAAAAATGAAGAGCAACAAGCAACGCCGCGCCGAGATCAAGGCGCACCGCCGCGAGCGTGCTGCCGCTCTGGCAGCACGCTCGCGCCTGCCGGATGTCCGGCTGCCGAAAGCCGACTTCGCCGATGCACTCGGTTGCGAGCCGGCGGATCGAGCTGTTCTGCAGCAACACAACAACACCTACGGCGTGCTGCCTGACTTCTATGTCGCGCGTTCATTCATCTGCCGCGATTGCGGTGCCGACGAGGTATGGACGGCCAAGCAGCAGAAATGGTGGTACGAGACGATTCAGGGTCACATCGACAGCCGTGCCGTGCGATGCCTCGCATGCAGGCGCGCACGGCGCGAACGTTTGCGAGCCGTTGCGCCTGGCGCCGACCTTCTGCTCGAGAAGACGTGTCGACTGCGTGCGTTGGGTGCGGCAAAGCCGAGCGTTCAAGCCAGGGCCGAAATCGAGGCGGCATTGCAAAGCAAATGGTGGAGCCTGCGTGTCGTGGCGATCCAGGCAATGGGGCGCTGGGGCGGTGAAGAGAACCTCGCACGGCTACACGCGTTCATGGCGTCTCGTCCGGAGGGAGGTCGCCGATACTTCGGTTGGGAGCGCGTCGCCGCGGACGCTGCAAGAAGCGCATTGATGCGCAGGGAGTGATCAACGAGATGATGAAACTGACTTTTCTGGGTACCTCCTCCGGTACCCCCACGCGCCACCGCAACGTCTCCGGCCTCGCCGTGCAGACGGTGCTCGGCCCGGACTGGTTCCTGCTCGACTGCGGCGAGGGCACGCAGCATCGCGTGCTGCAAACGCCGCTGTCCCTGAACGACCTGGCCGCCGTCTGCATCACGCATGTGCACGGCGACCACTGCTACGGCCTGCCGGGCCTGCTCGCGAGTGCGGGCATGAACAAGCGCACGAAGCCGCTGAAGCTGATTGCGCCGCTGCCGGTGTGGGAGTGGTTCGAGGCGACGCGCGCGTTGACCGATCTGCATCTGCCCTACGAAGTCGAGCATGTGGATATCGGCGGACCGCTGTTGGTGTATGAGGTGCCGGGCCTGCGCATCGAAAGCCATGCGCTGATGCATCGTGTGCCCAGCCACGCTTACCGCATGCAAGTCGAGACGCGGCGCGTGCGGCTGAAAGCGGACGCATTGCGCGCCATCGGCCTGCCACCCGGCCCCGCATGGCGTGCGCTGCAGCAGGGCGAGGACATGCCTTTCAACGGCGGCATGCTGCGCAGCGCCGACTACACCGAGACCCAGGTCGAAACGGTTGCCGCCGTTGTGGGCGGTGACAACGCCAAACCCGCGTTGCTGCACGACGCCTGCAGGGGCGCGCAACTGCTGGTGCACGAGGCCACCTTCACGCAGGAGGCACTCGACAAGGTCGGCCCCGGGCCGATGCACAGCTCCGCGCGCCTGCTGGCCGAGTTCGCGCAGGCGGCCGAAGTGCCCAACCTGATCCTCACGCACTTCAGCGCGCGCCACCAGAACGAAGAGGGCATGGCTGCTTTGATGGCAGAGGCGCAGGCGCACTACCGCGGCCATGCGTTCCTGGCCAGCGACCTGGATGTCTACGAGCTCGACAGTGCCGGCAACGTGACCGTCACCCGGGCTTGACGAGAAAAGAAGACAAGAAGAAAGACATGAGTACCGAAGAATTCCTGCGCTCTGCCCACCCGATCGAGCCCGCCGTGCGCACGCAGATCATGGAGGCCCTGAGCGACATCGAAGCAACGCATGACGTGACCGTGCTGTTCGCCTGCGAATCCGGCAGCCGCGGCTGGGGCTTCGCCTCGCCCGACAGCGACTACGACGTGCGCTTCATCTACGTCAACCGCCTGCCGTGGTACCTCACGGTGGCACCGCGTCGCGACGTGATCGAGGTGCCGATCAGCGGCGACCTCGACATCAACGGCTGGGACCTGCGCAAGGCGCTGGGCCTGATGCGCGAGTCGAACCCGACGCTGCTCGAGTGGCTGCGCTCGCCCATCGTCTACCGCGACGACGCGGTGGCGATGCCGCGCTTTCGCGCGCTGTCGGAGGCCGTGTTCTCCAACGCGCGCGGCTGGCATCACTACAGCTCGATGGCGAAGAAGAATTTCCGCGAGCATCTGCAGGCCGACGAGGTGCGCTACAAGAAATACCTCTACGTGCTGCGACCTCTGCTGGCCGCGCGCTGGATCCGCTCGCGCGCCGGCGTGCCGCCCATGCGCTTCGCCGACCTGGCGCAGCACACGCTCGACCCGGTGCGCGACGCGGCGCTGATCGCCGAGATCAACGCGCTGCTCGAGGTGAAGATGCGCGCCGGCGAAGCCGCGACCAGCCCGCGCTGGCCGGGTATCCACGCGTTCATCGAAGCCGAGCTGGCGGCCAATGCAGCCGAGCCGGTGACGCCGCTGCCGTCGGCCGATGGTTCGGGGCTCGATGCGTTCCTGTACGACACGGTGCTGCGTCTCGAGGCGGTGAACAAGAAGAAGGAGGCCGTCCATGATTGAACTCGACGGCTCCCAAGGCGAGGGCGGCGGCCAGATCCTGCGCACCAGCCTCGCGCTGTCGGTGGCCACCGGCCAGCCGCTGGCCATCGAGAAGATCCGCGCGGGCCGTGCCAAGCCGGGCCTGATGCGCCAGCATCTGGCGTGCGTGAACGCTGCCGCCGCGATCAGCGGTGCGCAAGTCGAAGGCGCCGAGCTCGGATCGCAGTCGCTGCGCTTCACGCCCTGCTCGGTGCGCGCGGGCGAGTACCGCTTCGCGATCTCGGGTGCGGGCAGCTGCATGCTGGTGCTGCAGACCGTGCTTCCGCCGCTGCTGCTGGCTGGCGCACAGAGCCGCGTGCACCTGAGCGGCGGCACGCACAACCCGATGGCGCCGCCGTTCCATTTCCTGGAGCGCGCTTTCGCGCCGCTGGTGCGCCGCCTGGGGGCGGACCTGCAACTGACGCTTCGCCGCTGCGGCTTCTACCCGGCCGGCGGCGGCGAGGTGGAGGCGGTTATCGTGCCGGCGGCCGGCCCGCTGCAGCCCTTCGACCTGACCGCGCGCGGCGCGCACCGGGCCGGTCACGCGGAGTGCCTGGCACCGGGCCTGCCGCGCCATGTGCCGACGCGCGAACTCGACACGCTGGGCGGCGCGATGGGCTGGTCCGGCGAGCAGCTGCGCCTGGGCGCGGTGCGCCAGAACGAAGGGCCGGGCAATGCGCTGATGGCCACGCTGGCCTACGAACACGTCACCGAGGTGTTCACCGCCTTCGGCGAAAAGTCGATGAGCGCGGAGCAGGTGGCGCATGGCCTGGCCAGGGAGCTGCGCGCGTTCCAGAAGAGCGAGGCGGCGGTCGGACCGCACCTCGCTGATCAGCTGGCGCTGCTGCAGGCGCTTGCCGCGTGGCAGGGCAGGAAGGCCTGCGCCTTCACCTGCAGCGAGGTGACGGAGCACACGCGCACCAACTGCGCGGTGATCGAGCGCTTCCTGCCCGTGCGCTTCGCCATCGCCGAGGGCGGCGATGCCTGCAGGGTGCAGGTCGCTCCGGCCTGAGCGGAAAACTCCTTTCCGCTGTCGTGGTTGAACGCGGCGCGGGCCGGCGGGAAACTCGGGACAAAGACAGGAAAGCCATGACCACCTCCTCATTCGTCTACAACAGCGTGCCCCAGCGGGTGGTGTTCGGCGCGGGGTCGCTGCAGCATCTGGCGCGCGAGATCGATGCGCTGGGCGCAAGGCGCGCGCTGGTGCTCTCCACGCCCGAGCAGCGCCCGCAGGCCGAGCGCGTGGCGGCCATGCTGGGCGGCCACGCGGCCGGTGTGTTCGACCGGGCGGTGATGCACGTGCCCATCGAGACCGCTCGCGAGGCCAGGGAGGTGGTGCAGCGCCTGGGCGCCGATTGCGCGGTGGCCATCGGCGGGGGCTCCACCACCGGTCTGGGCAAGGCGATCGCGCTCGACTCCGGGCTGCCGATCCTCGCCATACCGACCACCTATGCGGGTTCCGAGATGACGCCGATCTACGGCCTCACCGAAGCCGGCATGAAGAAGACGGGCAAGGACATCCGGGTGCTGCCGCGCACGGTGATCTACGACCCGGAGCTTTCCTTGAGCCTGCCCGTGGGCATCAGCGTGACAAGCGGCATCAACGCCATCGCGCATGCGGCCGAGGGGCTCTACGCGGTCGATTCGAATCCGGTGATGGACCTGATGGCGCAGGAGGGCATTGCCGCGCTGGGCCGGGCGCTGCCCGCCATCCGCGCCACACCGCAAGACCCGGGCGCTCGCGGCGATGCGCTCTATGGCGCCTGGCTCTGCGGCGCGGTGCTGGGCAATGTCGGCATGGCACTGCACCACAAGCTGTGCCACACGCTGGGCGGCAGCTTCAACCTGCCGCACGCGGAGACGCACACCATCGTGCTGCCGCATGCGCTGGCCTACAACGCGGAAGCGGCGCCGCAGGCCATGGCGCGCATATTGAAGGCGCTCGGGGGAAGCAGCAGCGCCGCGCAGGCCGTGTACGACCTGGCACGCGACAACGGCGCGCCTGTCGCGTTGCGCGACATCGGCATGAAGGAGTCCGATCTCGACCTGGCCTGCGAGCGTGCGCTCAAGAACCAGTATCCCAATCCGCGCCCGCTGGAGCGCGATGCGATCCGCGCCCTGCTGCAGAACGCCTGGGAAGGCGTGCGGCCCTGAACCGGCGGGGCAGGGCCGCGTGCGGCTTTACAGGCCGGCCTGGCGGGTGAAGGACACGCTGGGCTTCTTGTAGGCCTGCGGTACTTCGTCGCGGTAGAAGGCGCGGCGGTCCAGGCTTTGCAGCGGGTTGTGCGCGGCGGCCACGGCCTGGTCGCGGACCGTGCCGCGGTCAAGCGTGGAATTGAAAGCCACGGCGCCTTCGGCGGCGGTGTCCGAATAGGCGTTGCCTTCGCGCGTGGCGGCCACGGCTTCGGCCTTCACGTCGGCGCGGCTGGCGGACGAGGTGATGGCATGCACGCCCTCATAGGTTTCTGCATGTGCCGCACCGGCGGCGCCCAGCAGGGCGAAGGCGGCGGCAAAAGCGGAAGCGGCGATGCGTTGCTTGGTGTTCATGGTGAGAATCCCTTTGGTTCAGTGTGTGGGCGGCGGACATTCGTCGTTGCCACAAGCTGAAGTGTGAAACCGCCGTGCGGTTTGCGATGTGCGTTTGCGCACCGCATTCGGCAACTACTACGCGCATACGGCACCAGTGGATGCGTAGAGCACCGCAAGAGGTTCGGAGCGCCCGCGCACCGCGAGCGTTTCAGGCGTGCCCAGGGTGTGCGCCACGCCCGCCTGCTCGGCCGCGAACAGCGAGACGACGAGGCGCGACGCCGCCGTCTTCGAATGGTCCTGCAGCCGGCTCGCGGTGTTCACCACTTCGCCGATGGCGGTGAAGGTGGTGGTTTCCAGGTAGCCCACCTCGCCCACCGCGGCGCGGCCCGCATGCAGGCCCATGCCGAACTCCAGCCGCTGGCCGAACTGCGCCTCGAAGCCCTGGCTCCATGCGTCCATGCGCTCGCCGATCAGCTCGGTCGCGCGCAGCGCCTGCCTGCAGGCGGTCGGCAGGTCGCAGTCGAGCCCGAAGATGGCCATCACGCTGTCGCCGATGAACTGGTTGGGCACGCCGCCGCTCTCGCGCACGGCCGCGCCCACGGTGGCGAAGTAGCGATCGAGCACATAGGCCAGGTCGAAGGGCCACTGCCGCTCCGACAGGCCTGACCAGCGCCGCAGGTCGACGAACAGGATCGCCACGTCTCGCTCGCGCCCGAAGCTGCCGACCGGCGCGGGCCGGCCTTCGTTGGGCAGCGGCGCGAACAGCGGCGTCACCTCGATGTCGCCGCGCGGGCGCAGCTGACAGGCCAGCCGCACGTCGGCGGGCGCGCGCACGCGCTCCAGCGTGCGTTGCTCGTCGCGGCCCGCTTCTCCGACGTGCTCCGCCGGGCCGGCCACGCGCACCCGGCAGGTCGAGCAGCGCGCCCGGCCGCCGCAGATCGACAGGTGGTCGATGCCGTGCGAACGGCTCGCCTCCAGCACGCTCCAGCCGCGCGGCACCTGCACCGTGCGGTCGGGATAGCGCAGCGTGATCGACGGCTGTCGCGACCAGCGCGCGAAAGCGTTGCGCCCCCAGCGCGCCAGAAGCAGCAGGGCCAGCGCCAGTCCGTAGAACCACTTGATGCTGTCTTCGGCCGTACCGAGCGCCTTGCCCTGCTCGGGCGTCGGCAGCACGACGGGCGGCACGCCGGTCCACTGGAACTCCCGGCCCATCGACACGAAGCCCATCGCCGCCGTCAGCGGCAGCGTCACGGCCACGGCCAGCAGCAGGTAGGAAAAGCGCCGGTACGCCGGCTGCGCCCGCAGCGCGAAGTGCAGGCCGAGGCAGCCGTGGGTCCAGGCCGCCAGCATCATCACCAATTGCGCGGCCGCGCCCTGCCAGTCCCACAGGCCCCAGACCACCCGCACGTACGAGCCCTCGATGCCGTAGGCCATGTAGGCGCCGCGCATGGCCGTGAGGTGGGTGGCCAGCAGCAGCGGCAGCGCAAAGCCCAGCAGCACCCGCAGGCCCTCCAGCGGCGGCATGCGCAGGGTGCGCCGCTCCCACAGCGCGACCACGGCCAGCACGAGGTGGGTGCCCGCGGCGCCATACAGCAGCGCGGTGCCGGGCAGGCTGTGCCAGAACTTCTGCACGCCGCGCAGCACGGTTTCGGCGGCGGCAAACGAATAGATGCCGAGCGAATGGTTCAGCAGGTGAACCGTGATGTAGGCCATCAGCACCAGCCCGCTCGCCCAGCGGAGATTGCGCCGTGTCGGCGTTCTCGGGGAAAAGTGCGGTTGGGGGGAACGTCTGTCCATGAACGGGTTCGAAGCGGCTCCCGAGCATAATCCGCGCGCTCATCCCCCTTGACCACAGACCCCGGCATGGACAAACCAGACCCTGTCCCGCGTTCCAGCCTCGCACTGCGCCAGATCGCGCTGCTCGAAGGCCTCTCCGACCAGCGGCTGGACCTGCTGGCCCGGCAATGCCTGTGGCACAGCGTGGAAGCCGGCAAGCCCCTGCTGCTGCGCGCCGAGCAGCAGGGCGAGGTGTTCCTGCTGGTCTCGGGCCGGGTGCGGGTGACGACCTATTCGGCCAACGGCCGGCAGGTGACCTTCCGCGACTCGGAGGCCGGGGAGCATTTCGGCGACATCGCCGCCATCGACGGCGGCCCGCGCTCGGCCGACGTCGTCACCCTTGCGCCCAGCGTGGTCGCCAGCCTGGACCGTGCCGCCTTCATGGCCCTTTTGCGCGACGAGCCGCTGGTGGCTGAGCGGGTGATGCTGCGGCTGGCTTCGCTGGTGCGGCAGCTGTCGGAACGGGTGATCGACCTGAGCACCCTGGGCGTGCAGAACCGGCTGCACGCCGAGCTGCTGCGCCTGGCCCGTGCCGCCGGCCCGCATGGCGGGGACGCCAACCAGGCCCGGCTGGACCCCGCGCCCAAGCATGCGGCGCTGGCCAGCCAGATCAGCACCAACCGCGAGCAGGTCACCCGCGAACTCAACGTGCTGGTGCGCAGCGGCGTGCTGCGCAAGGACGACAAGGCCCTGCTGGTGGCCGACATCGCCCGCCTCGAGGCGATGGTCTCGCAGGTGCGGGGCGACGCCGGCTGAACCGGCCGGCCGTCAGTTGAAGCGGCCGTTGCGGCCGCCGATGCTGAAGCGGCCGGCGCCCAGCAGCACCACCGTCAGTGCGCCGAACAGGTACAGGCCCTGCAGTTCCAGCGCCCAGCCGCCCTGCTTGGTCAGCGCGAACAGGTCGGCCATGTGCACGAGGCCGAAAGCCACCAGCATGTTGATCACCACCACGCCGGCGGCGGCGCGGGTGAAGAGGCCCGCGATCATCAGCAGCGGCGCGACGATTTCGCCGACGTACACCAGGTAGGCGATGCCGCCCGGCAGCCCGGCCTTGGCCAGCATGCCCGCGATGAAGCCGACGCCCGCCGACAGCTTGAAGATGCCGTGCAGCAGCACCAGGAAGCCGACCGTCACGCGGATCAGCAGCTTGCCGGAGTCGTCCAGCGTGGTGGGGGAGACGGCGGAAAGCGGCGATGCGATCGGCGCACGTGGGGTGTTGGCGGCTGCGGCCTGGGTGTTCATGGCGGATCCTTGGAAATTGAAGGCCGCCGCGAAATGCGACGGTTGCGCCGCCAGTGTGCGCAGCCGCCGGAAAGCGGGATGTGCGTAAACGCACATGTTTTGCCGCAAAGCCGCCTCAGCGCGCGCCGAAATGGCTGGTCCACTTGCGTTCGTAGTCCATCTTCGCGAAGTGCGCCGCCATGAAGTCGATGAAGCTGCGCACCTTGGCCGACAGGTGCTTGCGGCTCGGATACGCCAGGTTGATGGTCAGGTGCGGCAGGTCCCAGTCGTCCAGCGTGGGCACCAGCCGGCCGGCCACGACGTCGTCGTAGACGATGTAGGTCGGCTGCACCAGGATCCCCATGCCGTCGAGCGCGGCGGCCCGCAGCACCTGGCCGTCGTTCGACTCGAGCAGCCCGGTGACCGACACCGTTCGCGTCTCGCCCCGGCGGCTGAAGCGCAGCTCGTTCGGGTTGTTGGCGTGGGTGTAGATCAGCAGCTTGTGCCGCGCGAGTTCTTCCAGCGTCTTCGGAAAGCCGTGCTGCGCAAAGTAGCGCGGTGACGCCACCAGGATGCGCCGCGTCTCGCCCAACCGGCGGATCGTGACGTTCGAGTCGGGCTCGAACTCACGCGTGCGGATCGCCACGTCGATGTTGTTGTCGATCAGGTCGAAGTACCGGTTGGCGGCTTCCACGTGCACCGTCACGCCCGGATAGCGCTGGGTGTATTCGCGCAGCAGCGGCGCGATGTGGTGGATGGAGAACGACAGCGACGCCGTCACCCGCAGCGTGCCGGTCGGGTTGAAGGCGGTGGCGTTGACCGTCGATTCCGCATCTGCCAGGTCGCTCAGGATGGCGCGGGCGCGGCCGCAGAACTCGCGGCCCGTGTCGGTCAGGTAGAGCCGGCGGGTGTTGCGCTCCACCAGCCGCGCGCCCAGGCGGTCCTCCAGCGCACTCAGGTGCCGGCTCGCGGCGGCGTTGGAAAGGCCCAGCGCCTCGGCCGCCCGGCTCAGGCTGCCGGCATCGGCGATCTGCACGAGCAGGGCGATTTCGGTCCAGCGGTCCATGGGGCGGTGTCTCCGGGGCTTGTCTTCTGTGTGTTCGGACGATTTTGGCGCAGCGGCGTTGCGACCGTTCCGCTGGGCGGAAAAATCATTTGCGCCCGGCGGCTTTCGGCGCGGCGGCGCGCGGCCTAAAGTGCGCCGTACCTACGAGACGACATGGAGACACCACGATGCGCAACCTCAACCAGGACAACATCACGCAGGCCGTGCTTGCGCGCTTCGCCGACACGCCAGACCCTCGCCTGCGCGAGATCATGACCAGCCTGGTGCAGCACCTACACGCCTTTGCGCGCGAGGTGAAGCTCACCGAGGACGAGTGGTTCCAGGGCATCCAGTACCTCACGGCCACCGGCCAGAAGTGCGACGACAAGCGGCAGGAATTCATCCTGCTGTCGGACGTGCTGGGCCTGTCGATGCTCACCATCGCGATGAACAACGACAAGCCCGCGGGCTGCACCGAGGCCACGGTGTTCGGCCCCTTCTACTTCGACGGTGCCCCCGAGTACGAGCACGGCGACGACGTGGCCAACGGCGCCGAGGGCGAGCCCTGCGACGTGCATGCCACCGTGCGCGGGCTCGGCGGCGAGCCGGTGTCCGGCGCGGTCGTCGACGTGTGGCAGGCCGACGCCGGCGGCCACTACGACGTGCAGCACGCCGGGCTCGACCATGCGGAGAACCGTGGCACGCTGCGCACCGGGCCAGACGGCTCGCTGCATTTCCGCAGCGTGGTGGCGGTGGCGTACCCGATCCCGGTCGACGGCCCCGTGGGCGACCTGCTGCGCGCGACGAAGCGCCACCCGTGGCGGCCCGCGCACCTGCATTTCAAGATCGAGGCGCCGGGCTACGAGCGGCTCATCACGCACGTGTTCCGCGACGGCGACGAATGGCTGGACTCCGACGCCGTGTTCGCGGTGCGCCAGTCGCTGGTCGCGCCGTGGAAGAAGCAGGACAACGGCCGCTGGCGCCTGGACTTCGACTTCGTGCTCAATCCGCTGAAGCAGCCGGCCCGGCAGTAGGAGGCAAGGCCGGCGGCGCCGGGCGCGTTCCGCGCCATCCTGCTACGCTCGGAAGGCCCGCCCGCATGGCGGGTTTTCTTTTGCCTTCCGCCCATGGTTTTCCCCCTGATCACCGACCCGCATTTCTATGCGGTCGCCATTCCCGCCGTGCTGCTGCTCGGCATCAGCAAGAGCGGCTTCGGCGCCGGCTTCGGGTCGCTCGCGGTGCCGCTGATGGCCCTGGCCGTCACCGTGCCGCAGGCAGCCGCCATCCTGATGCCGCTGTTGCTGCTGATGGACGTGCTGGGCCTGGCCGCGTTCCGGCGCGACTTCGACCGCTCGCTGCTCAAGTTCCTGATTCCGTTCGGCCTGCTGGGCACGGTGATCGGCACGCTGCTGTTTCGCATGCTGCCGGCGCACACGGTGGCGGGCATCGTCGGCGTGTTCACGCTGCTGTTCCTGGCGCAGCGCCTGCTGTTCCCGCCCAAGCCTGACGACCCGCTGCCCTCGCGCCGCGTGGGCGCGGTGCTGACCACCGTGTCGGGCTTCACCAGCTTCATCGCGCATGCGGGCGGCCCGCCCATCAACGCCTACGTGATTCCGCTGCGGCTCAAGCCCGTGATCTTCACGGCCACCATGGCGTATTTCTTCTTCGTGGTGAACCTCAGCAAGTGGATTCCCTACGCCTGGCTGGGCCTCATCGACTTGCGCACGCTGGCCACTTCGCTGGTGCTGATGCCGATCGCGCCGTTCGGCGTGTGGGTCGGCATCCGCATTGCGCGGCGTATCGACGCGACCTGGTTCTATCGCTTCGTGTACCTGGGCATGCTGCTCACGGGCCTGAAGCTCGTCTACGACGGATTCATCGCCTGAGGCCCGCGCGGCGGCCCGTCAGAACTCGACGATCGACTTGAAGCCGCCGAAGATCATGCGCCTGGCGTCGAAGGGCATGGTCTTGGGGTCCATCGATGCGATGCGCGGGTCGGCCATCACCTTGGCGTTCACCGTGTCGCGGTGCTTGCGCGACTTGTAGGTGATCCACGAGAAGGCCACGGTCTCGTCGGCCTTCTGCTTCACGCTCTGTGGAAACGAGGTCAGCTTGCCGGGCTTCACGTCGTCGGCGATGCACTCGACGTATTCGAGCGCGCCGTATTCCATCCAGACCTTGCCGGCCTTGCGCGCCAGCTTGCGGTAGGCCTCTACGTTGGCACTGGGAACGGCGACGATGAAACCGTCTACATAACGAGCCATGGAAGTTCTCCTGAACAAAGAGTGGAACCGTTGAAGAAAAAATACCGGCGGCTGCATGTGGCCTCCTGGCTCACGATGCCGCCGATCCACGGGGTGCCGCTTCTTCTTCGTTGTTGTTGTCCTGCATCTGCCCCGGCATGGTGGAGCGAAGCAGCAACGCCCCGATCAGGCCCGCCGCCGCCGCGAACACGGCGCCGACGAGAAACGCAAGGTTGTAGCCGCCGGTGAGCGCCAGCGGCATCTGCGCGCCGGCGGCCTCCATCGACGCGGTGCGCGCCGCCGCGGCGCTGGCCAGCACCGCCAGGCCCAGCGCGCCGCCCATCATGAAGGCCGTGTTGACCACGCCCGAGGCCAGGCCCGAATCGGACGGGCCCACCTCGCTCATGGCCGCCAGCAGCACCGGGTTGAACGCCATGCCCGCGCCCAGGCCGAGCAGCATCATGCCGGGCAGCACGTCGACCACGAAGCTGCCGTTGACCGGTGCGCGCGCGAACAGCGCCAGCCCGATGGCCGCGAGCCACAGCCCCGCCGCCAGCGGCTTGCGGATGCCGAAGCGCATCACGATTTTTGCCGACAGGCCCAGCGAGAACACCGCCATGATGATGTTGGCCGGCAGGAAGGCCAGGCCGATCTGCATCGGCGTGTACTGCAGCACCAGCTGCATGTAGAGCGCCGAGATGAAGAACCACGCGAACATGGCGGCCGCCCACAGCACGCCCACCACGTTGGCCACCGACACGCTGCGCAGCCGGAACAGGCCCAGCGGCATCAGCGGATGCTGCACGCGCGCCTCGATGGCGATGAACACCGCCAGCAGCACCACGGCCGCGCCGAGCAGGCCCACGGTCTGCGTGGAACCCCAGCCCGCTTCGTTGCCGTTGACCACGCCGTACACCGCCAGCATGAGCGACAGCGTGACCGTCACCGCGCCGGCCACGTCGAGCTTCTCGCCGTGCGCATGGCCGCGCGCGCTCGGCAGCAGCGCCACGCACAGCGCATACACCGCCACGCCGATCGGCAGGTTCACCAGGAAGATCCAGTGCCAGCTCAGCGTGCTCGTGAGCAGGCCGCCCAGCAGCACGCCGATGCTGCCGCCGCCCGCGCACACGAAGCCGTACACGCCCATGGCCTTGGCGCGCTCGGCCGGCTCGGTGAAGAGGTTCATGATGAGCGAGAGCGACACGGCCGAAACCACCGCGCCGCCCAGCCCCTGGACCGCACGGGCCGCCACCAGCAGCACCTGCGAGTTGGAGATGCCGCAGGCCAGCGAGGCCAGCGTGAACAGCACCAGCCCTATGAGAAAGAGCTTGCGGTGGCCGTACAGGTCGCCGAGCCGCCCGCCCAGCAGCAGGAAGCCGCCGAAGGTCAGCATGTAGGCGTTCACCACCCAGACCAGCGATGTCTCGGTGAAGCCGAGGTCGGTGCGGATCGAGGGCAGCGCGACGTTCACGATGGTGGTGTCCAGCACGATCATCAGCACGCCGAGGCACAGCACCATCAGCGCGAGCCAGCGCTTTCGGCTGTCGAGTGCGTCCGTCATGCGCGTCACACCAGGGGCTTGCCGCCGTTGATGAGCCAGGGCGTGCCGAAGCGGTCGGTCACCATGCCGAAGCCCTCGACCCAGAAGGTCGGGCCGAACTGCATCGTGACCTTGCCGCCCTCGGCGAAGGCGTCGAACACGCGCCGGGCTTCGGGCACCGTGTCGAGCGTGAGCGCCACGCCGAAGCCCTTCATGCCTTCGTAGGGCATGCCGGGCATGGAGTCGGAGGCCATGAGCAGGCCGTCGCCATAGGCGAGGGCGGCATGCATGATGCGGTCGGCCGCGCCGGGCGGGAACTGCTCGGCGCCGGGCGCCTGGGCCATGGTCATCATCATCTGCATCTTGCCGCCGAGCGTCTTCTCGTAGAAGCGCATGGCCTCGGCTGCATTGCCGTCGAACGTGAGGTAGGCGTTGATGGGGGACATGAGAGTTTCCTTGGTTGCTTTTGAGTGGCTGTCTCGAGGTTGGCAGGGCCCCATGAGCTTGGCGACATGGGGGCTCGGGCCGTGCTTGAACCAGGTGACCCGTGACGAAAGAAAGATGCGCGGTCAGGCCGGTTGCGCCACGACCAGCAGCCAGCCCACGCCGAAGCGGTCGGTCAGCATGCCGAAGCTGGAGGTGAAGAAGGTCGGGATCAGCGGCTGCATCACCTGGCCGCCTTCGGCCAGCGCGTTGAACCACTTCACGGCTTCGGCGTCGGTGCCGGCGGTGAGGGCCAGCATGATGCCCTCGAACTTCGGCTGGCCCGAGCAGCGGCCGTCGGAGGCCATGAGCTCGGTCTCGCCGATGCGGACCACCGCGTGCATCACCTTGTCGGGCGCGGGCCCGGCACCGCCGCAACTGGCGTCGGGGTTGCCGGAAGCGGCGGGCTCGGGTGCCGGCGCGTCGGCATAGCGCATCAGCTGGATCGTTTCGGCGCCGAGCGCCTGCTTGTAGAAGCCGAGCGCTTCGTCGCAGCGGCCTTCGAACGAGAGGTAAGACTGGACTTTCATGGCGATTCCTTCTGGCGGATGAGGTGGGTCGGTGGGGCCACGGCGTATCAGGCCGCAAACAATCGGATTACTTTGTGTACACCGTCCACAAAGAATAGCAGGGATAATGGACGGTGTCCACATGGAAGTGCAATGAAGCTCAACAACGTCCCTGAAAGCCTGCCGCCCGCCCGCAGCACCTACCGCCACGGGGACTTGCGCCGGGCACTGCTGGACGCGGGCATCGAGCTCGCACGCGACGGGGGCCCCGACGCCGTGGTGCTGCGCGAAGCCACGAGGCGCGCGGGCGTGGTGCCGAATGCCGCCTACCGGCACTTCGGCAGCCGCCAGGAACTGCTGTGGGCCGTGCGGGAGGCGGCCCTGGCCGCGGCAGCGGGTGCGATGGAAAAGGAACTGGCCGTGCTGCCCTGCGACCAGCCGCCCGCCGACTTCGCGCGCGCCCAGGTGCGCGCCATCGGCACCGCCTATCTGCGGTTCGCGCAGGCCGAGCCTGGCCTGTTCCGCACCGCGTTCGTGGTTTCCGCCGAAGGCGACGGCCAGCTCGGCCCGGGCAAGGCCGGCGCGAGCGGGCTGGACCCGTTCCAGCTGCTGGGCAAGGCCATCGACCGGCTGGTGGACGCGGGCGTGCTCGACCCGGCGCGGCGCCCGAATGCCGAATACCTCGCGTGGTCGTCGGTGCACGGTCTGGCGCTGCTCATCATCGACGGGCCACTGCGCGCCATGCCGCCCGCCGAGACCCACGCGCTGGGCCAGCGCCTCATCGACATGGTCGAGCGAGGGCTGTAGGCGCCCTCAGGCGCTCAAAGATAGATCTTCTGCAGCAGGCGGATCAGCGTCTCGCGCTCGCGCGCGGTGAGCCTGGCGCTGGCGTCGGCCTCGAGCTGCATCACGGCCTGCTCGGCCTCGCGGATCAGCGCATCGCCGGCCGGCGTGAGATACAAGCCCACCGCGCGGCCGTCGTGCGGATGGGGCCGGCGCTCGATGAGCCCGCGGCTGTCGAGCGTGGCAACCAGGCTCACCAGGTTGGGCGGCAGGATGTCCAGCGTGCTGCACAGCTGCCGCGACGTGGCGCCCGGGTTGTGCGCCAGCAGCGACAGCACCGAGAAATCGATCTGCTTGAGCCCATAGGGCGCCATGCGTTCCGCGAAGAAGTCGCTGACGATCAGCCATGCGCGGCGGGCGTTGTAGCCGACCAGGGTTTCGAGCATGCGCGCGTCGAGCCGGTCCGCCTTGCCCGGCGGCGCGATGCTCGGCTCGCTTTTCGCGGGAGCGGATTTCGAAGAGGAAGGCATGGCCCGAGCGTACCGCGTGAATGTTGCCCGGCAGCCTAGCGCGCGACAGCCTGCGGCTGCGCCGCGTGGGTCAGCGCGACCGTCTCGCAGGCCCGCTTGACGATGCCCAGCCGCATCTCGAACTCCGGCAGCGCCCAGCGCCGGAAGGCCGCCGCCACCCGTGCCCTCGCGCTGTCTTGCGGCGCCGCCGCCTCGATGCGCGCCCAGGCCCAGGCCAGCATCGTGAGCATCGCCACGCGCAGGTAGTCGTCCGCCACTTCGCAGGGTAGCGCCGGGTTGGCGTGCGCGGCCATCGCGACCGTGGTGCCCAGGTAGCGTAGCTGCGCGAGCCGGCGCTGCACGTCGGCATCGGCCTCGCGCGAGGCGTCGAGCGTGTCGCGCATCTCGAGCAGCACCGCCGACATGCCGGCGCCGCCGTCGGGCAGCACCTTGCGCACCAGCAGGTCGATGGCCTGGATCTCGTTGGTGCCCTCGTAGATCATGGTCACGCGCGAGTCGCGCACGATCTGTTCGATGCCCCATTCGCGCACGTAGCCATGCCCGCCGAACACTTGCAGGCATTCGCTCGCACCCAGAAAGGCCTGCTGCGTACACGCCGCCTTGAGCACCGGCGTGACGAACGAGCACCAGCGCTGCGCGCGCTCGCGGGCCTTCGGGTCGGCGTCGTGCGCGGCCACGTCGAGCATCAGCGCGCTGCGGTAGGCGAGGGTGCGCGCGCCGTCGATCCAGGCGCGCTGCGTGTCGAGGATGCGGCGCACCGCCGGGTGCTCGGCGATCAGGTCCGCGCTTTCGTTGCCGCGGCTCGCGGGCACGGGGCCGGGCGCGCGCATCTGGCGGCGCTCGGCGGCATAGGCGTCGGCCTTCTGCCAGGCGGCGTCGAGCAGGCCGATGCCCTGCAGCGCCACATGCAGGCGCGCCGAATTCATCATCACGAACATCGCGGCCAGCCCGCGCCCCGGCTCGCCGACCAGCCAGCCGGTGGCGTCGTCGAAGCGCATCGTGCAGGTCGGGCTGCCGTGCAGGCCCATCTTTTCCTCGATGCGTTCGCAGTGCACCGCGTTGCGCGTGCCGTCGGGCAGCAGCTTGGGCACGAGCGCCAGCGACAGGCCCTTGGGGCCGGCCGGTGCGTCGGGCAGGCGGCACAGCACCAGGTGCACGATGTTCGGCGTCAGGTCGTGCTCGCCGCCGGAAATGAAGATCTTGCCGCCGCTCACGCGCAGGCTGCCGTCGGCCTGTGGCACGGCGCGCGTGCGCACCTGGCCCAGGTCGCTGCCCGCATGCGCCTCGGTGAGGCACATGGTGGCCAGCCACTCGCCGGTCGCGATCTTCGGTACATAGCGCTGCTTCAGCTCGTCGCTGCCGTGGTGCTTGAGGCAGGCGTAGGCGCCGTGCAGCAGGCCGGGCGCCATCGTGAAGCCGTGGTTGGCGGCGGCCAGCCATTCGTAGAGCACGGCCTCGAGCACGGCGGGCAGGCCCTGTCCGCCGTCTTCGGTCGCGGCCGAAAGAGCGGGCCAGCCGCCGTCGACGAAGGCCTGGTAGGCCTCGCGAAAGCCCGGCGGGCTGGTCACTTCGCCGCCGGCAAAACGGCAGCCGGTCTCGTCGCCGGTCCGGTTCAGCGGCGCGATCACCTCGCCAACGAAGCGCCCCGCCTCCTCCAGCACCTGCGACTGCAGCGCTTCGTCAACCTCGGCGAAAGGCGCGAGCGCGGCCAGGCGCGTGGGCGCATCGAGCGCCGCGTTCAGCAGGAATCGGACATCTTCGGGGCGGGGCTTGTAATCCATGGGGGTTCGGAAATCTAGGGAGAAGGCGGCTTGCAGGCGAAGCTGCTTGCGCGCTCGGTGTCGCCGCCGGTGTATGTGGCGACTTGCGGATAGGGGCACAGCGGGCGCGTGCGCTGCGGCGACCAGCTGGCCGGCACTTCGGCGTTCGGCACGGGCGTGCCGGCACCGCGCGCGGAAGCGGTGATCGACGCGGGCGCCTTGCCCTGTTCGACCCAGTCGACCAGCGCGCTGAGCATGTCGAACTGGTCAGTGGCGGGGCCGCCCGAGCAGTGGTTCATGCCCGGCACGGGGAAGTAGCGCGCGAACGAGGATGCATCGCCGCCGTTCGCGGCCTGCACGCGCTCGTACCAGGCGGCGGTGTCGTCCGACGAGAACACCGGGTCGCTGGTGCCGTGGTAGACGATCATGCGGCCGCCCTTGTCGCGCAGCGCACCCAGGTTGGCCGCGTCCGGCGGCGTCATGAACGACAGCGCCGACTCGCGGAACACGCCGTCCGTCGCGGCGATGCGCGGCGCGTCGCGGTCCATGTCGAAGCCCAGCGCGAACGGCAGGCCCTGCGGCCGGTCGGCCAGCGGCGGCGTGCTGAAGATGAAGGCCACGGCGCCCGCGTCGCGCGTCGCCGGGCTCGCGAACTTCCATTCGCGCCAGTTGCCGCCGCTCACGCCCGCGTCGAACGGGAAGCTGCTGTAGATCGGCTGGCCCGCGCTGTTGCGCGCGCCCTTGAACACGTTGGCCAGCGCATTCTTCTGCGGCGCGCTGAGGCACATGCCGTCGCGCGTGCCTGCGGCGCAGGTGGGAACGTCGCGCTGGATGTCGAAGCGCGTTTTGCAGGCCTGCACGTTCGACACGATGCCGTCGGCCAGGCCGTCGAGCGCGTCGCAGCGCGCCAGCACCTTGTCGGCCACCAGCTTCAGCTCGGCCGGGGTGAAGGCGCTTTGCAGGTCGGGCTGGCCGGCGGGCGTCTTCGCGCTGGCCACGGCGGCGTATTGCTGCGCGCCATAGAGCTGCGCCACGGCCGCCTTCGGCAGGTTGAAACCGGGGTCGCCCGCGAGGATGCCGTCGTACTGCTGCGACGAGCGCACCGCGGCCACCATCGCATGCCGCCCGCCGTTCGAGCAGCCGCCGAAGTAGGAGCGGTCGGGGCCGCGGCCGTAGGCCTTGGCGATGAGGTTCTTCGCCATCGGCGTGAGCTGCGCGACCGCGTTGTAGCCGTAATCGAGCCGCGCCTGCGGGTCGAGCCCGAAGCGCGGGCCCATCGAACCCGCATGGCCGGCGTCTGAGCTGATGACGGCAAAACCCATCTGCAGTGCGCTGCTGCGCGGGCCGCCGCCGCCGATGCCGCCGAGCGCGGGCACCACCACGCCGTCGAGCCCGCCGTTGGCCTGGTAGAAAAAGCGGCCGTTCCATGCCACGGGCAGCCGCATCTCGAAGCCGACGGCGTAGCGCTGGTTGTCGACCGGGCTGGTGCGCTCGTTCATGCGGCCTTGCACCAGGCAGTGCGCGGGCGCCGCCATCGCGACGCCGCCGACCGTGACCATGCCGGCCGGCACGTCGGTGACGGCGGTGTAGACCGTGCCCGGCAGCGCCGCGCGCGTGGTCAGGTCGGCGCAGGCCTGCAGCGTACCGGGCCGCGCGGCGGCCAGCGGCGTATGCGGGGCGGGTGGGCGCCCCGCGCAAGCCGCGAGCAGCGTGGCAACGCCGAGCGCGCTCGCGCACAGGCCGAATGTGAAGTGGCGCCGATGTCTCGTCATGTCGTCTCCTTGCCGCGTGCGCGGCGGGTGTCTCGGTCGATCTTCTTTTCTCGTCAGGCGGCCTTGCGTGCCGCGCCCAGGTAGGTGTCGATCACGCGCGAATCGACCGCGAGCTTGCGTGCCTCGCCCTCGAGGCTCACGCTGCCCATTTCGAGCACATAGCCGTGGTCCGCCACTTCGAGCGCGGCGCGCGCGTTCTGCTCCACCAGCAGAATGGTCACGCCCGTGGCGCGCAGCGCATCGACCGTGCGGAAGATCTCCTGCACCACCAGCGGCGCCAGCCCCAGGCTGGGTTCGTCGAGCATCAGCAGCGTGGGGCGCGACATCAGCGCGCGGCCCACCGCCAGCATCTGCCGCTCGCCGCCGGAGAGCGTGCCGGCCAGCTGCGCGCGCCGCTCCTTCAGGCGCGGGAACAGCGTGTAGACCTCGTCGATGCGGTCGCGCCACTGCTTGTTGCGCAGCCGCACCTGGCGGAACGCGCCGAGCACGAGGTTGTCTTCGACCGGCATGGTGCCGAACAGCTCGCGTTTCTCCGGCACCAGCGCAATGCCGAGCATCACGCGTTCCTCGAGCGTCATCGCCGAGATGGGCTGGCCCTTGAACTCGATGACGCCCTTGGAGGGCAGCACGCCCATCAGCGCGTTGAGCAGTGTCGACTTGCCCGCGCCGTTCGGCCCGATCACGGTGACGACGCGGCCCTGGTCGGCCTGCAGGTCGATGCCGTGCAGCACCTCGGCGCGCCCGTAGCCGGCGTGCAGGTCGCGTATGCGAAGCAGGGGTGTCGTCATGTCAATGTTCCGTTCCCAGGTACGCGGCGCGCACCTTGTCGCTGTTCTGCACCTCGGCGGGCGTGCCCTCCATCAGGTGGGTGCCGAACTCCATCACCACGATGTGGTCGCAGATGTCCATCACCAGCCCCATGTCGTGCTCGACCAGCAGGATGCTCATGCCCTCGTCGCGCAATTGCCGCAGCACCTTGCCCAGCGCTTCCTTTTCCTTGTGGCGCAGGCCGGCCGCGGGCTCGTCGAGCAGCAGCAGGGCCGGGTCGGCGCACAGCGCGCGTGCGATCTCCAGCAGGCGCTGCTGGCCCATGGCCAGGTTGCCCGCCAGTTCGTGCAGGTAGTCGCCCATGCCCACGCGCCGCAGCTGACGCTCGGCCTCGCGGAACAGCGCGCGCTCTTCCTGGCGGTCGATGCGCAGCATGGCCGCGACGGCGCCCTTGCGGCCGCGCAGGTGCGCGCCCAGGGCCACGTTCTCCAGCACCGTCATGTCCGCCACCATCTTCACGTGCTGGAAGGTGCGCGACACGCCGCGCTGCGCGATCTGCCGCGCGCCCAGCCCGCCGATGGCCTCGCCGCGGAAGCGCACCGCGCCGCCCGAGAGGCCGAGCACGCCGGTGATCAGGTTGAAGGTGGTCGACTTGCCCGCGCCGTTCGGCCCGATCAGGCCGACGATCTGGCCGGCGCGCGTCTGGAAGCTGATGTCGTTCACCGCCACCAGCCCGCCGAAGGTCTTGCGGATGGCCTGCACGTCGAGCACCACATCGCCTGCGGCCGGCTTGGCGCGCGCGGGCAGGTCCCTGGCGTGCTGCCAGTCGACGCTGCGGCGCGGGCGCGGCAGGCGCCGGTCGACGAAGGCCCAGAGGCCCTCGGGCAGGTACTTGAGCACCAGCACGATCATGATGCCGAACACGATCAGCTCGTAGCTGCCGGCCGTGCCGATGAGCTTGGGCAGCAGCACCTGCAGCTGGTCTTCGAGCAGCTTGACCACGCCCGCGCCGGCAATGGCGCCCCACACGTGGGCCGCGCCGCCGAGCACCGCCATGAACAGGTACTCGATGCCCATCTTCAGCCCGAAGGGCGAGGGGTTCACCGTGCGCTGGAAGTGCGCGAACAGCCAGCCAGAGATGGAGGCCAGCATGGCCGCCAGCACGAAGATGCCGATCTTGAAGCGCAGCGTGTTCACGCCCATGGCCTCGGCCATCTGCGAGCCGCCGGCCAGGGAGCGAATGGCGCGGCCGCTGCGCGAGTCGAGCAGGCGTATCACCGCGAATGCCGCGACGATCGCGATGACCCAGACCACGCCGTAGAAGAACCGCTGCTGGCCGAACTCGAAGCCGAACAGCGACAGGCCCTTGACGCCCAGGATGCCGTCGTACTTGCCCAGCGCGTCGAGGTTGCCCATCAGGTAGTACAGCGACAGCGCCCAGGCGATGGTGGCCAGCGGCAGGTAGTGGCCCGACATGCGCAGCGTGATGGCGCCGATGATCGAGGCGCTGACGCCGGTGAGCGCCAGCCCGATGAAGAGCGTGACCCAGGGCGACAGCCCCGTGTTCACCGTCAGGTAGGCCGTGGTGTACGCACCGATGCCGACGAAGGCGGCCTGCCCGAACGAGGTGAGGCCGCCCACGCCGGTGAGCAGCACGAGGCCCAGCACCGGCAGGGTGTAGATGCCGATGTAGTTGAGCTGGATGATCCAGAAGTCGGGCAGCGGCAGGAACGGCAGCACGGCCAGCACCAGGATCAGCGCGAGCGGGCCCCAGGTGCGCAGTGCGCTCTTGTCGGGCGCCTGGGGCGGCGTTGTGTTGATTAGCGCTTCCATGTCAGTGATCCGTTGCGCGTTGTCTTTGCTTGCTTGTCGTTTTTGTCGTTGGTTTGTTCGGGGCTTGTGCACAGGCCACCGGGTACTCCCCTCCGCGAATGTCCCCCGGGGCTGCGCCCCTCCTCCTTTATTTCGCTGCGGGGAGCACCCGGCGCCCTGTGCACAGGGCACGCTGCCGGTTCGAAGCCGATCAACCAGCGCTCTGTCCAACGATCACGACGGCGGGGTGCCTTGCGCAGCGAAATAAAGGAGGAGGCCGCAGGCCGGGGGAAATTCGCGGAGCAAGGTACCCCGTCGGCGTGAGCGCGCCCCGAATGACCCATGGAGCGACAAACATGAGAAGGGATGTTCATCAGTGCTCCTCGTCCGAATGCCCGCTGCGCAAAGAACGCCACAGCAGCACCGGCAGGATGATGGTGAACACGATCACCTCCTTGAACGAGCTCGCCCAGAAAGAGCCGAAGGCCTCGATCACGCCCACCGCCAGCGCACCGATCAGCGCGCCCGGATAGCTCGCCAGGCCCGCGATCACGCCGGCGACGAAGCCCTTCAGGCCGATGAGAAAACCCGAGTCGTAGAACACCGTCGTCGTCGGCCCGATCAGGAGCCCCGACAACGCGCCGATCAGCGCCGCCATCGCGAACGTGAGCTGCCCCGCCGCCTGCGTCGAGATGCCCATCAGCCGCGCGCCGAGCCGGTTCACCGCCGTCGCGCGCAGCGCCTTGCCATACAGGCTGCGCTCGAAGAAAAGCCACAGCAGCACGATCAGCGCCGCCGACACGCCGAAGATGATCAGCGCCTGCCCGCTCACGTTCAGCGGCCCCAGCGCCATGCGCTCGTCCCAGAACGGCGGATTGCGGAAGCCCTCGGCGCCGAAGAACAGCAGGCCCAGCCCCGTCATCGCGAAATGCACGCCCACCGACACGATCAGCAGCACCAGCGAACTCGCGCCCGCCAGCGATTGGTAAGCCACCCGGTACACCAGCGGCCCGAAAGCCGTGACGATGAACACCGTGAGCAGCGCCTGCACGCCGATGGGCAGGTTGCGCGGGCCGGCCCAGGCCGACACCGCGCAGACCACGGCCGGCAGCGCGAAGGTGCGCAGCGCGGCTTTCAGCCCGGCCGCCGCGCTGCCGCTGTGGCGCCAGACGCTCACCAGGTCCATCAGCGCGGCGACGCCGGCCAGGATCAGCAGCAGCCACACCGTGCCCGGCGTCTTGCCGGTCTGGAAGATCGCCAGCGTCAGCGCGCCGTACGCCACGAATTCGCCCTGCGGGATGAAGATGACGCGGGTCACCGTGAAGACGAGCACGATGCCCATGCCCAGCAGGGCATAGATCGCGCCATTGGTGAGTCCGTCCAGCGTCAGGATGCTGGCGATCGAGAGATCCATGGCGTGTGTGTGGTGCGGCTGGAGAAAGGGTTTACTGCTCGACCTTGAACGCGCCGTTCACCACCTTGAGCATCACGCCGGTCTCGGTCGTGTAGCCCCAGTGGTCCTGCGCCGTCCAGTTGAGCACGCCGTGCGCGAGCACCGTGCGGCCCATGCCTTCGAGCGCGTCGCGCAGCGCGGCGCGGAACTCCGGCGTGCCGGGCTTGGCCTTCTTGAGCGCGACCGGAACGGCCTTCTCGAGCACCGTGAGCGCGTCGGCCGCGTGGCCGGCGAACTGGTTGCGCGAGCCGGGGCCGTAGGCCTTCTCGTAGCCCTGCACGAAGGCCACGGCTGCCGCCTTCGACGGATGGCTGTCGGGCAGCTGCTCGGCCACCGTGGCGGGGCCCGACACCACGAAGGTGCCTTCGGCGTCCTTGCCGGCGGTGCGCATCAGGTCTTGCGTGGCGGCGGCGTGCGTCTGGTAGACCTTGCCCTTGTAGCCGCGCTCCATCACCGCCTTCTGCGGCATGCCGGCGCCGCTGCCCGAGGCCACGATCAGGATCGCGTCCGGGTTGGCCGAGGTGAGCTTCAGCACCTGGCCGGTCACGCTGGTGTCGGCGCGCGCGAAGCGCTCGGTGGCGACGATCTTGATGCCGTTCTTGGCGGCTTCGGCGGTCAGCGCCTTGAGCCACAGTTCGCCGTAGGCGTCGGTGTAGCCGAGGAAGCCGACCGTCTTCACGTTCTGCTTCTTCATGTGCGCGACCACCGCATAGGCCATCACGTCGTTCGACTGCGGCAGGCGGAAGAACCACTTGTCCTTGCCCGGCGGCAGGCCGGCCGGCGCGGTCGACAGCTGCGGCGTGCCCGACTCGGCGGTCACGTCGGCCATGGGAATGGCAACCGGCGTGGCGCTGGAGCCGATGATGATGTCGGCCTTGTCCTCGGTGACCAGGCGCTGCGCGTCCTTCACGCCCGTGGTCGGGTCGGTCGCGTCGTCGAGCACCACCACCTTGAGCGTTTCGCCCGCGATGGTCTTCGGCCAGATCGCGATGCCGTTCTTCACCGGGATGCCCAGGCCCGAAGCCGGGCCGGTCAGCGGCTGCACCACGCCGATGGTGATGTCGGCATGGGCGAAGCCCGCTGCCATGAGCGCCAGCACGGCGGCGAGAGTGGTCTTCCTGAAGGTCATCGATGTCTCCTGAATACGTTGTGGGGCGGGAACTCGGGTACGCGAAAGGGTGCGGCTCAGCGCGGCGCCATGCGCAGCGCGCCGTCGAGGCGGATCACCTCGCCGTTGAGGTGGCCGTTGGTGACGACGTGGCAGGCCAGCTCGGCGAATTCCGATGGCTTGCCCAGGCGCGGCGGAAACGGGATGGACGCGGCCAGCGATTGCTGCACCGGCTCGGGCAGCTCCAGCAGCAGCGGCGTGGCAAAGAGGCCCGGCGCCACGGTGCATACGCGGATGGCGTGCTGCGCCAGGTCGCGCGCCATCGGCAGCGTCATGCCGACGAGCCCGCCCTTGGAGGCGCTGTAGGCCTGCTGGCCGACCTGGCCGTCGAAGGCCGCCACCGATGCGGTGAAGAGCATCACGCCCTTCTCGCCGTTGTCGAGCGCCGGCAGCTTCGCGCAGCGCGCCGCGAACAGGCGCGCCATGTTGTAGCCGCCGATCAGGTTGATGTTGACCACGCGCACGAAGTCTTCGAGCGGCGCGGGGTTGCCGTCCTTGCCGACGATGCGCTTGGCGCTGCCGATGCCGGCCACGTTCATCAGGATGCGCGCGGTGCCGTGCGCGGCCTCGGCCTTGTCCAGCGCGGCGTTCACGCTGTCGGTGTCGGTGATGTCGCAGACGCAGGCGACGCCGCCGATCTCGGCGGCCACTTTCTCGGCCAGTGCGGCATTGCGGTCGAGCACGGCGACCTTGGCGCCCAGGCGCGCGAGTTCGCGTGCGGTGGCTTCGCCAAGGCCCGATGCGCCGCCGGTAACGAGGGCGGCTTGTCCTTCGATCTTCATTCTTGTCTCTCCTGGATGGGGTTAGCGGGGCTTGAGGGTGAAGGGCAGGGTGCCGTCGTGCATCGCGTCGGCCAGCGCGGCGCGGTGCTTGAGCACCGAGCGCTGGTTGATGGAGCCCTTGTCGGTCACTTCGCCCTTGTCGATGGACGGCGGCTCGGCCATCAGGTGCAGCCGCGCGATGCGGTTGGCGCTGCCGGTGGCGCTCGCGGCCAGCGTGTCGACCACCTGCTGGAAGTGCGCCTGCACCGGCGCGCTTTCGAGCACCTGCTGCATCGTGGCGTCGGCGGGCAGGCCCGCGAGCTGCCGCACCTTCTGCGTCGGGAAGATCAGCGCGCCCACTTCCTTCAGGTTGATGCCGGTCAGCACCGCGTCCTGCACATAGGGCGCGCCGGCCGCGATGATCTTCGCGCGCATGGGGCCCACGCTCACGAAGGTGCCGGTGGCGAGCTTGAAGTCTTCCGCGATGCGGCCGTCGAAGCGCAGGCCGCGGTGGATGTTGCCGTCGTCGATCCACTTGACCGCATCGCCGGTGGAGAAGAAGCCTTCCTCGTCGAAAGCCTCGGCCGTGGCCTCGGGCGCGCGCCAGTAGCCGGGCGTGATGTTGGGGCCGCGGTAGCGCACCTCGGTCTTGCCGTCGACCTCGATCAGCTTGAGCTCGATGCCCGGCGCGGGCAGGCCGACGTCGCCCGACTTCACGTCGGGCCCGGTCACGTAGAGGGCGAAGGGCCCCGATTCGGTCATGCCCAGGCCGGTGCCCATGACGATGCGCTCGCCCACTTCAGACTCCTGCGTCTTGTGCAGGCTGTCCCACACGGGCTGCGACAGCGCGGCGCCCGAGTAGAAGAACATCTTCACGCGCGACAGCAGGTTGCGGCGCAGCACCGCATCGGTTTCCATGGCGTGCGCGATGGCCTCGAAGCCGGTGGGCACGTTGAAGTAGATGGTGGGCGCGATCTCGCGCAGGTTGCGCAGCGTCTCGGCCATGCCGGCGGGCGTGGGCTTGCCGTCGTCGACGTACAGCGTGCCGCCGTTGTCCAGCACGATGCCCACGTTGTGGTTGCCGCCGAAGGTGTGGTTCCAGGGCAGCCAGTCGACCAGCACCGGCGGCTCGTCGCCCAGCGCGGGAATCGACTGGCGCAGCTGCTGCTGGTTGGCGCACCACATGCGGTGCGTGTTGATGACGGCCTTGGGCATCTTGGTGGAGCCCGAGGTGAAGAGGAACTTGGTGATGGTGTCGGGGCCGGTCGCGCGCATCGCTTCGTCGATGGCGGGCGTGGCGGGCGTCGAGGCCAGTGCGTCGAGCGAAGTGGCGGCGCGGCCTTCGAGCTCGCCTTCGGCAATGACGACTTCGGTCCCGGCCGGGACGACCGCCGCGATGGCGCGGCCGTAGCGTGCCGCATCGGTGGCGAACACGAGGCCCGGCGTCAGCGTGTCGAACACGTGGCGCAGCTTCTCGAAGTCCTGGCTCACGAGCGAGTAGGGCGGCGATACGGGGCAGTAGGGCACGCCGGCATAGAGGCAGCCGAGCGCGAGCAGCGCATGCTCGATGCCGTTCTCGCTGAGGATGGCCACGGGCCGCTCGGCGCTCAGGCCGCGATTCAACAGGGCTTGTCCGATACCGCGGGCCTTCTGCAGCGCCTCGGCGTAGCTCACGCGGATCCAGTCGCCGGTGCTGCCGTCGGCCAGCCGTTCGCGGCGGGCGATGAAGGTGCGATCGGGCGTGGCCTCGGCCCAGTGCGCGAGGCGGTCGGTCATGCGCTCGCGGTAGCTTTCGAGCTGCGTCTCGGCGGTGAGGTACTGCGTGCCAGGCGCTCCTTCGCGCAGCACGGCGCGGGTCACGCCGAAGGCCAGGGGGCGGTATCGGATGGCGGTCATGTCTTGCTCACCTTCGCGCCCCGGCCTTCGAGGAAATCGCGCACGCGTTCCTTGGCTTCGGGTGCGGCCTGGGCGATGCCGGCCATGAGCGCTTCCGTGAAGAAGCCGTGGTCGGCCGACTGCTCGGCGATGCGCGGCAGCGCATGCATGAGCGCGTAGTTGGTCAGCGGCGCGTTGGTGGCCACGCGCTTGGCGAGCTCGAAGGCCTTGTCGAAGGCCGTGCCTTCGTCGACCAGGTACTGCGCGAAGTTGGCGCGCTCGCCGTCCTCGGCGTTGTAGACGCGGCCGGTCATCATCATGTCGGTCATGCGCGCCACGCCGATCAGCTTGGGGATGCGCACCGAGCCGCCGCCGCCCACGAAGATGCCGCGCGAGCCTTCGGGCAGCGCGTAGAAGGTGCTGCGGTCGGCCACGCGGATGTGGCAGGCGCTGGCCAGCTCGAGCCCGCCGCCGACCACCGCGCCGTGCAGCGCGGCGATCACCGGCACCGGGCCGTGCTGGATCAGGTCGAGCGCGGCGTGCCACATGCGCGAGTGCTGCATGCCCTGGCCGGCGTCGCGCTCCTTCAGCTCGCTGAGGTCGAGGCCGGCGCAGAAGTGCGGGCCTTCGCCGTCGATCACCGCGGCGCGCACGGTGGAGGGCAGCTTCTCGAAAGTGTCGCGCAGTGCGAGGATCAGGCCGTCCGACAGCGCGTTGCGCTTGGAGCCGCGCGTCAGGCGGACGATCGCGACTTCGTCGCGGATGTCGAGTTGGAGGTCTGGATTGGTCATGGGAAGGTGTTCGGGGTTGCGTTGGATTATGGTTATGAGAAATAATCAATTCAAGGCATTCGAGCCTGCCCGAAGCTAGGGACTTACCCGCACTGGAGACAAACACATGGACTACGAGAACCTCGTTGCGATCGATATCCACACGCACGCCGAAGTGAGCTGCTGGAACCCGTTCGACAACTACGGCGAGGAATACGACCGCGCCGCCGACAAGTACTTCGGCTCCAGCGGCCGGCCCACCATCGCGGAGAGCGTGGCGTACTACCGTGAACGCAAGATCGGGCTGGTGATGTTCATGGTCGACGCGGAGTCGAACATGGGCCGCCGGCGCATTCCGAACGAAGAGATCGCCGAGGCCGCGAAGAACAACAGCGACATCATGATCGCCTTCGGGAGCGTCGATCCGCACAAGGGAAAGATGGGCGCGCGCGAGGCGCGCAGGCTCATCGAGGAGCACGGCGTGAAGGGCTTCAAGTTCCACCCGACGGTGCAGGGCTACCACCCCTACGACAAGATGGCCTGGCCCATCTACGAGGTGATTGCCGAATACGGCCTGCCGGCCATCTTCCACACCGGCCACAGCGGCATCGGCTCGGGCATGCGCTGCGGCGGCGGCCTGCGGCTGGAGTACAGCAACCCGATGCACCTGGACGACGTGGCCATCGACTTCCCCGACATGCAGATCGTCATGGCGCACCCCAGCTTCCCCTGGCAGGACGAGGCGCTGAGCGTGGCCACGCACAAGCCCAACGTGTGGATCGACCTGTCCGGCTGGAGCCCCAAGTACTTTCCGAAGCAGCTGGTGCAGTACGCCAACACGCTGCTGAAAGACCGCATCCTGTTCGGCAGCGACTACCCGCTGATCACGCCCGACCGCTGGATGCGCGACTTCGAGAACGCCGGCTTCAAGCCCGAGGTGATGCCCGGCATCCTCAAGGGCAACGCGGTCAGGCTGCTGAAGCTGGCCGCCTGAGGGGCCTCGCCGCTACGCGTCCGCCTCTTCCCTGGCGGCGGCTTCCTCCGCGTCGAGCCGGTCCCAGTCGCGCCCCGAGCGGCGCTGCCGCTCCTCGCGCTCGCGCGCCATCTGTTCCTCGAACTGCTGGCGGCCGGCCTTGTTGGCGGCGATCAGCTTGGCGCGGTCCTTGTAGTGGGGATAGATCTCGTCGCTGAGCTTGATGTTCCGCTGGCGGAAGCGCATGGTCGACTCGCGCGCCTCGTGCGCCGGCCATCCCAGCGCTTCGAGCGTGGCGCGGGCGCTGCGCAGAGAAGACTCGAACACCTCGCGCTCCACATCCGTCACGCCGCGGTCGCGCAGCTGGAACAGGTGCGTCACGTTGCGGGCCCGCGCGATGATGCGCGCCTGCGGGAAGTTCTCCTTGACCAGATCGACGATTTCCAGCGATTGCTCGATGTCGTCCACCGCCACCACGATGGCCTTGGCCGTGCCGGCGCCGGCGGTGCGCAGCAGGTCGAGCCGCGTGGCGTCGCCGTAGAACACGCGAAAGCCGAACTGCCGCAAGCCTTCGACGGTGTCGGCGTCGTGGTCGAGCACGGTCACGCGCAGGCCTTGCGACATCAGCATGCGCCCGACGATCTGGCCGTAGCGGCCGAAGCCGCAGATCAGCACCTTGGCGTCCTGCTGCTCGGAGATTTCCTCGAGCTGCGGGCCGTGGTTGCGGCTGTAGCGCGGCAGCACGAACTTGTCGAGCAGCACCAGCAGCAGCGGCGACAGCAGCATCGACAGCGCGACCGCGCCGATCAGCAGCGACGTGATCTCCGGCGGCAGCACGTCGGGTCCCGCGGCCTGGAACACCACGAACGCGAATTCGCCGCCCTGCGCGAGCAGCAGCGTGAACACCGGCCGCTCCTGGTAGGCGATGCCCATCGCCTTGGCCAGCGCATAGATCACCGCCAGCTTGATGGCCATGAAGCCGACCACCAGCGCCGCCATGATCCAGGGGCTCGCAATGAGCACGCCGAAGTTGATCGACATGCCCACGGCAATGAAGAACAGGCCCAGCAGCAGGCCCTTGAAGGGCTCGATGTCGGTCTCCAGCTCGCGCCGGTATTCGCTCTCGGCCAGCAGCACGCCGGCCAGGAAGGCGCCCAGCGCCATCGACAGGCCCACCAGCTGCATCAGCGCCGCGATGGCCACCACCAGCAGCAGCGCGGCGGCGGTGAAGATCTCGGGCGTGTCGCTGCGCGCGATCCAGCGCAGCACCGGGCGCAGCAGCAGCCGGCCGCCGAGGATGATGCCGCCGATCACGCCGATGATCTTCGCGGCTTCCAGCGCGCGGTCGAGCCCGCTGATCGACTGCTCGGCGGCGGTGGCGCCGGCCAGCAGCGGCAGCAGCGCGAGGATGGGAATGGCCGCCACGTCCTGGAACAGCAGGATCGAGAAGCCGGCCTGTCCGCTCGGCGTCTTCAGCAGGTTGCGCTCGCCGAACACCTGCAGCGCGATCGCGGTGGACGACAGCGCCAGGCCCAGCGAGGCCACCAGCGCCACGCGCCATTCCGCGCCCACCGCACAGCCCGCGGCGAAGAGCACCGCGGCGCAGCTGACCACCTGCGCGGTGCCCCAGCCGAAGATCGGGCGGCGCAGGTTCCACAGGCGCTTGGGCTCGAGCTCGAGGCCCACCAGGAACAGCATCAGCACCACGCCGAACTCGGCGAAGTGCAGCACGTCCTGGACGCTGGACACCAGTCCCAGCCCCCAGGGCCCGATGGCGATGCCGGCCACCAGGTAGCCGATGATGGAGCCGAGGCCCAGGGCCTTCGACAGCGGCACCACCAGCACGGCGGCGCTCAGGTAGATCAGGCTGCTGGTCAGCCAGGCGGGTGCGTGTTCCATCAAGGTGCCTTGCTAGCGGAAGCCGTGGCCAGCCCGTGGGTCATGGCGCTGTGGAAGGCGTTGGATACGGCCTTGCCGATGTCGTCCGGATCGGCCGGGCGATCGGCTTCGGGCACCGGGCAGGCGATGCAGGCGTCTATTTCCTCGATCTCGGGCCAGTCGGGGTAGCTGCCCAGGCGCTGGGCGAAGGTCTGGACGTGCGCGGCCACCTCGGCCTCGGGGGCGCTGCGCGCGCCGTGGAAGATCAGCGGCGGCAGGAAGCGCATGCCGCACAGCGCGGCGGTCTGTTCGTAGGGCGGCAGGAAGGCGTCGAAGAAGTAGCGGTGGTAGCTCTGCGGGTGGTAGCTGGCCTCCGGGCTGCCGGTGGTGACCGCCAGCCAGAGGTCTTTGCCCTGCAGCGCCGTGCCGCCGGGGCCGTAGGCCCAGCCGTAGGCGAGCACGTCGTCGAGCCACAGCTTCTGCAGCGCGGGCATGGAATACCACTGGATCGGGTGCAGCAGCACCACCAGGCTGGCCTTGGCGAGCCGGGCCTGCTCTTCCTCGACGTCGATGGAGAAGTCGGGGTAGCTGCCGTAGAGGTCGTTCACCTCGACGCCCGGCACGGCGCGGGCGGCGGCCAGCATGCGGCGGTTGACGCGTGAATCGCGCCAATGCGGGTGCGCCGCCAGCACGTAGATGCCGCCAGTACCGGCGGCGGTGGTTCCCATGGATGTTGTTGTCGTCATGCCGAGAACATATCTCAGTCGGGGCCGGCGCGTCGGGCAAAAACGCGCCAGCGACTACCATTCCGGCTGTCCCAGTTCTGGAGGAGTGCCTTATGCCGGTGGTTCTGGTCGCCAATCCCAAGGGCGGGGTCGGCAAGTCGACGATCGCGACGAACGTCGCGGGCTATTTCGCAAGCCGCAGCCATGCCGTGATGCTGGGCGACGTGGACCGCCAGCAGTCCTCCCGGCTGTGGCTGGGCCTGCGCCCGCCCCAGGCCCGCCCCATCGCCACCTGGGAAGCCACCGGAGACAGCACGGTGGTGAGGCCGCCGCGCGGCACCACGCACGCGGTGCTGGACACGCCGGCCGGGCTGCACGGCTGGCGCTTCAAGGAAGTGCTGGCGCTGGCCGACCGGGTGATCGTGCCGCTGCAGCCGAGCATCTTCGACATCTACGCGACGCGCGACTTTCTCGACCGCCTCAAGGAACAGCGCCGCGCCGAAAAGACGCAGATCGGCCTCGTCGGCATGCGGGTGAACGCCCGCACGCTGGCCGCGGACCGGCTGCACGAGTTCATCGAGGGACTCGGCGTGCCGGTGATCGGCGAGCTGCGCGACACCCAGAACTACGTACAGCTCGCAGCGCGCGGGCTCACGGTGTTCGACATCGCGCCGGGCCGCGTGCAGCGCGACCTGGAGCAATGGCAGCCGATCTGCGAATGGCTCGACGCCTGAAGGCGCCTCCCGGTTTTCCCTGAGCCCGGTTGTCGCGAGCCCGACAGCCCCCCGCCCGCCCTTGGCACCAGAATGCCCCGCATGACCAAAAAGACATTCCAGACTCTTCAGGATCTTTCCGCCTGCGTCGGCCAGGAAGTCGCAGTGAGCGACTGGATCACCATCACGCAGGAACAGGTCAACCAGTTCGCCGAGGCGACGGGCGACCACCAGTGGATCCATGTCGACGTGGAACGGGCCAAGGCCGGCCCCTTCGGCGCGCCGATCGCGCACGGTTTTCTCACCCTGTCGCTGCTGCCGCGATTCTTCGAGACGGCCATCGACGTGGTGGAGTCGCGCATGGGCGTGAACTACGGCATGAACCGGGTGCGCTTCATGTCGCCGGTGCCGGTGGGCAAGCGGCTGCGGGCGCGCATGAAGCTGCTGAGCTCGGAGCCCATTGCCGACGATGGTTTCCAGATGACCTGGGAAACCACCATCGAACTCGAAGGCGCGGCCAAGCCGGCCTGCGTGGCGGAGTCGGTCGCGCGGCGCTACCGCTGACCTTCTCCGGTTTTTCTTACATCCGGCGGTCGGTCACTTCGCCGTAGGTGGCGGCGCCCTGGCGCGTGATGCTCAGCGCACTCTGACGTACCGCGCCGCGGTCGGTGCTGCCGTCGCGGGCCTGGAGTGCGCCGGTGCCGCCATTCGTGACCCTGAACGGCTGGCGCGCGTCGGCCTGCACCTGTGCGCGCGACATCGTCGACTGGAAGGGGGCGGGCGGCAGCGGGTTCTGTTCACCCTGGAAGGCTTGGGCGCTGCCGGCGAAAGCCAGCGTGGCGAAGACGGCAAGGGCGATCGGCTTGGTGTTCATTGCAAGACTCCTCTGTAACGGGTTGATGGATCGGATGCCGAACGCTTTGCGGCCGGCATGCTTTCCATACGGCCGTCATCCGCGATCGGATGCGCTCCCGCCGTGCCTGGAGCCCGCGACTTTGTTTCTTTGTGTCACCCGAAGCCGTTTTGCCGCCAGGCTTCGAACACGGTGACGGCCACCGCGTTCGAAAGATTCAGGCTGCGCTGCCCCTCGCGCATCGGCAGCCGCAGCCGCTGGGCCTCGGCGAAGCCGTCGCGCACGGCGGGCGGCAAGCCGCTGGTCTCCGAGCCGAAGACCAGCCAGTCGCCGGGCTGGAAGCGCACGTCGTGCACGGCCCGCGTGCCGCGGGTGGTGAGGGCGAACATCCGGTCGGCCGGCGGCAGTTCGGTGGCGAGCAGGGCCTGCCAGTCGGCGTGGCGCTTGACTTCGGCGTACTCGTGATAGTCGAGCCCGGCGCGGCGCAGCAGGCGGTCGTCCATCGAAAAGCCGAGCGGCTCGACCAGGTGCAGCGTGCAGCCGGTGTTGGCGGCGAGCCGGATGACGTTGCCGGTGTTCGGCGGAATCTCGGGGTGGACCAGGACGATATGGAACATGCGCCGATTGTCGGCGCCCCAGGCGCGGAGCTCAGCGCGGCGGGTCGGTGCGGGCCAGCACCACCGCCGTGATGTGGGCAGCACCCGCCAGCCGCAGCGCTTCGGCAGCCGTGAAGATCGACGCGCCGCTGGTCATCACGTCGTCGACCAGCACGATGCGCCGGCCCCTGGCTCTTTCGGCGCGCAGCGGCTCCACGGCGAAGGCGCCGCGCAGGTTGAGCAGGCGCTCGGCGCGCGCGAGGCCGCTCTGGGCCGGCGTCTCGCGGGTGCGCAGCAGCAGGCTCGCGTCGGTCTTGCCTGCGCACAGGCGCCGCGCGAGTTCATGGGCCTGGTTGAAACCGCGCTCGCGCAACCGGCCGGGCGCCAGCGGCATCGGCAGCACCAGGTCGCATTGCTCCAGCGCCGGCTCGACCCATGGCGCGCTGCGCATCAGCGTGGCGAACGGGGCGGCCCAGCCGGCCTCGCCGCGGAACTTGAAGGCGGCGATGGCGTCCGGCCACGGCCAGGCGTAGGTGCAGGCGGCAAGGCAGGCATCGAGCGGCGGCGGATGCGCAACGCAGTCGCCGCAGCGGGTCATGCCCTCGGGCAACGGCAGTGCGCAGCCGCCGCAGCGTGCCGCCGGCGGGGCGAAGCGGGCCACGCAGGCGTCGCACACCGGGCGCGACGGCCATGCGCGGCAGACCGCGCACTGGCTCGGCAGCCGCCCGAGCAGGGCGGTGAAAGGACGGAAAGGCCTCAGGGCGTGCTGGCTGGACATCGCTCAATATACTCACTGCCCCATGGCCACCGACCCCTCACGACGACCGCCGACCATCGATGCCACGGCGGCAGCCCGCTGGCGTCGCCTTGCGCCTGCCGACGGCTCCCCCTGGCTGCATGAGGAAATCGGCCGCCGCATGGAAGACCGGCTGCAATGGATCAAGGCTCAGCCCCGCACCTGGGCCGACTGGGCACCGCTGCGCGGCGGCCTCGAGGCCCACGAGCTGGTCGCCCGCCGCTACAAGGACGCCGCCTCCTTCGTCATCGAACCCGAGCCCGCGCTCGCGGCCGCCACCGGCCAGGCGCTGGCCGCGCCTTGGTGGAGCGCGCGCCGCTGGCAGGCCGGCAAGGCACGTTTCGACGCGCCGCCCGAGGACGGCGTCGACCTGCTCTGGGCCAACATGTCGCTGCACATGGCGGCCGACCCGGAGGCACTCATCGCGCATTGGCACAAGCTGGTCGCCACCGACGGCTTTCTGATGTTCTCGTGCCTCGGCCCCGACACCGTGCGCGAACTGCGCGCGCTGCATGCCCGCCTCGGCTGGCCGGCCGCGGGCCACGAGTACACCGACATGCACGACTGGGGCGACATGCTGGTCCACGCCGGCTTCGCCGAGCCCGTGATGGACATGGAGCGCATCGTGCTGACCTGGGCCACGCCCGAGGCGGCGCTGGCCGAGCTGCGCACGCTGGGCCGCAACCTGCACCCGGCGCGCTTTCCGGCGCTGCGCGGCAAGGCCTGGCACCAGTCGCTGAAGAAGGCGCTGCCCGAGCTGGCGCCTGCCGAAGAGGGTGGCGGGCGCATCGCGCTGACCTTCGAGGTCATCTACGGCCATGCGTTCAAGCCCGTGCCGCGGGTGTCGCTGTCGGCCGAAAGCGCGGTGTCGCTGCGCGAGATGCGATCGATGCTGCAACGGGGTCGCCCGGGCGCCTGATCGCCGGCCGGCCGGTGGCCGGAACGCATGGCGCAGAGGCCGTTTCTTGCCTACTAGTAGTGACCCGTAGGCGTCCCACAGGGCACTCTGGCGCAGGTATCTACCCGCTACAATCCGCCGTTGCGTGGAACTCGCGGGTATTGTCCCGCGATCGAGGGGTGTCGGATCCTGTTTGTACGAGGGGGTACCAGGGGTCGGGCGACCGTCGACGCACCGATTTGCTGAACTCGCCCGTGTCGAATTCCGTGTTTCGATTTGCCACCGTTTCAGGCCAGAGCATCCACTGGTTCCTGAAGCGGAACTGCTCGGTGACGCCGAGCCAGCTGGGCTGGCTCTACGCTTCGCTGTGCGTGGTATCGCTCGGCATCGGCACCCTGTTCTGGCTGCACGGTGCGCCGCTGGTTCTGCCTTTCGCCTGGCTCGAACTGGCCGCTGTCGGATTCGCGTTCATGGTCTACGCGCGGCACGCGACCGATGGCGAAAAGATCGCGCTGCAGGAGGGACGCCTCGTCGTCGAGCTCGAGAACGGCGGGCACTACGAGCGCACGGAATTTCTTCCGCACCAGGTGCGGGTCGAACCCCAGGCCGGCGATCGCTCGCTGATCGAGGTCTCGGGGCAGGGTCGATCGGTCAGGGTGGGGCGCTATGTACGCCCGGAGTTGCGTGCGGCGTTGGCCCGCGAGATTCGCATGGCGTTGCGTGGCGCCTGAGGGGGCTCGCGCAATGCTGCACGGTTGGGTTTGTCGAAAAATTGAAGAAACGTGAACACGATGAAGAGCATTTGGCGCAATAAGTACAGGCCGGCGAATCTGTTGCTGGCGGCCGGCGCGGCTTTCAGCAGCGCGGCGCACGCAATCAACGATCTGCCCGGCGGCCCCTCGGTGCGCCAGTTGAATCTTCCGGTCGGCGTGACCAAGATCGCGCAGGAGCAGCATCTGCTCCACACGATCATGATGATCCTCTGCACGGTCATCTTCGTGGGCGTGTTCGCGGTCATGTTCTATTCCATCTGGAAGCACCGCAAGTCGGTGGGCCACAAGGCCGCCAACTTCCATGAGTCGGTGGTGGTCGAGGTCATCTGGACCATCGTGCCCTTCCTCATCGTGATCGTCATGGCGCTGCCCGCCACCAAGGTGCTGGTGGCCCAGAAGGACACCACCAACGCCGACCTCACGATCAAGACCACGGGCTACCAGTGGAAGTGGGGCTACGACTACCTGAACGGCGAAGGCGAGGGCCTGGCCTTCATCTCCACGCTCGACAGCTCGCAGCGCGCCATGTCCGACGCCGGTGCCAAGGGCGCGATGCCCGACGACTACCTGCTGAAGGTCGACTACCCGCTGGTGGTGCCCGTCAACAAGAAGATCCGCATCATCACCACCGCCAACGACGTGATCCACGCCTTCGCGGTGCCGCAGCTGGGCCTCAAGCAGGACGCCATTCCCGGCTTCGTGCGCGACACCTGGTTCCGCGCCGAGACCATCGGCACCTACTACGGCCAGTGCCAGGAACTGTGCGGCAAGGAACACGCCTTCATGCCGATCCAGGTGAAGGTGGTCTCGGCCGCCGACTACACCGCCTGGGTGGCCGACCAGCGCAAGATCGCCGCCGCCAAGCTCGACGACCCGACCAAGGTCTGGACGCTGCCCGACATGATGGTTCGCGGCGAGAAGGTCTACGCCGCCAACTGCGCCGCCTGCCACCAGGCCAACGGCAAGGGCGCGGGCCCGATCAAGGCGCTCGACGGCGACCCGAAGGTGCTCGACGCCGACCACACGGTGCAACTGCACGTGCTGCTCAACGGCCAGAACAACGGCGCCATGCCGTCCTGGAAGCAGCTGAGCGACACCGACCTCGCGGCCGTGGCCACGTACACCAAGAACAGCTGGTCGAACAAGACGGGCCAGCTGGTGCAGCCGGCCGAAGTGCTCGCCCTGCGCGGCAAGTGATGCGACAGCGTCCCGCGACGAAGAAATTGCAAGGAACAACGAAATGAGTGCAGTCCTCGACCCCCACGGTCACGCAGTCCCCGGCGGCCACGCACACGACGAGCATCACGACCACCACGCGCCCACCGGCTGGCGCCGCTGGGTGTTCGCGACCAACCACAAGGACATCGGCACGCTCTACCTGCTGTTCAGCTTCACGATGCTGATGGTGGGCGGCGTGCTCGCGCTGCTGATCCGCGCCGAGCTGTTCCAGCCCGGCCTGCAGCTGGTGAACCCCGAGCTGTTCAACCAGTTCACCACCATGCACGGCCTGATCATGGTGTTCGGCGCCATCATGCCGGCCTTCGTGGGCTTCGCGAACTGGATGATCCCGCTGCAGGTGGGCGCCTCCGACATGGCCTTCGCGCGCATGAACAACTTCAGCTTCTGGCTGCTGATCCCGGCGGCGCTGATGCTGGTGGGTTCGTTCTTCATGCCAGGCGGCGCACCCGCCGCGGGCTGGACGCTGTACGCACCGCTCACGCTGCAGATGGGCCCCTCGATGGACGCCGGCATCTTCGCGATGCACATCATGGGCGCCTCGTCGATCATGGGTTCGATCAACATCATCGTCACCATCCTCAACATGCGCGCCCCCGGCATGACGCTGATGAAGATGCCGATGTTCTGCTGGACCTGGCTCATCACCGCCTACCTGCTGATCGCCGTGATGCCCGTGCTCGCCGGCGCCATCACGATGACGCTGACCGACCGCCACTTCGGCACCAGCTTCTTCAACCCCGCCGGCGGCGGCGACCCGGTGATGTACCAGCACATCTTCTGGTTCTTCGGCCACCCCGAGGTCTACATCATGATCCTGCCGGCCTTCGGCATCATCAGCCAGGTGGTGCCGGCATTCGCCCGCAAGAAGCTCTTCGGCTATGCCTCGATGGTGTACGCCACCTCGTCGATCGCCATCCTGTCGTTCATCGTGTGGGCACACCACATGTTCACGACCGGCATGCCGCTGACCGGCCAGCTGTTCTTCATGTACGCGACCATGCTGATCGCGGTGCCCACGGCCGTGAAGATCTTCAACTGGATCGCCACCATGTGGCAGGGCTCGATGACCTTCGAGACGCCCATGCTGTTCGCGGTCGGTTTCATCTTCGTGTTCACCATGGGCGGCTTCACCGGCCTTATCCTGGCCGTCGCACCCATCGACACGCAGCTGCAAGATACCTACTACGTGGTGGCCCACTTCCATTACGTGCTGGTGGCCGGCTCGCTGTTCGCCATGTTCTCGGGCTTCTACTACTGGGTGCCCAAGTGGACCGGCGTCATGTACAACGAGACGCGCGGCAAGGTGCACTTCTGGTGGTCGCTGATCTCGTTCAACGTGACCTTCTTCCCGATGCACTTCCTGGGCCTGGCCGGCATGCCGCGACGCTACGCCGACTACCCGATGCAGTTCGCCGACTTCAACGCCGTGGCTTCGGTCGGTGCGTTCTTCTTCGGCTTCGCGCAGGTGTACTTCTTCCTGTTCGTCGTGTTCCCGACCATGCGCGGCAAGGGCGAGAAGGCTGCGCAGAAGCCGTGGGAAGGCGCGGAAGGCCTCGAGTGGGAAGTGCCGTCGCCGGCACCGTTCCACACCTTCGAGAACCCGCCCAAGCTCGACGCGACCGCCACCAAGGTGATCGGTTGACCGGCTTCGCAGCAGCAACAGCCAGCACGCGATGACACCCGAGCAGAAACGCAACAACCGGCGCATGGGGCTCACGCTGGCCTCCATCGCCGTGGTGTTCTTCATCGGCTTCATCGTGCGCATGGTCTGGTTCGGCGCGCGCTGAGCCGCCGGCCACCGAACGGGAGCACCAGCATGAGCATCGGTCAACGCATCCGCCGCGCCAACGTCCGCATGGTCGGCAAGCTGGCCGTCGTGGCCTGCGGCATGTTCGCCTTCGGCTATGCGCTGGTGCCGATGTACCGCGCCATCTGCGAGATGACCGGCATCAACATCCTCGCGCTCTCCGAGCTGGAGGTGCCCGGCGGTGCCAGCGGCGGCAAGAAGGTGCGCGTGCCCGACAACACGCAGGTCGACATGACCCGCACCATCACGGTCGAGTTCGATTCCAACGTGCGCGGCGGTCTCTGGGACTTCAAGCCCGCGGAGCGGACCATCCAGGTGCATCCCGGCCAGCTCAACACGGTGATGTACGAGTTCCAGAACGTGCAGAACCGCCGCATGGCCGCGCAGGCCATCCCGAGCTACGCGCCGCAGCAGGCGGCGCCCTACTTCAACAAGCTCGAGTGCTTCTGCTTCAACCAGTACACGCTCGATCCGGGCGAGAAGAAGCAGTGGCCGGTCGCCTTCGTGATCGACCCCAAGATTTCCAAGGACGTGAAGACCATCACGCTGTCGTACACCTTCTTCGAGGTGGGCGGCAAGACGCCCGCGGCACCGGTCGCCGCCGTTTCGAATGCCCCGAATGAGCCGCGCTCGTGAGCACGCCGCCCGAACGGCCGAATGCTTCGAAGGCTTCGCTGTGGGACACGGTGAAGGCCGTGGGGTGGTCGTTCTTCGGCGTTCGCAAGAACAGCGCCTACCAGGAAGACCTGCGCAAGCTGAACCCGTTGCACATCATTGCGGTGGCGTTCGTGGCCGTGATCGTCTTCGTGGTCGCCCTGGTGCTGCTGGTGCGCCACGTGGCCGCGGCCTGAACGAGCAGAATCCATTGAATCGAGAGAAGAAAGAAAGCCAGGAGCAGCTGATATGAGTTCAACCACCCACGGCGCCACGCCCTACTACTTCGTGCCCGGACCGTCGTCCTATCCGGTCTCGGCCGCGATCGGTTTGTTCTTCGTGATCCTGGGCGCCGCGCAGTGGATCAACGGCCATGCGTGGGGCGCCTGGTCGCTGCTGGCGGGCATGCTGGTCTGGCTGGGCACGCTGTTCGTCTGGTTCCGCGCCGCCATCGGCGAGAGCGAGAGCGGGCAGTACGGCCACAAGGTGGACCTGTCGTTCCGCTGGAGCATGAGCTGGTTCATCTTCTCCGAAGTGATGTTCTTCGGCGCCTTCTTCACCGCGCTGTGGTGGGCCCGCACCCATGCGCTGCCGACGCTCGGCAGCCTGGACAACGCGATCCTCTGGCCCGACTTCAAGGCCGTGTGGCCCAGCATGGCCGCCGGCGCCACCGGCTCGCCGGCCGGCATCGTCGAGCCCTTCCAGACCGTCGGCCCGTTCTGGCTGCCCACGATCAACACCGCGCTGCTGCTGAGCTCGGGCGTGACCCTCACCATCGCCCACCACGCGCTGCGCGCCGGACACCGCGCGCAGACCATCCGCTTCATGTGGATGACCGTGCTGCTCGGCCTGATCTTCCTGGGCGTGCAGGGCTACGAGTACCACCACCTCTACACCGAGCTGAACCTCAAGCTCAGCTCCGGCACCTACGGTTCGACCTTCTTCATGCTGACCGGCTTCCACGGCCTGCACGTGTTCATCGGCATGCTGATGCTGCTGTTCATCACGCTGCGGCTGCAGAAGGGGCACTTCACGCCGGAGCGCCACTTCGGCTTCGAAGGCGCGGCCTGGTATTGGCACTTCGTGGACGTCGTCTGGCTCGGTCTCTACATGCTGGTCTACTGGCTTTGAGCGAAGCACCTCGCGGCATTCCACAAAAAAGGCGCCGGAAGGCGCCTTTTTCATGGTTCTCGTGGAACGAGCACCACCTGCTACTTGCCGAGCGGGAGCCCGGTGGGCTGGATGTAGCCGAGTTTCCAGGCGAGCAGCATGCAGAGGAACAAAAATACCGAGAGCCCGATCCGAAAGGTGAGGGCGCGCGCCATGCCGCCGCTCTTGGCGCGCCCGTTGCGCCCGTCCTTCAGCATGAAGAACAGGGCAAACGCGAGGCTCGCGAAGATGCCCACGAACACCAGGGCGACGAAATATTTCATGACCCGCATTATCGGCCGCACGCCCCGCTTCCTCCAGTGACTCCCCAACCCCTGTATTCCGAAGACCGGCGCCGCCCCGGTCGTTTCTGGCTGGTCACCGTCGCCGCCGTGCTGACGCTGGCGGCCACCGTTTCGCTGGGCCGCTGGCAGCTCTCGCGCGCCGCGCAGAAAGAGGCGCTCCAGGCCAGCATCGAGGCCCAGAAGCAGAAGCCGCCGCTCACCCAGGCCGAGTTCCTGGCGCTGCAGCAGCCTTCCGACGAACTGCATCGCCCCGTGCGCCTGCGCGGCCTCTGGCTCACGCCGCAGACCGTGTACCTCGACAACCGCCAGATGCATGGCGTGCCCGGCTTCTACGTGCTGACGCCGTTCGCGCTCGAGGGCACCGAGCAGACGGTGATGGTCCAGCGCGGCTGGGTGCAGCGCAACTTCGTCGATCGCACGAAGCTGGGCGCTGTCGACACGCCGGCCGGCATCGTCGAGGTGACGGGCCTGCTCGAGCCGCCCCCGAGCCACCTGCTGGAGCTGGGCACGCCCGCCCCCGCGCCCGCTGCACCGGCAGCGGCGCCCGCAACGGCAACGGCGCCGGAAGCCCCCGCGCCGGCCGCGCCCGCCGCGCCGACACCGGCCGTCGAAGGGTATTCGCCCATCCGGCAAAATCTCGACCTGGAGGCCTTCCGCGCCGAGACCAAGATGCCGCTGCGTACCGACGTGTCGCTGCAGCAGACCGGGCCGGCCTCCGAGGGCTTGCAGCGAGACTGGCCGGCCCCGGCGCTGGGCCTCGAGAGGCACTACGGTTACGCATTCCAGTGGTTCGGCCTGTCGGCCCTCGTCGTCATCCTCTATGTCTGGTTCCAATTCATCACACCCTTCCGCCGCGCGAGACGCCGCGCACGCGATGGCCGCTTCTGACGAGCCGCTGGGCCTGACGGTCCATTCGATGCCGTCGCCGAACCAGGCGCTCGACGGCGCCGAGGGCCGGCGCACGGTCGTCGGGCGCTGGAAGATGATCGCGGTGATGCTGATGTGCGCGGCGCCGGTCATCGCCTCGTACTTCACCTACTACGTGATCCGGCCGGAGGGGCGCAGCGTCTACGGCGAGCTGATCGACCCGCAGCGCGAGCTGCCGAAGTTCATCGCCACCGATCGCAACGGCGCACCGGTCGACCTGGCCACCCTCAAGGGCCAGTGGCTGCTGGTCGCGGTGGCCGACGCCGCCTGCGATGCGCTGTGCGAGCAGCAGCTCTACCTGCAGCGGCAACTGCGCGAAAGCCTGGGCCGCGAAAAAGACCGCATGGACCGCGTCTGGCTCGTGAGCGACGCCGCGCCCGTGCCCGAGCGGCTGAACAACGGCCTGCACGGCGCGACCGTGCTGCGCGTGCCGGCCGACGAACTGGCGAGGTGGCTGGTGCCCGTGTCGGGCCACACGCTGGCCGAACACCTCTACGTGGTCGACCCGATGGGCCACTGGATGATGCGTTTCCCCGCGCGCATGGACGCCGCTGGCGCCAGCCGCGCCAAGCGCGACCTCGACCGCCTGCTGCGCGCCTCGGCGTCGTGGGACAAGCCGGACCGCTGACAGGCCGGCAGCAAGACAGGCAAGCAGCACAGCATGGACACGACGAGCTCGCTCTACGACCTCACGCCGATCGCGTGGCTCATGGCCGCGGGCGTGCTGATCGCGCTCGGCCCGCTGCTCTGGGTCTGGCGGCGCAACGCGGGCGCAGGCCCGGCGCGCCGGCTGCATGCGCTGACCGTTCTCACGCTGTTCCTGACTTTCGACCTGACCCTGTTCGGCGCCTTCACCCGTCTCACCGATTCGGGCCTGGGCTGCCCCGACTGGCCCGGCTGCTACGGCAACGCCAGTCCGCACGGTGCGCGCCACGAGATCGCGATGGCGCAGAGTGCGCAGCCGACCGGTCCGGTCACGCATGGCAAGGCCTGGGTCGAGATGGTTCACCGCTACCTGGCAACGGGCGTCGGCGTGCTGATCCTCACGCTCGCAGGCGCGACCTGGATCGTGCGCCGCCGCCAGCGCCGCGCGCCACAGCCGTCGTCATCTTCCGAGGACGGCGATCACCACGCCACGCTCAGCGCCTGGTGGCCGGCCTTCACCCTGGTGTGGGTCTGCCTGCAGGGCGCCTTCGGCGCGCTCACCGTCACCTGGAAGCTGTTCCCCGCGATCGTCACGCTGCATCTGCTGGGCGCCGTGGTGCTGCTTGCGCTGCTCTGCATCCAGGCCGTGCATTACCGGCAGGCGGCCGCGCGCCGGCTGCCGACGCCGGTGTCGCCGGCGCTGCGCAACGGGCTCATCGCGACCACCGTGCTGCTGGTGCTGCAGATCGCGCTCGGCGGCTGGGTCAGCACCAACTATGCGGTGCTCGCATGCACGCAGTTCCCGACCTGCCAGGACAGCTGGTGGCCGCCGATGAATTTCGCGCAGGGCTTCGAGATCTGGCGTCACCTCGGCGTGACCGGCGAAGGCCAGCCGCTCGACTTCTCGGCGCTCACCGCCATCCACTATGCGCACCGGCTGATGGCGTACGCCGTGTTCGCCGCGCTCGGCGTGCTGGCATGGCGCCTGCGCCGCATCGACACGCTGAAACCGCAAGCGCGCTGGCTGGCGGGTCTTGCGCTGCTGCAACTGGCCACGGGCCTGGGCAACGTGCTGCTCGGCTGGCCGCTGGCGGCGGCCGTGCTGCACACCGGGGGTGCCGCGGCGCTGGCCGTGGTGCTGACGTGGGCCCTGTGCGAGAGCCGGCGCGCCGTGCCCGAGGCACGCGTGGCGCGCGCCAGTGACAATGCAACCGGTCGCGACAACAACAACCAGAGGAAGGCCGCCGCGTGAGTACCCCGATTTCCGTTCAGCAGAGCAGCACCGCCAACGTGCTGCGCCAGTTCTACGCGCTGACCAAGCCGCGCGTGGTTCAGCTGATCGTGTTCTGCGCCCTCATCGGCATGGTGCTGGCCGTGCCCGGCATGCCGTCGTGGGCCGACGTGCAGCGCGCCGCGCTGGCCTGCATCGGCATCTGGCTGGTGGCGGGGGCGGCGGCGGCTTTCAACTGCCTGGTCGAGAAGGGCATCGACGCCAAGATGAAGCGCACCGCGTGGCGCCCCACCGCGCGCGGCCAGCTCAGCGACCTGCAGGCGCTGGTCTTCTCGGCGGTGCTGTGCGCCGTGGGTTCGGCGCTGCTGTGGTTCACGGTCAATCCGCTGACCATGTGGCTGACCTTTGCCACCTTCGTCGGCTATGCGGTGATCTACACCGTGATCCTCAAGCCGCTGACGCCGCAGAACATCGTGATCGGCGGAGCATCGGGCGCCATGCCGCCGGTGCTGGGCTGGGCCGCGATGACGGGCGACGTGGGCCCGGAGGCGCTGATTCTTTTCCTCATCATCTTCCTGTGGACGCCGCCGCACTTCTGGGCGCTGGCGCTCTACCGCGTCGAGGACTACCGCAAGGCGGGCCTGCCGATGCTGCCCGTCACGCACGGCAACGAGTTCACGCGGCTGCAGGTGCTGCTGTATACCTTCATCCTGTTCGCGGCCTGCCTGATGCCCTTCATCTACGGCATGAGCGGCTGGCTGTACCTGGCGGTGGCCGTGGCGGTGAGCATCGGCTTCACCGGCTATGCGTTCGCGCTGTGGCGCAACTACTCCGACACCCTGGCGCGAAAGACCTTCCGCTTCTCGCTGATCCACCTGAGCGTGCTGTTCCTGGCGCTGCTCGTCGATCACTACATCCACTGAACACGTCTTTTCCATGAACAAGCGGAACGCTCTCAGATTGATCGCCGGAAGCGCCGGCTGGGTGGGCGTTGCCGCGACCCTGGGCCTGGGGCTTTCCGCCTGCAGCGAACAGAAGCAGAGCTTCAATGCGGTGGACATCACCGGCGCCGACTACGCGAAAGACTTCTCGCTGAAAGATGCCGACGGCAAGGTCCGCACCATGGCCGACTTCAAGGGCAAGGTGGTCGTGATGTTCTTCGGCTACGCGCAGTGCCCCGACGTCTGCCCGACCACCATGACCGAGATGGCGCAGGTCAAGCAGCAGCTCGGCAAGGACGGCGACAAGCTGCAGGTGCTGTTCGTCACCGTCGATCCGGCGCGCGACACGGCCGAGGTGCTCAAGGCCTACATGGGCGCGTTCGACCCGAGCTTCGTGGCGCTGATCCCGACCGCCGACGAACTGGCCGCGCTCGCGAAGGACTACAAGGTCTACTACAAGAAGGTCGAGGGCAAGACGCCGACCAGCTATTCGATGGACCACTCGGCCGCCAGCTACGTGTACGACACCCAGGGCCGCCTGCGGCTCTACGCACGCTATGGCGCGGGCGTGCCGGCCATGGTGTCGGACCTGAAGACCCTGCTCGCTTCCTGAGCGGGGCCGGCGAATGGATGCCATGGGCTCGGTCGAGCACTTGAAGGCGCGCAAGGGCGCCTTCCGGATCGCGCTGATTCCGCCGGAGGTGCTGAGCGCGCTCAACGACGGGCTGCTCGAGACCGTCAACCTCAACGAATTCATGGCGCTGGAGTTGCCGCAACTGGCACGCAGCGTGGCAGGGCACATCGGGCTCGACGGGCAGAGCGAGCGGCTGGCCGATACGCTCGCGATGCTGGCGGCGTTCAAGCCGATGCAGCGGCACGGGCACATCGCCCGCGCGCTCTACGACCTCGCGGCGCTGCACGCCGAGCGCGACGTCGTCGCCCACCGGCTGGCCACGCACGCGAGCGACGTGGCACGCTGCTGGGCCGCGCAGTGGGTCACGCTCTCGGGCCTGCCGCTGCCGCAGCAACTGGAGGCCGTGCGCCGCTTTGCCGCCGATCCGCACTTCGGCGTGCGCGAGATCGCATGGATGGCGGTGCGCGACGCGGTCATCGCCTCGCTCGACGAAGCACTCGCGCTGCTGCAGCCCTGGGTGTTCGATGCCGACCCCAACATCCGCCGTTTTGCCAGCGAACTCACGCGGCCGCGCGGCGTGTGGTGCGCGCAGATCGAGGCGCTCAAGACCGAGCCCTGGCTCGCGCTGCCGCTGCTGGAGCCGCTGCGCGCCGATCCGAGCCGCTACGTGCAGAACTCGGTGGCCAACTGGCTCAACGATGCGAGCAAGAGCCAGGGCGAGTGGGTCGACCGGCTCTGCGCGCGGTGGCTGGCCGAATCGGACACGCCCGAGACCCGCTACATCGCCAAACGGGCGATGCGTACGCTCTCCAAATGAAAAAAGCCCGGGTGACCGGGCTTTTTTCATTCTGGGAAGAGAGGAGGCTTACGCGTAGTCCGCGAGGGCCTTCTTCATCTTCTTCATGGCAGCGACTTCGATCTGGCGAATGCGCTCGGCGCTCACGCCATACACGTCCGCCAGGTCGTGCAGCGTCATGCCGCCCGAGCCGTCGTCGTTCACCTTGAGCCAGCGCTCCTCGACGATGCGGCGGCTGCGGTCGTCCAGCGCTTCGAGCGCCGTGGCGATGCCGTCGCTCGACAGGCGGTCGCGCTGCTGCGATTCGAGCAGGGCGGTCGGCTCCTGGGTGGCGTCGGCCAGGTAGGCGATGGGCCCGAAGGCTTCTTCGCCGTCGTCCGACGGGCCCGGGTCGAGCATGACGTCGCCGCCCGACAGGCGGGTTTCCATCTCGAGCACTTCTTCGGGCTTGACGTTGAGCCGGGTCGCCATCTGCGACACCTCGTCGGGGCTCAGCGTGTCGCGGTGCGTGCCGTTGTCGGCCGCGGCCGAGTCGGCCTTGAAGCCTTGCTTCATCGAGCGCAGGTTGAAGAACAGCTTGCGCTGAGCCTTGGTCGTCGCGACCTTGACCATGCGCCAGTTCTTCAGGATGTACTCGTGGATTTCGGCCTTGATCCAGTGCATGGCGTAGCTCACGAGCCGCACGCCCTGGTCGGGGTCGAAACGCTTCACGGCCTTCATCAGGCCGACGTTGCCTTCCTGGATCAGGTCGCCGTGCGGCAGCCCGTAGCCCAGGTATTGGCGGGAGATGGAGACCACGAGGCGCAAGTGCGACAGCACGAGCGCGCCGGCGGATTCGAGGTCATTGTGGTCGCGCAATTTACGAGCGAAGCCCTGCTCTTCTTCGAGCGTGAGCAGCGGCAGGCGGTTGGCGGCCGAAATGTAAGCATCCAGGTTGCCCAGCGGGGGAACCATCGACCAGGGGTTGGCGACGGCCAGCTGGTTGGCAGAGACTCCGGACAGGGTTGTCATCAGGGGAAACTCCTTTGTGTTGGCCATATTAGCACTCGGTTAGAGGGAGTGCTAAACCAAGGGTTCCCTTGAGTTTCTATCGCGCCGATAGCCCCAGGCTACCAGCGTATGCCTAGCTTGAGAAAGAGCTTCGACAGAACGAACAGCGGGCCGACCCAGAGGTATTGGATGTCTTCGAAGAACGAAGGTTTCTTGCCTTCCAGCTTGTGGCCCACGAACTGAAAGATCCAGGCCACTACAAAGATAGCGGCCGAAAGCGGCAATACAAGGCCGCCCATCGCATGGACCAGCGCCAGGGCAATGGCGGTGAGCAGGGCCATGGCCAGCAGGAAGGCGGGCGCCCGCAGCAGGGCGTAGTACACGAGGCTGGCCGCCACGAACACGTACGCCACCCATGGGTGGATGGCGAACAGCAGCCCGACGATGCTCAGCATGATGGCCGGGATGGCCACGAAATGGATCAGTTCGTTGGTCGGGTTCCGGTGGCTCTCCTCGTAGTGGGCGAGCAGCCGGTCGACCTTGCGATCGCTCGATTCGAGCGGGGCGGCGGCGGTGTGCGTCATGGCGTGTCTCCGTGGGCGCCGTTCGATGCGGCGGAGCTTCGATGGTGCACACGGAAAAGCCCGATGGCAAGAGCGCTTCCGATGCGTATTTGCTATCAAAAAAGTAGCTTGAAAGCATTACAGGTGCGCGCACAGAATGACTTTGGGCACTTTCATCGCGCCGTCGCGCCGCTAAGATCAAGCGCGTGGCTTCCCTCGACACCTCATCCACGCCCCCGCATCCGGCCGCCGAGACCGGCACGTCCGCCGCCAACCCCGCACCCACCGCGATCCTCGTCGTGGACGACCACGACCTGCTGCGCCTCGGCGTCTGCGCGCTGGTCCAGGCGCAGGCGGCGTCCTCCGGCGCGAGCATCGAGGTTTTCGAGGCCGGCAACGTGGCCGACGCGCTGGTGCTCTACGAAACCCACCAGGCGTCCATCGGCCTCGTGCTGCTCGACCTGGCGCTGCCGGACACGCGCGGCCTGAGCGGCCTGGCCGACTTCCGCCAGCGCTTTCCCGACGCGCGCATCGTGGTGCTCTCGGGCACCGGAAACAGCACGCTGGCGCAGGGCGTGCTGGCGCTGGGCGCGGCAGCCTTCCTGCCCAAGTCGGCCGACCTGAAGGAAGTGGTGAGCTTCATCCGCGCCTGCGGCCTGCTCGACCCCTCGGCGCCCGGCGCCGCCGAACCCCCGCCGCCGGCCTTTTCCAGGCCGCTCGCCGGCCATGCCGAATTCCCCCATGCCAGCGCCTGGCAGGAGCTCACGCCGCGCCAGATGCAGGTGCTGCAATGGGTGCTCGAAGGCAAGGCGAACAAGGAAATCGCGCAGCTTGCGAACCTGAGCGAAGGCACCGTGAAGAACCACGTCTCGACCATCCTGCTGCTGTTCGGCATGCGATCGCGTGCCCAGCTGATCAGCACCCTGCACTGATTTGAGCGCACCGACCGTGGCGCCGAGCGAGCCGTCCGCCGACTACATGCTCGGCCAGCGGGTGCTGCGCGAGAGCATCGCCTCGGTCTACAGCACCTACATCGTCTCGACGCTGACGCACATGGCGTTCGTGCTGGTGTTCGGCGCCATCATCTATTCGCAGCTGAAAGACCCGAGCCTGCTGTTCTGGCTCGCCGCGCTGTTGATCGCCGACATCTACGTGCTCTTCACCCCGCGCTGGACGCCCGAGCGGCCGGCGCGCGAAAGCGCCTACTGGGCGCGCAAGATCTCGCGCATGGTCACGCTGGTGAGCATGGTCACCGCCGTGGTGCCCTGGCTCATCGTGCCGCACGAAAACCTGCCCATGACGTCGCTGCTGATGGCCGTGATCGTCGGCAGCTGCGCTCGCGCGGCCCAGTCGCTCTGGCCGCTGAAGCCGGCGCTGTTCGGCTACACGATGCCGATGTCGCTGGGCATGATCACCGCGCTCGCCTGGCAGGGCGACGGCCTGCACCTCTTCCTGGCGGCGGCCGGCGCCGCCTACCTGCTCCTGACGCTGCATGCGGGCGTCGGCCAGCACAAGCTGCTCACCGAGTCGCTCCTGCTGCGCTTCGAGAACGAGGCGCTTGCCGCACGGCTCGGCGAGCAGATTGCCGCCACCGAACGCGCCAGCGAAGAAAAGACGCGTTTTCTCGGCGCCGCCAGCCACGACCTGCGCCAGCCGCTGCACGCCATCGCGCTGTTCGGCGCCGCGCTGGAAAACGAACTGCGCGACCGCCCAGAGCGCAGAAATGCCGAGCGCCTGATGCGCGCGGTGAATGCGCTGGGTGCATCGCTCGACACGATGCTCGACGTCTCGCGGCTCGACGCGGGCGTGGTCACACCGGTGCCGCAGCCGGTGCAGCTCGACGCGCTGTTCCTGCCGCTCAATCACACCTTCGCGGCCCGGGCCGAACACAAGCAGCTGCAACTGCGCGTGCTCGCCAGCGGCCTGTGGGTGCACAGCGATCCGCAACTGCTGCACCGCATGCTGTCCAACCTGATGGACAACGCGCTGAAATACACGGCACGCGGCGGCGTGACCGTGACGGCGCGCGACCGCGGCGAAACCGTGTGGATCGAGGTGCGCGACAGCGGCATCGGCATCGCGCCCGAACAGTCGAGCCGGATCTTCGAGGAGTTCTATCAGATCAACAATCCAGGCCGCGACCGTTCGCGCGGGCTGGGCATCGGGCTGTCGATCGTGCAGCGGCTGTCGCGGCTGCTCGGCCATCCGGTGCAGATGCATTCGCGGCCGGGGCGCGGCACATTTTTCCGCGTGGTGGTGCCCGCGGTGAAGGCGCCGGCACGGTCGGCGGCCGCATCGGCGTCCGTCGCGGGGGCCGCATCGGCGCTGCGTGGCGGCAACCCCGAGTCCGCGTTGCCCGGGCGCGTGCTGCTGCTCGACGACGAACTGGAAATCCGCGAGGCCATGGTGGGGCTGCTGCGCTCCCATGCCGTCGATGCGCATGCCGTCGACAGCGAGGAAGCCGCGGCCGAGGCATTGAAGCAGGCCGCCGCCGAAGGCCGTCCCTTCGATCTGCTGCTGTGCGACTACCGGCTGGCCGACGGCGCGGACGGGCTCGACGCCGGCTTGCGCCTGAGCCAGGCCGCGAACCAGGGCACGACGGCCACGCCGCTGCTGCTCATCACCGGCGAAACCTCGCCGGACCGGCTGCAGCGCGTGCGCGAATCGCGCGTGCCGGTGCTGTTCAAGCCGGTGGCCGCCGAATCGCTGCTGCGTGCGATGGCGGAACTTGCGGCGGCCCGGTAGTCCATTCGATTTTTGAGCCTATTGGTATTAATTGAGTGCCAATGGCATCTGTAGCCGACAGATGAAATGACTTTCGGCACTGGCGAATACCGTGGTTGCGCATTAACTTAGCGGGGCACTGGCGACTCGGACACCCCGTCCGATTCCACTTGCCAGAGCGCTCACAACACATGGATTCCGGAGGTTTTTCCCCAATGAAGTTCAGACTCGCGGCGGTAGCCGCAGCAGTCGCGGCGACGCTTGCCCTGGCGGCTTGCGGCGGCGGCGGCAACGATGGCAACAGCTTTGCGCCCATCGGCGTTCTCCCGTCCCCGCCTCCCGCTCCCGCTCCGCCGCCCGCGGAGCCCCCCGCGCCAGCCCCTGCGCCCGCGCCCGCGCCGGCCACCAGCACCTTCCTGTACGAGCAGGTGCCGTATCCAGCCGATGGCGCGGCTTTCCTGAACGACCTCAATACCGAAGGTGCGAAGGGCTTCAGGTTCCTCGGCGCGTTGACGGCGGCCCAGTCCGGTGCCGGCGCCAACGTCTACTACAAGACCGGCGACATCACCTACGTCTACGAGACGAAGGCGACGCCGGCGGACGCGGATGCCTTCCTGGCCCAGGCCAACGAAGCGGGCGGGCGCGGCTATCGCTGGGCCGGCGCGAGCAGCGTGAACAACGTGCCGGTGATGATCTATCGCAAGGACAGCGGCACCAGCGCCACCTACACCTACCGCACCGAGGCCGCGGCGGCCAGCAGGTCCGACTTCATCGCGCGTGGCAACGCGCAGGGCGCGGAGGGCTACTTCAATACCGCGCCGGCCTACGGGTTCGGCTCGGCGATGGTCGCGGTCTTCGAGAAGAGCTCGGTCGGCAATTCCACGTTCGCCTATGAAGTGAAAGACGACGCATCCGACGTCGGCGCGACCCTGGCGCAGTTCGAGGAGGCGGGCGCTCGCGGCTTCCGCTTCAGGGGACCGTACAGCTTCGGGAACATCTTCGCCAAGGACCTTTCGCAGTCCAGCACCTTCACCTACCAGGCGCTGGTTCCGAAGGACACGCTGGCAGCGGAGATCGAGCAGTCGAACACGCTGGGCGCGACCGGCTTCGCCCTCATCGGCCCGATGATCGTGAACTCGCAGACGCGCAACTACTACTACAAGGCCAGCAATTGCACGGGGCCCGCCCTGTGCATGCCGACATCGCCGTTCGGTCTCTGACCCGGCGAGGGGGGAGAAGAGAAGAAAAGAAGAAAAGAGAAACGGCCCCGGTGCAAGCCGGGGCCGTTTTTTTATGGGTGGGGCACGGGCCGCGTCAGCCGAGCAGCGCCTGCGCGAACTCGCGCGCGTCGAAGGTCTCCAGGTCTTCCAGCTTCTCGCCTACGCCGATGAAGTACACCGGGATCGGCCTATCGCGCGCAATGGCGCACAGCACGCCGCCCTTGGCCGTGCCGTCGAGCTTGGTGACGATCAGGCCCGTGAGGCCCAGCGTCTCGTCGAATGCCTTGACCTGCGCAAGCGCGTTCTGGCCGGTGTTGCCGTCGATGACCAGCAGCACCTCGTGCGGCGCCGTGGCGTCGGCCTTGGTGACGACGCGCTTGATCTTCTTGAGCTCGTCCATCAGGTGCAGCTGCGTCGGCAGGCGGCCGGCCGTGTCGACCAGCACCACGTCCTTGCCGCGCGCCTTGCCGGCATTCACCGCGTCGAAGCTCACGGCGGAGGGGTCGCCGCCCTCGTTGCTCACGATCTCGACCGTGTTGCGGTCGGCCCAGACCAGCAATTGCTCGCGTGCGGCAGCCCGGAAGGTGTCGGCCGCGGCCAGCAGCACCGAGGCGCCTTCGGTGGCCAGGTGCTTGGTGAGCTTGCCGATGGACGTGGTCTTGCCCGCGCCGTTGACGCCGGCCACCATGATGACGGTGGGCGTGAACTGGCCGATGACCAGCGGCTTCTCCAGCGGCTTGAGCAGGTCGGCGATCGCCTCGGCCAGCAGGACCTTGACCTGGGCCGCGTCGGTGGCCATCTGGCGCTTGACGCGGCCGCGCAGGTCTTCGAGCAGGTACTCGGTCGCCTTGACGCCGGTGTCGGCCATCAGCAGGGCGGACTCGAGCTCTTCATAGAGTGCGTCGTCGATCTGGGCGTTGACGAAGACGGCCTGGATGCCGGTGCCGGTCTTGCGCAGGCCGGTCTTGAGCTTGTCGAGCCAGCTCTTGCGCTCGGGGACCGCCGGCGCCGAGGCGACCGGGGAGGGAGCCGGGACGGGGGCAGGCGCCGGAGCTGGCGCGGGAGCGAAGACGGGCGCCAGTGCCGCAGGCGGAGCGGCCACCACCGGGGCTGGCGCCGGCGCCGCGACGACCGGCGCAGGGGCGGCCGGTGCCGGTGCAGGTGCTGGTGCCGGAGCGGGCGTTGGAGCAGGGGCCGGCGCAGGCGCAGGCACGGCAGGCGCTTCCTCCGCCGCAGGCTTCGAGCCGAACCAGCTCGAAGGCGAGAACACCGAGCGCGTGGGCGCGGGCTCCGGGGCGGGCGCTGGCGCGGCGGCCGGAGGGGGCGCCGGCGCGACCGGGGCATCGGCAGGCGGTTTTTTCTTGAAGAAACTGAACATCAGGAGCTTTTTACAATCCGACCCATTCTATGAAACACCTCCCGCCACGCCGTGCTGCGTCTGGTGCGGTGCTGGCGATGGCGCTCGTGGCGCCGTGGGCCATGCCTGCGCAGGCCCAGTCCACTCCGGCCCCCGCCGCTTCGTCCGCCGCCGCCGCGGCTGCGCCGGGACCCCAGCAATTCACCCTTGCCAACGGCATGACGCTGATCGTCCAGCCCGACCGGCGCTCGCCCACGGCGGTGCAGATGGTCTGGGTGCGCGTCGGCTCCCTCGACGAAGTCGACGGCACCTCCGGCGTCGCACATGCGCTCGAACACATGATGTTCAAGGGCACCAGGGACATCAAGCCCGGCGAGTTCTCGCGCCGCGTGGCGGCCCTCGGCGGCCAGGAAAACGCCTTCACCACCCGCGACTACACCGGCTACTACCAGCAGATCCCGGTCGGCAGCCTCGAGCAGGTGATGAAGCTCGAATCCGACCGCTTCGCCAACAACCAGTGGCCCGACGACGAGTTCAAGCGCGAGATCGAAGTAGTCAAGGAAGAGCGCCGCCTGCGCACCGAAGACCAGCCGCGCGCCCTGCTCGGCGAGCAGCAGAACGCCGCCGTCTTCATCGCGTCGCCCTACCACCGCCCCGTGGTCGGCTGGATGAGCGACCTCGACGCCATGACCCCGGCAGACGTGCGCGACTTCCACCAGCGCTGGTACGTGCCCGCCAACGCCGTGCTGGTGGTGGCCGGCGACGTCGACGTGGCCCAGGTCCGCGCGATGGCCGAGAAGTACTACGGCCGCATCCCCTCGCGCGCGGTGCCCGTGCGCAAGCCGCGCGTGGAGCCGGTGCAGCGCGGCATCCGCCGCCTCGAATTCAAGGCGCCCGCCGAGCAGGCCTATGTGTCGCTGGCCTACCGCGTGCCGCAGATCGCGAACATCGACGACGTGAACAGCGACTCCTGGGCGCTGGTGGTGCTGTCCGCCGTGCTCGACGGCTATGCCGGCGCGCGGCTCGACCGCGCGCTCACGCAGGGCCCCGACCGCGTCGCCGATTCGGCCGGCGCCTATGCGGGCTTCATCGGCCGCGGGCCGCAGCTCTTCGTGCTCGAAGGCGTGCCGGCCGCCGGCAAGAGCGCCGAGGCGGTCGAGGCCGCCTTGCGCGCGCAGGTGGCGCGCATCGCCAAGGAAGGCGTGGGCGAAGCGGAACTGGCCCGGGTCAAGACGCAATGGGTGGCGAGCGAAACCTACAAGCGCGACTCGGTGATGGCGCAGGCGCGCGAACTCGGCAGCAATTGGATCCAGGGGCTGCCGCTGGACGCCAGCGAACGCATCGTCGCGCGGCTGCAAGCCGTCACGGCCGCGCAGGTGCAGGCCGTGGCCGCGAAGTACTTCGGCGACGACCAGCTCACGGTCGCCACGCTGCGGCCCCTGCCGCCCGAGGCCAAGCGCGGCCGCGGTTTCGCTGCGCCCGCGGGCGAGCTGCGCTGAAAGGTCCCGATTCCATGACGAAGACTCTCAAGAAAACCGCATGCGCCCTGCTGTTCGCAGGCGTGGCGGCCCTCACGGGCATGACCGGCGCGCATGCCGCGCTGCCCATCCAGCACTGGACGCTCGCCAACGGCGCCAAGATCTATCTGGTGTCGACCAACGCGCTGCCGATCGTCGACATGCAGCTCGACTTCGATGCCGGCAGCCGACGCGACCCGGCACCGCAGGCCGGCCTGGCCAGCACCACGGCCGCGATGGTCGAGAAGGGCGTGCGCGCAGGCAAGGGCGGCGAGCCCGCGCTCGACCAGAATGCCCTCGGCGAAGCCTGGGCCGACCTGGGCGCCAGCTTCGACGTGAGCGCCGGCACCGACCGCACCAGCTATTCGCTGCGCACGCTGTCCGACCCGGCGCTGCTGAACAAGGCCGTCGCGCTGGCTTCGCGCGAGATCGGCGAGCCGGCCTTCCCCGACGACGTGTGGCAGCGCGAGCGCGAGCGCATCAACGCCGCCATCAAGGAGGCCAACACCAAGCCCGCGACCGTTGCGGGCCGCGCCTTCGCGCAGACGGTGTACGGCACGCATCCCTACGGCCAGGAAGTGACCGAGGAAACGCTGGCGCGCATCGACACCGCCGCCATGCGCCAGCGCTACGAGCAGCTGATGGTGCCGTGCCGCGCCAAGCTCAGCATCGTCGGCGCCGTCACGCGCGCCGAGGCCGAGACGCTCGCCAACACGCTGCTGTCGCGCCTGCCCGGGCCGGAGGCCTGCACGCCGCTGCCGGCCATCGCGCCCGTGGCCGCGCTGACCGCGCCGAAGGAAGAGCGCATTCCGTTCGACTCGGCGCAGGCCCATGTCTTCATCGGCCAGCCCGGCTATCCGCGCAAGGACCCGGACCACTTCGCGCTCACGCTGGGCAACTACGTGCTCGGCGGCGGCGGCTTCGTGTCGCGGCTGACCGACCAGGTACGCGAGAAGCGCGGGCTCACCTACAGCATCTACAGCGGCTTCGCGCCGGGGCTCGAGGCGGGCGCGTTCCGCATCGGCTTCCAGACCCGGCCCGACCAGGCCGAGGAAGCGGTGAAGGTGTCGCGCGAGGTGCTCGCGAAGTTCGTGGCCGAAGGCCCGACCGCCAGCGAGCTGAAGGCCGCCAAGGACAACGTGATCGGCGGCTTCCCGCTGCTGCTCGACAGCAATCGCAAGCTGATCGGCAACGTGGCCAACATCGCCTGGCACGACCTGCCGCTGGACTACCTCGACACCTGGACCGCGCGCATGAACGCGGTCACGGCGGCAGACATCAAGGCCGCGTTCCAGCGCAAGCTGCAGCCGGAGCGCATGGTGACGGTGGTGGTGGGCGGGAAGCCCGCACAGGCCTCCGCCAAGGCGCAGCCGCAGTAAAGCGACTAGGCCAGGGCGTGCGGCCCCTGGCTGGCGGCCGCGCGAACGGCGGCGCCGAGTTTTTCCAGCAGGCGCGGCGCCGCGCGCGCCTGCTGCCAGTAGAGCGGCACCGGCAGCGTCGACCCGGGCACCAGCTCCACCAGCCTGCCTTCGCGGAAGGCGCCGGCCACCATGCTGGCCGGATGCATGCCCCAGCCCATGCCGGCGCACGCAGCCTCGACGAAAGCGGTGGGCGAGGGCACCCAGTGCCGCGGCGTCTCGACATTGCGGTGGCAGATGCGCCGCACCCAGCGCGCCTGCAGCCGGTCCTTGCGGTCGAACACCAGGCTCGGCGCGTTCGCCAGCGTGCGCGCACCCACGCCCTTGGCGAAATGGTCGCGTACGAATGCCGGGCTCGCGGCCGCCACGTAGTGCACCGTGCCCAGCGCCTCGCTGTTGCAGCCCGCCACCGGCTTTGCCAGCGCCGTGACGGCCGCCAGCACCGCGCCGCTGCGCAGCCGCTCGGCCGTGTGGTCCTGGTCGTCCACCGTGAGGTCGAGCAGCACCGTCCGTGCCTGCGCGGTGAAGGCTGCCGCCGCCGCGATGAACCAGGTCGCCAGGCTGTCGGCGTTGACGGCCACGCGCACCGTCAGCCGCTCGTCGGCGGCCTCGCCACTGCCCATGCCCAGCACGGGCATGGCGTCGCGCAGTTCGTGCTCCAGCATGCCCACGCGCTCGACATGCCGGCACAGCTGCAGCCCCGCCTCGGTCGCCACGCAGGGCTGGCCGCGCACGAGCAAGGCGCCGCCGGTGCGCTCTTCGAGCTGCTTGATGCGTTGCGACACCGCCGACGGCGTGACGTGGAGCGCGCGGGCCGCGCGTTCGAAGCTGCCCTCGCGCACGACGGCTGCAAGGGCGTTCAGGGCGGCATAGTCGAGCATGGTGAAGATGAAGTAAAACTGAATCGGCGTTAGAAAGTTTAGTTTGAATTAACCGCGCGCAGGCCGCAAGCTCGGACCATGCAAGCCGTACAAGCCACCCCCGCCTTCGCCAACGGGCTCCTCATGAGCCTGGTCCTCATCGTCGCCATCGGCGCGCAGAACGCCTACGTGCTGCGCCAGGGCTTGCGCCGAGAGCACGTGGGCGCGGTGGTGCTGTTCTGCGCGGCCAGCGACGCTGTGCTGATCGGCGCCGGGGTGGCCGGCATGGCGCAGGCGCTGAAGGGCCGCCCGATGCTGGCGACCGTGCTGGCGGCATTCGGCGCCGTCTTTCTCTGCGGCTACGGGCTGAAGGCGCTTTGGCGTTCGCGCCGGCCCGCCGCGCTGCAGGCCAGCGCGCAGGGCGTGTCGCTGTCGCGCGCGGCCGTGGTCGCGCAGGCTGCGGGCTTCACGCTGCTCAATCCGCATGTCTACCTCGACACCGTGCTGCTCGTGGGCAGTGCCGGCGCACAGTACGCGGGGCCGCTGAAGGTCTGGTTCGTGGCGGGCGCGGCCACGGCCAGCGCGCTGTGGTTCACCTCGCTGGGCTTCGGTGCACGCCTGCTCGCGCCGGTGTTCGCCCGGCCGCGCGCCTGGCAGATGCTCGACGGGCTCATCGGCGGCACCATGCTCCTGCTGGCCGCCATGCTGGCCCATCGCGCCTTCAGCGGGCTCTGAAGTCGGCTCTGAGGTGGGCTCCGGGCCGAGGGGCGCCGGGCGTTAAGCTCGCCGCATGCCCCAGAAGAAAGCCGCCCCAGCCGCCCGTCCCGCCGCAACCAGGCGCCCATCGAAGCCCAGCGAGGTGCGCATCATCGGCGGCGAATGGAAGCGCACCCGCCTCGCCGTGGCCGACAAGCCCGGCCTGCGCCCCACGCCCGACCGCGTGCGCGAAACCCTCTTCAACTGGCTCGCGAGCCTGGCCGGGGCCGGCGGCGGCGAACTGCCGGGCTGGCACTGCGTCGATGCCTTCGCCGGCACCGGCGCGCTGGGCCTGGAAGCCGCCTCGCGTGGCGCCGCCAACGTGCTGCTGTGCGAGCAGGACGCCGCGCTGGTCGCGCAGCTGCAGGCCGCCAAGGCCAAGCTGTCGGCCGAGGCCGTGCGCATCGAGCGCGGCAACGGCGTGACCGCGCTGGAGCGCACCCCCGCCGGCAGCCTCGACGCCGTGTTCCTCGATCCGCCGTTCGACAGCACCGCGCTCTACGAGCCCGCCCTGCGCGCGGCCGCGCGCGCGCTGCGTGCCGGGGGCTCGGTGTACCTCGAGGCGCCGCGCCGCTGGAGCGACGAAGAGCTCGCCGCCTTCGGCCTCGCCGGCTTCCGTTACCTGAAGGCCGGCGCCGTGCATGCCCATCTGCTTCGGCCCGCTCCGGAGGGGACTGCATAATCCGCCGAACAAGCCGCATCGGCAGCATGAGGAAGAAGCAACCATGGCCAGCAACGTGATCGCGGTTTACCCCGGCACTTTCGACCCCATCACCCTCGGTCACGAGGACGTGGTGCGGCGCGCAACCCAGCTCTTCTCCAAGGTGATCGTCGCCGTCGCGGCGGGCCACCACAAGAAGGCGCTCTTCACGCTGTCCGAGCGCATGGACATGGCCCGCGAGGCGGTGAAGCCCTACAGCGACCAGGTCACGGTCGAGAGCTTCTCCGGCCTGCTGCGCGACTTCGTCGTCGCGCGCGGCGGCAAGGCCATGGTGCGCGGCCTGCGCGCCGTGACCGACTTCGACTACGAGTTCCAGCTCGCGGGCATGAACCGTTCGCTGATGCCCGACGTCGAGACCGTGTTCCTGACCCCCAGCGACAAGTACCAGTTCATCTCCAGCACCTTCGTGCGCGAGATCGCCATGCTCGGCGGCGAGGTCCACAAGTTCGTCTCTCCCAACGTGGAGCAGCAGCTCGCCGCCAAGGTTCGCAGCCTCGGCCGTGAATAAGCCTCGATGAGCGGCACCCCGCCGCCCCGGCTGCATCTCCTGGGCGATGCAGCGCTCTTGTGCGAGCTGCCGGCGCCCGCCACGCTGGCGCAGCAGCAGCGCATCTGGGCGCTCGCCGAGCGTGCGCGCCAATGGCCGGGCGTCGGCGAGACGCTGCCGGGCATGAACAACCTCACGCTCACCTTCGACCCGACCGCGATCGACCTCGACACCCTCACGGCCCACGTGCTGGAGGCCTGGCCGAAGCTGCCGTCCGGCGGCGCCCTGGGCCGGCTGGTCGAGATCCCGGTGGCCTACGGCGGAGAGCACGGGCCCGACCTGGCCGACGTCGCGGCGCACACCGGCTTCACACCGGCCGAGGTGGTGCGGCGCCACAGCGCGGGCGAATACGTCGTGTACCTGCTCGGCTTCCTGCCGGGCTTCGCCTTCATGGGCGGCCTGCCACCCGAACTCGCCACGCCGCGCCGCGCGGAGCCGCGCACCGCGGTTCCCGCGCGCTCGGTCGGCATCGGCGGCGAGCAGACCGGCATCTACCCGCTGGCCTCGCCCGGCGGCTGGCAACTGATCGGGCGCACCCCGCTCGAGCTGTTCGACCCCAAGGCCGCACCGCCCACGCTGCTGCGCCCCGGCGACCGCGTGCGCTTCGTCGCGGAAAGCGTGCAGGCATGATCGTCGTCCACAAACCCGGCGTGCTCGCGTCGGTGCAAGACCTGGGGCGGCACGGCCATCGCCAGCTCGGCATCTGCCCCGGCGGCGCGCTCGACGTGCTTTCGCTCACGCTGGCCAACCGGCTCGTGGGCAACGCCGACGGCGCCGCGGGCCTCGAACTCACCATGGGCGGCTGCGAGCTTCGCTTCGAAGCCGCCACGCGCATCGCGCTGACCGGCGACGACTTCACGGCCAGGCTCGACGGCGTACCGCTGCGCGCCTGCTGGAGCGTGCCGGTGGCGGCCGGCCAGGTCCTGAAGCTCTCCGGCGCGAACTCGCCTGGCGCGGCGAAAGCCGGGCTGCGCAGCTGGCTCGCGGTGGCGGGCGGCATCGACGTGCCGCAGATCCTGGGCTCGCGCAGCACCGACCTGAAGGCCGGCTTCGGCGGCCACCAGGGGCGCCCGCTGCGCAAGGGCGACCGCTTGCCGCTGGGCACGCCCAGGCTCGACGCCGCTCAGCTCACCCGCCGCCCCTTCGGCGTGCGCGGGCCGGACTGGGGCCCCACGGAAGCCGACGGCGCCATCGCCCTGCGCGTGCTGCCCGGCCCCGAGTTCGAGCAGTTCACCCTGGCCGCGCGCGAACTGCTGTGGGGGGAGCAGTGGCGCATCACGCCGCAGAGCAACCGCATGGGCAGCCGGCTCGCGGGCGCCGAGCTCAAGCGCAAGCGCGGCGGCGACATGCTGTCGTCGGGCGTCATCCCCGGCACGGTGCAGGTGCCGCCGTCGGGCCAGCCGATCATCCTGATGGGCGATGCGCAGACCACCGGCGGCTACCCGCGCATCGGCGTGGTGATCCGCGCCGACCTGTGGAAGCTGGCGCAGGCGCCGCTGAACGGCATGCTGCGGCTGGTGCAGGTCGACCAGCCGCAGGCGCTGGCCGCATGGGCGCAGCAGCAGCGCTATCTTGCGCAGGTGGCACAGGGGTTGGCCGCTACAGGCTGGCCGGGCAGGGCATAGACTTTCCGCAAAGGAAACGCCCCATGCACATCGACCTCAACGCAGACCTCGGCGAAGGCGCCGGCAGCGACGAAGAACTGCTCGCGCTCGTGAGCTCCGCCAACATCGCCTGCGGCTGGCACGCCGGCGACGCCAAGACCATGCAGCAGTGCGTGCGCTGGGCCATGCGCCACGGCGTGGCCATCGGCGCGCACCCCAGCTTCCCGGACCGCGAGAACTTCGGCCGCAGCACCATGCACCTGCCGCCCGACGAGATCGTGGCCAACGTGCTCTACCAGGTCGGCGCGCTGGCGGCCATCGTGAAGGCGGAGGGCGGCAAGCTGTCGCACGTGAAGGCCCACGGCCAGCTCTACAACCAGGCCGCGAAGGAACCCGAGCTCGCCGACGCACTGTGCGAGGCGGTGCGCCGCTTCGACCCCACGCTCAGGTTCTTCGGCCTCGCGGGCAGCCGCATGATCGACGCCGCCCGCCGTGCCGGCCTGGAGCCTGTCGAAGAGGTGTTCGCCGATCGTGGCTACATGCCCGACGGCAGCCTCGTGCCGCGCAGCCAGCCCGGCGCGCTCATCGACAGCGAAGAGCGCGCGATCGCGCAGACGCTGTCGATGGCGCGGGACCGCCGCGTGACGGCCATCGACGGCAGCGTCGTGGCCGTCAACGCACAGACCGTGTGCCTGCATGGGGACGGCGCCCATGCGCTGGCTTTCGCGCGCCGCATCCGCGAGCGGCTGCAGGCCGAAGGTATCGCGGTGCGGTCGTCGGCCTGACCCCAGGGCGCGCTCGGAAGCGCTCCCACCCGCCTTCGGCGATCGCCACGAGAGCGGCCGCGAGGCTCAGCCGAAGTGCTTCGCGAGCCAGCCGTTCAATGCGGCGTTGACGAGCTCCGGCTTCTCCATCGTCAGCATGTGGCCGCAGGCGGGCACCCACACCACCTCGGCCTGCGGCAGCAGCGCGGCCATCTCGCGGGTGCACTCGGGCGGCGCGAGCTTGTCGTCGTCGCCGCACATCAGCAGCACCGGCGCACGCACCGAGCCCAGGTGCAGCCGCGCGTCGGGCCGCCGCATCACGGCGCGGTTCTGGCTGATGAGCTGCTGCGCGCCCGCGCCCAGCACGATGTCGAGGTAGCGCCGCACCAGCACTTCATCGGCCGCCTGCGCGGGGTGGAAGGCGAAGTAGACGTTCGGCTCGATCACGTCGCGCAGCTCGCCGCGCTCGAAGTACTCGATGGCGCCTTCGCGCAGCGTGAACATCTCGGGCGTCTCTGGCCGCGCGCTGGTGCCCAGAAGGGCGAGCCCGGCGATGCGCTCGGGCGCCTGGCGGGCCGCTTCCATCGCGACCATGCCGCCCATCGACGCGCCGCACAGCACCAGCGGCCCGTCGTTGTCGCGCAGCACCGCGGCGGCCATGCCCTCGATGGTGCCGTTGTGCCGCTGGGCGTCGCTCACGCGGGTGTCGAAGACGGAGGGAAGGGCGGGGATCTGGGCTTCCCAGATGCGCTCGTCGCAGGCGAGGCCGGGCAGCAGGACTAGATTTGGCATGCATGGATTCTGCGCGATCGCGGCCACCGGCGTAACGTCATAGGCTTCATGGCCAGCAGCCACGGCAGCCTCCGGTCGACATACTTTGCGGCACATGTCGAAGGACTCCGAAAAATGAATCTGGTCGAACGCGTGCAGTCCATCCTGCTCAAGCCCAAGGCGACCTGGCCGGTGATCGATGCCGAGCCGGCCGACCCCGCGTCGCTCTACAGGAACTACGTGATGATCCTCGCGCTGATACCGGCGGTGGCGAGCTTCATCGGCCTTTCGCTCATCGGCGTCGGCGCCTTCGGCATCAGCTTCCGCGTGCCGATCGTCTCGGGGCTCGCGCACATGGTCGTGGGCTACGTGCTGTCGCTGGTGATGGTGTTCGTGCTCGCGCTCATCATCGACGCGATGGCGCCGACCTTCGAGGGCACGCGGAGCCAGATCGGCGCGCTCAAGCTGTCGGCCTATGCCAGCACCGCGGCCTTCGTGGGCGGGGTCTTCAGCCTGCTGCCTTCGCTGTCGATCATCGGCGCGCTCGCGGCGCTCTACGGCATCTACCTGCTCTACACCGGCCTGCCGGTGCTCATGCGCTGCCCGCCCGACAAGGCGGTGCCGTACACGGCCGTGGTGGTGGTTTGCGCCATCGTCGGCGGCTGCATCATCGGCTGGGTGCTGGCGCTGCTCACGCCGTCGCCCATGCGACTGGGCGCGGCCTCGCCCGCCGCTGCGGTGGCGGCCTTGCAACAGCTGGTTGCGGCAAACGCCTGAGCCGTCACGCCCAGCGTGGAAAATGGGCGCAATGCCCACGCCCAAACCCGACTCCACCACCGACCTGATCCTCATCCGCCACGGCGAGACCGCCTGGAACCGCGAACTGCGCTTCCAGGGCCATGCCGACGTCCCGCTCAACGACATCGGCCATGAGCAGGCCCGCCGCCTCGGCCTGCGGCTGGCCAGCGAAACCGCGGTGCAGCACATCCTGAGCAGCGACCTGATGCGCGCGCAGCAGACCGCGGCACCGGGCGCGCAGCAGCTGTCGCTGCCGGTGGTCACTTCGGCGGCCTTGCGCGAGCAGTTCTTCGGCGTGGCCGAGGGCATGCGTTCCGACGAGATCCAGAGCCAGCATCCGCGTGCCTGGGAGGAGTGGCTGGAGTTCCGCGAGGACCACGCCATGCCCGAGGGCGAGACGCCGCGCGAGTTCCACACGCGCATCATCGCGGCGCTGGGCAACATCGCCGCCGCGCACAAGGGCCGCTACCTGATCGTCGTCACCCACGGTGGCGTGCTCGACATGGTGTGGCGCACCGCGCGCGGGCTCAGCCTGAGCGGGCCGCGCCGCAGCGAGATTCCCAACGCGGGCTTCAACCGCATCCGCATCGCCGACCCCGCAAGGCCCGAAGAGATTGAGATCGTCGACTGGGCCGACACGCGGCATCTGGCCGACCTGCCGCCGCAGCCGACCTACGACCAGACGCGGCACCTTAAGAACAAAGGCTGAGCGTCCCGCCGCCCGCTCAGCTCCGCAAGAGCTGGCCCAGCCCGAGCCGCTCGTAGACAGCGGCCGTCTGCCGGCGCAGGCGCAGGGACTGCGGCTGTCCGTTGAGCTGTTGCTGCAGGATGCCCTGCGCCCCCGTCAGCGAAGCCTCCGTGCCGGTGCGCACCAGCGCGGCAAGGTAGAGCTGCTCGAACAGGTCGCGCTGCGCGTGGCTGCCGCCGATCTCGATCATGCGCGGCAGCGCCGTGCCCAGCCCTTCGATGGCGCCCGCGAGATCGCCGCGCGCATGCGCCACCAGCCCGTGCGCGGCCGGCACGCACACGCGCTGCCAGGCGGCGCGCGTCGAGAGCGGCGCGTTGGGCGCGAAGGCCGCGATGTTGCGCAGCAGCGCATCGGCCTCGGGCCTGCCGGCACGCGCAAGGCCGTAGAGGTACTGCAGGTCGAGAAAAGGCAGCACATGGTCGGCCTGCCGCTGCAGCAGGTAGCCCGCCACGTCGTTCCATCGCGTGCCGACATCGATGCCGGCAAGCTCCAGCCGGGCCAGCAGCGACACGGCGCCGATCTGGTCCTGCGAGTAGTCCTTGACCACGCCCCAGGCGTGTTCGTCGTACACCGCAAGCGCCTCGGCGTCGTGGCCCAGGTCGATCAGGAACAGCGCCACGTGCCACCAGTTGTGCGTGACCATGAACGAGTTGAGCCCGGTCCATGTGTCGCTCACGCTCTTCATGAAGGCCAGCCCCTCGGCGAGCCGGCCTTCGGTGAGCATCACGTGCGCCAGCGCGTGGTGCGCCCACGGCTCCTTGCGGCACATGCCGATGGCCTGGCGCGCACTGGCTTCGGCCTCGCGCATCAGATGGCACTGCTCGTAGCCGAAGGCGGCCATGCCGTGCACATAGGGCACGTCCGCCGCATGCGGCAGCACGGCCAGCGCCAGCCGCAGCATGCCGGGGCAGTCGCCGGTGTTGAAGCAGTGGTACTGGCCGAGCTTGACCGACACCAGGTCGCGCGGATGCTCGCGCGCCTGCTCCGCATGAAGCGCGATGGCGCGGGCGATGTCGCCCTGTGCCCAGGCCTCGATGGCCGCGATGTAGCGCCGCTCGCGCGGCGTGGCGCGCGCGGCGCCGGCCAGCGCCTTGTCGAGGAAGGGCCGCGCGTTGGCCACAGCCTCGCGCGATTCCGCGAACAGGTGCAGCGTGGCGCAGTAGGCCTGCACGATGGGGCTCGCGTCGGCGTCGGCTGCCGCCAGCAGGTTGACGGCGCGGGCCTCGGTCGAGATGAAGCCCATGACGAAGTCGTCGACCAGCGGCAGGCTGGCCGCGTCGTCGAGGGTGAGCGGGTTGCCGAGGCTGTCGGCGAGGGATTTTCCGGAGGGCATGGCGGCATGGTGCCATGCCGCCGGGGATGCTTCAACGACTCAGACGCCGGCCTGCTGGTGCCGGTACTCCTGCGTCTGCCCGCCATAGCCGTAGGCCGCGGCGCGCGCGTCGATCACGTGGATGTACGACACCTCGTGCAGGTCGGGCCGGATCTTCGCCATGGCCGCATGCACCTCGCGCAGGTAGCGCGCCTTCTCGGCCTTGGTGTTGGTCTCGTCGGTGACGCTGATGTCCAGGTGAAAGGCCGACTTGCCCAGCGAAGCCAGCGACTGGCCGCCGATGAACCAGGCCTCGGCGGCGATGTACTGCACCGTGATGGCGGTGACCGGCAACTGCTTTCCGAGCACGCTCTGCGTCAGTTCGGCGACCGTGTCGACGGTCTTGCGGGTGAGGGCGGCGTCGGGTTCGCCGGAGAGGTGGACGACGATGTGGGGCATTGCTGGCTCCTTGGTGAATGGTGGATCGATGGGTTGATTGTGGGCGCCCTCTCATCATCGGAAAAGCGGGAAGATATGATGTGTTCAATCGGATAAACGGATGGATTGACCATGCAAGGCTTCGACCTCGAGCAGCTACGCACCTTCGCCGCGGTGATCGACGCGGGCAGTCTCACCGCGGCCGCGCCGCGCGTGTTTCTCTCCCAGTCGTCGGTCAGCGAGCAGATTCGCAAGCTGGAGGAGCGGGCAGGGCAATCGCTGCTCACGCGCAGCAAGGCCGGCGTGTCGCCCACGGAGGCAGGCACCCGGCTGCTGGCCCACGCGCGGCGCATCCTGGCGCTGAGCGACGAGGCGTTCCGCGACCTGCATGGCGAAGTGCTGCAGGGCGAACTTCGACTGGCCGTCACCGACTACTTCCGGCCCACCGACCTCACGCGGCTGCTGGGGCGGCTCGGCGAAAGCTACCCGCGCGTGCGGCTGCACGTGAGCATCCTGAAGAGCGACGACCTGCGTGCGGCCTATGCACGAGGAGATTTCGACGTGGGCCTCGGGATGAACATCGCCGGCGTGTCCGCTGTGCAGCCGCGCGCGCCGGTGCTGCGGCGCGAGTCGCTGGCGTGGCTCGGCGCCTCGGGCATGCGGCTCGTGCGCGGCGAGCCGGTGCGGCTACTGGTGCTGCCCGACACCTGCTCGCTGCACCAGTTCACCGTCGCGCTGCTGCGTCGGCGGCGCGTGGCTTACTCGCTTGCGCACGTGGCTTCGGGCGTGGCCGGGCTGCAGTCGGCGCTGGCCGCGGGGCTGGGCGTGGCCTGCCTCAACGAATCCGCGATCAGCGAGGGCGTGGCGCGTCTGCCGACGCCGCACGGGCTGCCGGCACTGCCGAAGGTGGCGTTCCAGTTCCTGCCGGCGCGGCGGGGAGAGACGGCGTTCGTCAGCAAGGCCCGCGAACTGCTGGCCTCCCACCTCGTGTGAGACGCTATCGTTCACGCCAAGGAGCAGCCGCAGCCATGACCACTACCGACCTTTCCAGTGTCTACCGCAGCTACATCGCCTGCCTCAATGCAAAGGACTGGCCGAGCCTGGGCCGCTTCGTTCACGACGAGGTGAAGCACAACGGCCGGCTGCTCGGACTGTCGGGCTACCGCGAAATGCTGGAGCAGGACTACGCAGCGATTCCGGACCTCTTCTTTCGCATAGAGCTGCTCGTTGCCGAGCCGCCCCGCGTGGCCAGCCGGCTGCAGTTCGACTGCGCGCCGAAGGGCAGTTTTCTCGGCTTGCCGGTGAACGGAAGAACCGTCTCGTTTGCCGAGAACGTGTTCTACGAATTCAAGGACGCGAAGATCGTGGAGGTGCGGTCGATCCTCGACAAGGGCGCCATCGAGAGGCAGCTCCAGAAGGGCGGCAGCGCGGCGGTCTGAGGCCGGCCCCACACCGGGCTTGCACCGGGCTCAGCGGCACTCTTCGGCCACGGCGCGAAACACGTCGATCGTTTCCGCCTCGTCCTGCTGCGAGCCGTAGTCGCTGAGTTTCACCACGACGGTGTAGCGTGCGGGGTTGACGTAGACGTATTGGCCGTAGACGCCGATCGCGCTGTAGTCGCCATTCTTTTCGTGGCCGGGCGGGTGCCACCACAGCGCCGCGTACATCCAGCCGGGCTCCGCCTCGGCCACGGGCGTGGTGATGCGGGCCATCCATGCGGGAGAGACCAATGTGCGCCCGCCGACCTTGCCGCCCGCGAGCGCGAGCAGGCCGAGCTTGGCGAAATCGCGCGGCGTGGCGTTCAGGTTGCCGAAGCCGCGCTCGATGCCGCCTGCGTGATCGAGGTTCCAGCTCGCCTCGTCCTGCGCGCCTAGGGGGCCCCACAGCCGGCGCTCTAGCACCTTCGCCAGCGGCTCGCCTTCTATCCGCGCCACCATCATCGACAGGTACTGCGCGTCGATGCTGCGGTACGCCGACCGGCTTCCAGGCGCGAAGGCGAGCGTGCGGTGCTTCATCACATAGGCGCGAAGGTCGGTGGTGATCTGCATGCCGGCGACACCGGTGAATGGCTTGTATTCGGCGTAGTCCTCGGTCACGTCGATGCCGCTCTTCATGTCGAGCAGGTCGCGTACGGTGATCTCATCGAACTTGCCGCCGGCGGCGAACTCGGGCAGCACCGCCACCAGCTTCGTGTCTTCGGACAGCTTGCCCTCGGCGATCAACTGCCCGACGAGAAGGCTCAAGACGGACTTGGCGATGGACCATGAAGACTCGCGCGCCGTCTTCTTGCCGGGCTCGCTGTACCACTCGTTCACCAGGGTTCCGCGGCACATGACCAGGAATGCATTGGTCCGGGTCTCCCGCAGCACGCTCAAGATGTCGGCCTTGTTGCCTTTCCAGGGGACTGTCGCGGCAAGGGGCCGCAGCTGCTCGGGAATCGGCCTTGGCTTTGTCGACGCGGCGATCATGCGGGTGTCGTACAGCGCCTCTACCTCCGATCTTGGCGTGAACAGAAAGCGGACGAGGAACACCGGGTTCTTCATGTCGATCGCGGCTGTGAACACGAAGCCGGCGGCGATCACGAGCAGGACGGCTGCTGCGGCGACGAGCCCGGGCTTGCGGCGCCGAGGCCTGGATGCCGCAGTCGACATGCCCATGCGAGTGTCCCTACGCCGAGTTCACTCGCGCCTGGATCATCTTCCAGCCGTTGCCCGCGGGGTCGCGAAAGCCCGCGTCCACGCTGCCGTAGCGTTCCATGGGCTCCTGCGTGAACTCCACACCCAGCTTGCGCATCCGCTCGCAGGCCGCGCGGCAGTCGGCCACGTTCAGCACCAGCGGCGGCATCGCGCCCTTGGCCACCATGGCGCGCAACGTCTGGGCGGTCGCCTCGTCGTGTACCGGCGGCCCGGGAGTGAACAGGCCCAGCTCGAACGACGGCTGCTCCGGATGCTTCACCGTGAGCCAGCGATAGGCGCCGTTGCGCACGTCCGCGTGGACGCGGAATCCGAGCTTCTCCACATAGAACGCCAGCGCTTCGTCCTGGTCGTCCACATACAAACCCACCACACCGATACCTTGGCTCATCGCGTCTCCTTGGTTGAAAGCCGTTTTGTACCGGCTGCCGTGCGGCGGCGCTTCTCCGAAACTGCTTCGGTCAGATCGGGCCGCTGCGCGGCCTTGAGCACACAGGCCGGCATGTGCTCGAGCTGCCGCGCCGCGGCCTGCAGGCGGGGGCGAAGCGTGCCGGGGCTTTCTCCCGCGACGTCGCGGAAGGTGCGGCCGAAGGTGCCCAGGCTTTCCCAGCCGGTGGCGAAGGCGATCTCGGTGATCGACAGGTCGGTGTCGCGCAGCATCGCCGTCGCCCGCTCGATGCGGCGCGTCAGCAGGTAGCGGTGCGGCGGCATGCCGAAGGCCAGCTTGAACGAACGCGCGAAATGGGCTTCGGAAACACCGCTCACCGCGGCCAGCCGCAGCACCGGCCAGGCTTCGTGCGAAGCGGCGTCCATGCGGTCTTTCGCGCGCAGCAGGCGGCGCAGCAGCTGTGGGTCCTGCATGGGGGCGCCCTCAGCCGGTGCGGGGGGCGGGGCGCTGGAGTCTTTGCGGGAGGGCATGGCAAGAGCGCCAAGGATGGGTGGCGTACGGCGAGCTTATCCGGCTTCGCCTTTCGCCGAACCATACTGCCCGCCGCCGGAGTTCAGCCCGCCGGCTGCGGGCGATACACGGTCTCGCCGTAGCCTCGCGGCAGCGCGCCCGGCCTGTCCGGCAGGACGGCCAGCGACGCAGCCACCGCGAGCGCCTGGTCGCGGCGGCGCGCATCCTCGGGCTCATGCGACCTTTCCGCCTTCTCGACGCTCGACAGCAACAGGCGCACGTCCGAGACACGCTTGCGCTCGAGCGGAGTCGTGGTGTCGGACGCCAGCTTGCCCATGAGGTAGCGCTGGACGCGGATCGATTCGCTCGCGGACTGCTCGACCGTCGCGCCGATGCGCTTGCCATCCTCGTAGGTGATGTCGGCGGACGCTCTGGCCTGGTCGTCGATCCGCACGTATTCGTAGAACTGCGATTCCTTCGAAGCCGTGAGCAGGAGCGACACCTCCGGCGTCAACGGCCGGTGGAAGCTTGCGCTCAGTTGGGCCTGCTGGTCCTGGTGGATGTTGCGATTGCGCGGGTCCTTGCCCGTCACGCTGGTGCTCTGCGAGAGCTTGTACGAGAAGGTGTCGACTTCCTCCGGCCGCATCGGATTCGATGAAACCGGGGGCTGCACCATCGACGCATTGAAGTCGGCCAGGCCGCTGAGCAGGCTGTGGTCGCCCGCGTTCAGCGCGATCACGCCCGGCGCCTCGCGGCCCGCGACGGGTGGCGTCACGCCGTAGTCGCTGTTCATCTGCGAGAACGCGTCCTTGAACATCGACACGAGCGCCTTGTCGCCCCGGCCCCGGCTGCCGGCGGCATCGACCTGTTGCAGGTAGCGCGCCATGGCCTGCGCCTGCTGGGTGGCGTCTCCGAGGATGGCCGGATTCGAGAGGTCGACGTCGACCTTCACCGCGCCCGACGGACCGGAGGCGTTCACCGACCGCGACTTCGCGTCGGCATGGAACTCGAGGGTGTTGATGGCGCCCTTGCCATCGGCCTTGATGCCGGCCTTGAAGTCGATCGACGACAGAACCGCCGGGTCGAACTTCATGAGGCCGCCGAGCGCCATGCGCGGCGGAAAGGCGCTCAGGCCGTCGATGGCTTCCTGGAAGGCATCCGAGAGCTGCACCAGCGCCTTGCGCTCGGCCTCGGTGAGTTCGCCGCCGGAGACCTTGATCTGCACCGCCATGCCGTCGTCCTGGCTGCCGAGGCCCAGCTCGACGGTGGCACCGCTGGCCGTGCGGATCGACAGCTTGATCTGGTTGTCGGCGTCGGTGTGCAGCGCCGAGGCGCTCGTGCCTTGCGCCGCCAGCGTCAGCGACTGGGAGAAGTCGCCGGCGTCCGCGCCGAAGCGCTTGAGCATCGCGGCGCCCAATCCGTTGAACCGCGTGCCGCTCGGGCCATGGACGAGGTTGCCCGCCATCAGCGAGGAGATCGCGTCGTCGGGCTGCCGCTCCCAGGCGGGTGCGGCGACCGTTCGGCCCGATATTGCATAGGTCCGCGCATCGGCCGGCGTGGCCGACTGCCCGAGGCTCACGGAAACGGCGGGCGTGGCCGTTGCCGCGGTGTCGACGGGGACCGGCTGGCTGTTGGTGCGCCATGCGGTGGTGGCGCCTGACGTGACCAGGGGGCTGACAGCGGTCGGGGTGACGATCAATCCAGGCTCCTGTCGAAAAAGAAGACGCCCGGTATCCGGGCACTCTTCCTTATCGGCAGGTTCGCCAGTTTCTGAAGGCTTCAGCTGCCTGCCCGCGGCCCCTCGGGCCAGGGCCGCTGCAATTCGCGGATCTGCTCGAAGGCGCGCGAAACGCGAAGCACGCCGAGATCGTCGAAGCGCTGCCCCGCGATTTGCAGGCCGATCGGCAAGCCCGAGGCCGAGTAGCCGCAGTTCACCGACGAAGCCGGCTGCTCCGACATGTTGAACGGCACCGTGAAGCCGATGTGCTCCAGGGCACGCAGCGGATCGTTGGTGGGCGAGGGCGCTTCCGCGGCCGCCGGCATGTTCGGCGACACCGGCGAGATCACGTAGTCGAAGCGCGCGCATGCGCTGACGGCGGCCACGCGCGTTGCGTGGAACTGGCTGAAGCTGCGGAACACATGCTCGCCGCTGAACTCCGCCGCGCTCTCGGCCCATTCGCGGATATAGGGCAGCACCTTCGCGCGCTGGTCGGCGCGCAGCCCCTTCATGTCCACCAGCGAGCGCATGCGCCACAGGTGGTCCATGCCATCGAGCATCGCCTGCGACATGAAGGGCTGCATCGGTTCGATGACGGCGCCTGCCTTTTCCAGCAGGCGTGCGGCCTGCTCGACCGCCGCCTGGATCTCGGGCTCCACCGCCAGTCCGCAGCCCGCGTCGAGCAGCAGCCCGATGCGCAGTCCGCGCAGATGGTCGGGCGACACGTCGAAGGCGGACCAGTCGATGTCCTGCGCCGGCAAACTCATGCTGTCGCGTGCGTCGGGCCTGGCCAGCGCCTGCATCATCAGCGCGGCGTCGCCCACGGTGCGCGTCATCGGGCCGGCCGCGCGGCCCATGTAGGGTGGGTCGATCGGAATGCGGCCCAGGCTGGGCTTGAGCGTGAAGATGCCGCACCAGCTCGCGGGCAGGCGCAGCGAGCCGCCGATGTCGGTGCCCAGGTGCAGAGGGCCGTAGCCGGCAGCAGCCGCGGCACCCGCGCCCGCGCTGGAGCCGCCCGGCGTGAGCCGCAGGTCCCACGGATTGCGCGCCAGCGTGTGGAAGCTCGAGAGGCCCGAAGACAGCATGCCGTAGTCCGGCATGGTGGTCTTGCTCACGATCACCGCGCCCGCTTCCTTCAGGCGCGCGGCCGGTGGCGCGTCGGCGGCGGCGGGCTTCAGGTCGACGGCCGCGGTGCCGGCCGGCATCGGGTCGCCGCGCGTGGCGATGTTTTCCTTGATGGTCGCCGGCACGCCGTCGAGCGGACCGCGCGCGTCGCCGCGCTGCCAGCGCGCCTCCGATGCCCGCGCCTGCTCGAGCGCGGCCTCGGGCCTGAAGAGCCAGGTGGCCTGCAGGTGCGGCTCCCAGCGCTCGATGTGCGCAATGACGGCCTGCGTGACCTCCACCGGCGAGAGCTTGCGGTCGCGGTAGGCCGCGGCAAGCTCCTGCGCGGTCAGGTCGCTCAGCCCCACGACAGCGCCGACAGGTCGTTCACGAAGATCGGGTTTTCCTTCCAGATGCCCTTGACGTTCTTCTTCGCCACGGTCGGGAACTGCGGCTGGTAGAGGAAGCCGTTGGCCGCGTCGGTGGCCAGCATCTTCTGCGCGTCGCCGAGCAGCTTGTTGCGCTCCGCGGTGTTGGCGGTGGTCTTGATCTTGTCGAACAGCGTGTCGAAGGCCTTCGACTGGTAGCCCCAGTAGTAGTCCGACTTGGCGTAGTTGCCGAGGTCGAAGGGCTCCACGTGCGACACGATCGACAGGTCGTAGTCCTTGTTGCCGTAGGTGCCGCTGAGCCACTGCGCCCACTCGACGTTCTGCACCTTCACCACGATGCCGATCTTGGCCAGCTGGGCCACGATCACCTCGCCGCCCTGGCGCGCGTAGGGCGGCGGGGGCAGCGTCATCTTGAGTTCGAGCGGCGTCTTCACGCCGGCTTCGGCCAGCAGCTTCTTGGCCTTCTCGATGTCGAAGGGGTTGATGGCGGTGGTGTCGACATAGCCCGCCGCGCCCGGCACGTAGTGGCTGCCGATGGGCACGCCGAAGCCATCCGCGGCGCCTTCGATCACGGCCTTGCGGTCGATGGCCGCGAGGATGGCGCGGCGCACGCGCACGTCGTCCAGCGGCTTCTTGCGGTTGTTGATCGACAGGATGGTCTTGGCGCGCGAGCCGGCCAGGATCACCTGGAACTGCGGGTTCATCTTGAACTGCGGCACCACGCGCGTGCCGATGCGCGGGAACACGTCGATGTCGCCCGACAGTACCGCCGCGGCCTGCGCCGCGGTGTCGGAGATGAAGCGGAAGGTGACCTTGTTGATCTTGGCGGTGGCGGGGCTGCGGAAGCCTTCCCACTTGCTCAGCGTGATCGACGAGCCCTTGGCCCAGTTGTCGAGCTTGTAGGGGCCGGTGCCGACTGGCTTGGTGGCATTGCCCTCGGCGCTCTTGGGCTCCACGATCACGGCCGTGGCCTGGCCCAGCACGAAGGGCAGGTCGGGGTCGATTTCCTTGTTGATGACCACCACGGTGTAGTCGTCGACCACCTGGGTGCTCAGGTTGGCGAAGGTGCGCTTGTCCTTGTTGGTGCTCTTCTCGCTGCCGGCGCGGTCGAACGAGAACTTGACCGCGGCCGCGTTGAAGGGCTCGCCGTTCTGGTACTTCACGCCGCGCTTGAGCTTGAAGGTGTAGGTCTTCAGGTCGGGCGAGACTTCCCAGCTGTCGGCCAGCAGCGGCGTGACGCTGCCGTCGGCGTTGATCTTGGTGAGCGTTTCCAGGATGTTGTACTGCACAACTTCCGCGATGGCGGCGGCGGCGCCGCTGGTGGGGTCCAGGCCCGGCGGCTCGAGCGCCATGCCGATCACGATGGCGTCCTTCCTGCCCTGCGCCATGCCGGCGAGCGGGGTGGCCAGCGCAACGGTGGCGCCGGCGGTGGTGAGGAGGGTGCGGCGGTTCAACATACGTGTGATCTCCGGAAAAACAGGCCAGGTTCGAATGACTGCTTCGGCGTGCGCCGTGCCCCGAAGGGAGGCGCGACGCCGCAAAGACACGACACGCAGCACGAAAGATGCCACGTGCGCAACCGGTCATTCTCTCGCAGCGGGAGCGCCGCCGAGCGGCCCGCGGGGCGGTTTTTCCTCGGGACGTTCCCGTAGGCCGCGGACCGCCTGGCTCAGGCCCAGGACATTGCCGCGATGTCGTTCACGAAGATCGGCGCGTCCTTCCACAGCCCGCGCAGGTTGCGCCCGGCGATGGTGATGAACTGAGGCTGGAACAGGAACACGTTGGCCGCGTCTTCCGCCAGCAGCCGCTGCGCGTCGCCGAGGTAGCGCAGGCGGTCGGCGGGGCGCGCCGCATTGCGGGCCTTGTCGAACACCTCGTTGAACTTTGCCGACTGGTAGCCCCAGTAGTACTCCGGCTTGGTGTAGTTCACCAGGTCGAAGGGCTCGACGTGCAGGATCAGGGAGAGGTCGTAGTTCTTGTTGCCGTAGGTGCCGCTGATCCACTGCGCCCACTCGACGTTCTGGATCTTCGCGACGATGCCGATCTTGGCCAGCTGCGCGGCGATCAGCTCGCCGCCCTGGCGCGCATAGGGCGGGGGCGGCAGCACCAGTTCGAGCTCCAGCGGCGTCTTCACGCCGGCCTCGGCCAGCAGCTTTTTTGCCTTCTCGATGTCGTACGGGTTCACGCCGGTGGTGTCCACATAGCCGGGCAGGCCCGGCACGTAGTGGCTGCCGATGGGAATGCCGCGGCCGTCCACCGCCGCGTCGATCACGGCCTTGCGGTCGATGGCCGCGGCAATGGCGCGGCGCACTCGCACGTCGTCCAGCGGCTTGCGCTTGTTGTTGATGGCCAGGATGGTCTTGCCGAGCGAGGCGTTGAACACGATCTGGAAGCGCTTGTCGTTCTGGAACTGCGACAGGCTGCGCGACACCGAGGCGTGCGGGAACAGGTCGATGTCGTTCGACAGCAGCGCGGCCGTCTGCGCCGCCGGCTCGGAGATGAACCGGAAGGTGGCCTTGCGGATCTGCACCGTCTCGGCGCCGCGCCAGCCGTCCCACTTGGCCAGCACGATGCTCGAGCCCTTGGCCCAGTTGTCGAGCCTGTAGGGGCCCGTGCCGATCGGCTTTGTGGCGTTGGTTTCCACGCTCTTCGGTTCGACCAGGATGGCGGAAGCCTGGCCCAGCAGGAACAGCAGGTCGGGCTCGATCTCCTTGCTGATCAGCACCACCGTGTGCTCGTCGACCACCTGCGTCGCGATGTTGGTGAAGGTGCGCTTGTCCTTGTTGGTGCTGTTGGCCGCGGCCGCGCGGTCGAACGAGAACTTCACGCTCTGCGCGTTGAAGGGCTCGCCGTTCTGGTACTTCACGCCGCGCTTGAGCTTGAAGGTGTAGGTCTTCAGGTCGGGCGAGACTTCCCAGCTGTCGGCCAGCAGCGGCGTGACGCTGCCGTCGGAGTTGATCTTGGTGAGCGTTTCGAACACCGTGTAGAGCACCACTTCCGCGATTTCGGCGCCGGCCTTGGCCGTGGGGTCCAGCCCCGTGGGCTCGAGCGTGAGACCGATCACCAGCGCGTCTTTTTTTCTTTGCGCCAGCGCGATGGTCGGCAGGGCCAGCGGTGTCAGGGCTGCGGCGCCGGTGGCGAGCAGGGTGCGTCGTTTGAGCATGAAGCGGTGTCCTCGGAACAGGGGGCAAGCATCATCCGCGAGGTGGCGGCCTTCGCGCAACCAGATGCTTATGACCCACTCATCCTAAGAACGGCCGGCGACACGCCGGTGTCAGCTCCCTCAGGCCGGCAGCAGCGTGCCGCCGGTGGGCGTGCGCGGCACGGCTTCGAGCAGCGTGCGCGTGTAGGGGTGCTGCGCATGCCGGAACAGCTCGGCGGGCGGGCCTTGCTCCACGATCTTGCCTTTCCACACCACGCACACGTCATCGCACAGGTGGTTGACCACCGCGAGGTCGTGGCTGATGAGCAGGTAGCTGATGCCGAACTGCTGCTGCAGGTCCTGCATCAGGTTGAGCACCTGGGCCTGCACCGACACGTCGAGCGCGCTCACCGGCTCGTCGGCCACGATGAGCTTGGGGCGTGTGATCAGTGCACGCGCGATGGCGATGCGCTGGCGCTGTCCGCCCGAGAACTCGTGCGGGTACTTGTCCATGTCGGTGGTGCGCAAGCCGACGGCTGCGAGTGCCTCCGATGCGCGCTCGCGCTGTTCGGCGCGGCTGGTCTCGGCCAGCGCCTCCAGCGGCTCGGCCACGATGCGCGCCACGGTCTGGCGCGGGTCGAGCGAACCGTACGGGTCCTGGAACACCATCTGGAAATCGCGCCGCGCCGTGCGCAGCTCGGCCCTGGGCAGCGTGTGCAGGTCGCGGCCTTCGAGGCGCACGCTGCCGGAGGTCGGCGTGTCCAGCGCCATCACCAGGCGCGCGATGGTCGACTTGCCCGAGCCCGATTCACCGACGATGCCCACGCTCTTGCCGGCCTGCACGTCGAAGCTCACGCCGTTGAGTGCCTTCACGGTCGGCGGCGGGCCGAAGAGTTTTTCACGCGGCAGCGCGTAGTGGCGCACGAGGTCGGTGACCTGCAGCAGCGGTGGAACGGCGGTCTTCTGGCTCATGGTGCGGCGGCGACTTCGGTCGCGATCTCTTCGAGCCGGATGCAACGCACCGCATGGTCGTGCGGCAGCATCGTCGCGGGCGGCCGCGTGGTGTGGCAGGCATCGACCGTGTAGCTGCAGCGGCCGGCGAACGGGCAGCCCTTCGGCAGGTCGACCAGCTCGGGCACGCTGCCCTTGATGGTGGCAAGGCGCAGCCCGCGCGGCGCGCCGATGGCGGGGCGCGCGGCGAACAGGCCCTGCGTGTAGGGGTGGGCGCGGCGGGCGAACACGGCTTCGGTCGGCCCGCTCTCGACCACGCTGCCGCCGTACATCACGAGCATCTTCGACACCGTCTGCGCGATCACGCCGAGGTCGTGCGAGATCAGTATCAGCGCCATGCCGCGCTCGGCCACGAGGCTCTGGATCAGCTCCAGGATCTGCTTCTGGATGGTCACGTCGAGCGCCGTGGTGGGCTCGTCTGCAATCAGCAGGTCGGGCCCGCAGGCCAATGCCATCGCGATGCCGATGCGCTGCCTCTGGCCGCCCGAGAACTGGTGCGGGTACGCATCGAGGCGCGAAGCCGCGTCGGGAATGCCCACGCGTTCGAGCAGCGCGAGCACTTCCTTGCGCGCATCGGCCTTCGAGAGGCCGCGGTGCAGCCGCAGCGGCTCGCCGACCTGGCGTGCGATGGTGTGCACCGGGTTCAGTGCCGTCATCGGCTCCTGGAAGATCATGCCGATGCGGTTGCCGCGGATCTGGCACATGTCTTTCTCGGCGCGGCCCACCAGTTCGGTGCCGTCGAAGCGGATGCTGCCCGTGACCCTGGCGGTCGACGGCAGCAGGCCCATGAGCGACATCACGGTGATCGACTTGCCGCAGCCCGACTCGCCGACGATGCCCAGCGTTTCGCCGCGCTCCAGCGTGAAGTCGATGCCGCGCACGGCCTCGGCGGGGCCGCGCTGCGTCTGCAGTTCGATGTGCAGGTCCTTGACTTGAAGCAGTGGCATCTTGCTTACCTCGCCCGTGCCAGCCGTGGATCGAGCAGGTCGCGAAGTCCGTCGCCCAGCAGGTTCAGGCCGAGCACCGCGAATGCGATGGCCATGCCGGGGAACACCGCGAGCAGGGGCGACTGGAACATCATCGTCTGGGCCTCGCTGAGCATGCGGCCCCATGACGGCTGCGGCGGCTGCGTGCCGAGGCCGAGGTACGAGAGCGCGGCTTCCGCCAGGATGGCGATGGCGAAGCGGATGGTGATCTGCACGATCAGCACGGCCGAGATGTTCGGCAGCACATGCTGCATGGTGATGGCGAACGAGCCCTTGCCGCAGGCGCGCGCCGCGGCCACGTATTCGCGCGACCAGATGGCGTTGGCCGATGCGCGCGTGATGCGCGCGAAGGTCGGGATGTTGTAGATGCCGATCGCGATGATCGCGTTGACGATGCCCGCGCCGAACACGGCGGTCAGCATGATGGCGGACAGGATCGCCGGGAAGGCGAGCGAGAAGTCGGTGAGCCGCATGATGGCTTCCTCGACCCATCCCCGCCTGGCGGCCGCGAGCAGGCCCAGCGCGGTACCCACCACCAGGCCGATGCCCACCGCGATCATGCCCACCAGGATGGATGCGCGCGCGCCCACCAGCAGCAGCGAGGCCACGTCGCGCCCGTAGGTGTCGGTGCCCAGCCAGTGCGAGGCCATCGGCGGCTTGAGCTTGTTGGCCATGTCCATGTCGTAGGGCGACCAGGGCGTCCACACCAGCGAGACGGCGGCGGCCAGCAGCAACAGCAGCGTCAGGACGCCGCCGATGACGAAGCTGCGGTGCTTCACCGCGCGTTGCCAGAAACCGGGGAGCTTGAGCGCCGCGGCACTGGGGGCCGGGGCCGTGATGGCGTTCATATGTCGCTGGCCTTGATGCGCGGGTCGATGACGGCGTAGAGCACGTCGACCACGAAATTCACGATGACCACCATGGCCGCGAGCAGCATCACGCAGTTGCGCACCACGATCAGGTCGCGGTTGCTGATGGCCTGGAAGATCAGCCGGCCCAAGCCGGGAAGATAGAACACGTTCTCCACCACGATGGTGCCGGCCAGCAGCTCGGAGAACTGCATGCCCATCACCGTGATGACCGGGATCATGGCGTTGCGCAGCACGTGCGTCCAGAGCACCATGCGCTGCGAAACGCCCTTGGCCCGCGCGGTGCGCACGAAGTCTTCGCGCATCACTTCCAGCACCGCCGAGCGCGTGATGCGGGCGAGGATCGCGGCCTGCACCACCGCGAGCGACAGTGCAGGCAGCAACAGAGACTTGATGCCCGAGAAGAAGCCGTCGCCCCAGCCCTCGAAGCCGCCGGCAGAGAACCACTGCAGCTTCACCGAGAACACGAGGATCAGAAGAATCGCGAACCAGAAATTGGGAATGGCGATGCCGACCTGGGCCATGCCCATCAGGCCGACGTCGCCGAGCTTGTTGTGGCGCGCGGCGGCCGTCACGCCCACCAGCAGCGCGATGACCGTGGTGAAGAACATCGCCAGCAGCGCCAGCGGCATGGTGAGCGCCAGGCGCTCGAGGATCAGGTCGAGCACCGGCGAGCTGTAGGCGTAGCTGTCGCCCAGGTTGCCGGTGAGCAGGCCGCCGATCCAGTGCCAGTAGCGCGTCCACGCGGGCTGGTCGAGGCCGAGCTTGGTGGCCAGCGCCGCCACCGCTTCGGGCGAGGCGTCGGGGCCCATGAGCATCTGCGCGGCATTGCCGGGCAGTATCTCGAGGACGAGGAAAACGATGACCGAGGCACCGATCAGCGTGCCGATCAGCGTGGCAAGGCGCTTGAATAGAAACAGACTCATGGGGCGGGGCGCAGCATAACTGACTCCTGCAACAAATGTGCCGTGAATGTGGCCTTTGTCATTCAGGGGCGGCCGGCCCGCGCGGCCCCGCGATAATCGGGGGATGGCCCTCATGATCACCGACGAATGCATCAACTGCGATGTCTGCGAGCCCGAGTGCCCGAACGACGCGATCTACATGGGCGAGGCGTTCTACGAAATCGACCCGCACAAGTGCACCGAGTGCGTCGGCCACTTCGACGAGCCGCAATGCGTGCAGATCTGCCCGGTGGCGTGCATTCCCGTCAATCCCGAGCATGTGGAAAGCCGCGAGACGCTGCTTCAGAAGTACGAGCGTCTCACGGCGATCAAGGTGACGACGGCCGCGTCAGGCGGCGTCTGAGCCGGCGGATTTCCGCTTCCTTTTCTTCTTTGGCGCGTCGCCGGCCGTATTCAGGTCGCTCGCCGCGCCCCTGAAGCTCGCGCTGGCCTTGCGCGGTTCGGCCGCCAGGGTGCGGGCACGGTCCCGCTCCTTTTGCTCTGCCAGGGCGAGCCGCCGTTCCGCGAGAGCCGCGCTGCGGGCCTCGCGCGCGGCCCGCTGGTCGCGGTCGTGGGCCCCCTTTTCCAGCGAGAGCCTGCTGCGCTCCATCTGGTCGGCCTGCGTTCTGGCGCTGCGAGTGCCCGTGTCGGCGTCGCGGCGGTCTTGCGCGTTTCGGCTGTCGTTCACCCGCACCGCCTTGCCGCCTTCGCAGGGCTGGTCCGAGTAAGCGTTGCCGCAGCGCCATGCGGTGGTTCCACCTTGCGCCAAGGCGCCGGTGGAATGGATGCAGGCCGCTATGGAAAGCATAGCGAAGCCGATCCTTGCGGCGCCTGCTGTCGTTCTTCTTCCGCTTTTCTCTCTCATTTTTTATTTCTCTCCCTCCTGCGCTCCGATGGCCGGCTAGGTGGCTGCAGGCGTGCCCCCGTCGCCGGGCTCCCTCCGCGGCGGTTTGGGCCGCGGTGGCTTGCTCGTGTGAATCAGCAGCGTCGCCTTTTCCATCTCGCCCGCCACCAGCGCGGGCGTGGCGTGCAGCGTGCGGACGATGGCGTCTTCGATCGCCTCGCGTTGTTCCTTCAGTGGCTTCTTGAGCACCCAGTTGACCACCTCCGACTTCACGCCGGGGTGGCCGATGCCCAGGCGCAGCCGCCAGTAGTCGCCGGTGCCGAGCTGCGCGTGAATGTCGCGCAGGCCGTTGTGGCCGGCATGGCTGCCGCCGAACTTGAGCTTGGCCTGGCCGGGCACCACGTCGAGCTCGTCGTGCACCACCAGGATTTCCTCGGGCGCGATCTTGAAGAAGCGCGCGAGCGCCGCCACCGACTTGCCCGACAGGTTCATGAAGGTCTGCGGCTCCAGCAGCCAGATGCTCTGCCCGCCGATGTTGGCGCGCGCCGCGAGGCCGTGGTAGCCGCGTTCGGGCACGAGGTTGAGTTTCCAGTCGCGCGCCAGGGCGTCGATCCACCAGAAGCCCGCGTTGTGCCGCGTGGCTTCGTACTCAGGGCCCGGGTTTCCGAGGCCGACGAACAACTTGATCATGGCCTTGATTATCCCGCCGCCAAAAAGCAGAAGGCCCGCACGAGGCGGGCCTTCTGCAGCAACGGATGCGAAAGAAGATTACTTCTTGGCAGTCTTAGCGGCGGGGGTCTTGGCGGCCGGAGCCTTGCCACCCTTGCCGGCCGGTGCGGCGGCGGCTGCTGCATCGGCAGCGCCTTCGGCGGGAGCGTCGACTTCTTCAGCCGCCGGCGACACGGCCGAAGCCAGCACCGGGTTGACCTTGCCGTGGCTGACCCACTTCACGCCCTTGGGCAGCTTGATGTCCTTCAGCGTGACGGTGCCGTTCTTCTTCAGGCCCGACAGGTCGACTTCGATGAACTCGGGCAGATCGCTCGGCAGGCAGTTCAGTTCGAGTTCGGTCGTCACGTGGTTGACCAGGTTCAGGTCGATCTTGACGGCTTCGGATTCTTCTTCACCCTTGAAGTGCACGGGCACCTTCGTGGTCATGCGGGTCTTGGCATCGACGCGCTGGAAGTCGATGTGCTGCACCAGCTGGCGGAAGGGGTGGTACTGCACGTCGCGCAGCAGGACCTTGCTGGTCGTGCCGCCGAGTTCCATCTCGAGCACGCTCGAGTGGAAAGCTTCTTTCTTCAGGGCGTGCCACAGCGCGTTGTGATCGATCTCGATCAGTTGCGGCTGGGTGTCGCCACCGTAGACGATGCCGGGGGTCTTGCCCGTGATGCGGAGACGGCGGCTCGCACCCGTGCCCTGCTTTGCGCGCTCAAAAGCGACGAATTTCATAACTAGCTCCTGTGAGAGTCCACCGCGACCAGTGCGACTCCGGTTCAAAAAGGCCTCCTGCGAAGGAGGCCAGCTTCATGCCCCGGTCAGAACAGGTTGTCCTGATCCGAGAACAAACTCATCACCGACTCGCCCTTGGCAATGCGCTGGATCGTTTCGGCGATCAGCGGTGCCACGGAGAGCTGGCGGATCTTTCCGCAGGCATTGGCGCCGTCGGAAAGGGGAATGGTGTTGGTCACGACCACTTCGTCGAGGGCCGAGCCCTGCGTGATGCGCTCGATGGCCGGGCCCGAGAAGATCGGGTGCGTGCAGTAGGCGTAGACGCTCTTGGCGCCGCGCTCTTTCAGCACTTCGGCTGCTTTGACCAGCGTGCCGGCGGTGTCGATCATGTCGTCCATGATCACGCAGTTGCGGCCGTCGATCTCGCCGATCACGTTCATGACTTCGCTGACGTTGGCCTTCGGGCGGCGCTTGTCGATGATGGCGAGGTCGCAGTTCAGTTGCTTGGCCAGCGCGCGGGCACGGACCACGCCGCCGACATCGGGCGAAACCACGATCAGGTCTTCGTAGTTCTTGGCGCGCAGGTCGCCCAGCAGCACCGGCGAGGCGTAGATGTTGTCGACCGGAATGTCGAAGAAGCCCTGGATCTGGTCGGCGTGAAGGTCCATCGTGAGCACACGCTCGACACCGACGGTTTCCAGCAGGTTGGCCACGACCTTGGCCGAGATGGGCACGCGGCTCGAGCGCGGACGGCGGTCCTGGCGGGCGTAGCCGAAGTAGGGAATGACGGCGCTGATCCGCTCGGCCGAAGCGCGCTTGAGCGCGTCGACCATGATCAGCAGTTCCATCAGGTTTTCGTTGGTAGGAGCGCAGGTCGACTGGACCACGAACACGTCGCGGGCGCGGACGTTCTGGTTGATCTCGACGGTGACTTCACCGTCCGAGAAGCGGCCCACGCGGGCGGCGCCCAGCGAAGTACCGAGGTTGTGCGCGATTTCCGCAGCAAGGCCAGGATTGGCGTTACCGGTGAAAACCATGAAATCAGGGTGATTAGCCTGCATGAGCGCGTCCCGGCAGTGCAAATTGGCTTAGGAAGCCGCCAAAAGGTTTGTGATGCATGGCGACCGGTAGGCCGCCGATTATTGCAGCGGGTGAGCTGCAAATGAAGACTGCGGCCATTTGGCCGCAGTCGTTGAAGATTTGGCAGGGGAGAAAGGATTCGAACCTTTGCATGCTGGAATCAAAATCCAGTGCCT